>JBGTHJ010000305.1:0-1898 GCA_041746175.1 Pyrinomonadaceae bacterium
CCTACCTTACGCAAAGCCAGCAGGACGAGTCGCTGATTAACAACCAGAGCATCACCTACGAGTTTCGCGGGCTGACCGACGACGGACGCTACTACATCACCGCCACACTGCCCGCCGCCGCGCCCTTCCTGCCCGACAGCCACGATGTCAAAACCCACGACGGCCACACGCTGCCCTACAGCTTTTACGGCAAAAATTCAGCCCGGCTGAAGCGCGAATATAATGTTTACGCCAACCGGACGCGCCTTCGTCTGCAACGGCTCGCCCCCGAAAATTTCCAGCCGAGCCTGCGATTGTACGACGCGCTGCTCGGCTCGCTCGAAATCAAAAAGTGACCGCGCGGCGTGTTAGACTACGAGCTATGAAGACCATCGAAGTGACGATTGACGAAGCTTTGTTGGCGGAGGTTGACCGCGCCACGCGCTCTCTGGACATATCGCGTGAGAGTTTCATCCGCGCGGCTTTGGAAAGGGCGTTGCGTGAGCGTGCCCTAATCGCTTTAGAGCAGCAACACGAGCGAGGGTACGCACGCCATCCGCCGCGGGCCGATGAGTTCGACGAGTGGGATGCGGAGCGGGTGTGGGGCGAGCCGTGAAGCAGGGCGATGTCTACTGGGACACCTTTCGCGCCCCGGACAAACGCCGCCGTGCGCTCATCCTGACACCCACTCTTCAACCATTCTCCTCCTCAAGCGCTTGAGGCGCACCGATGTCAAATGAGCTTGGACAGAGAGGAGAATTTCTCTTCTCGACGATCATTACAAGGTTCTATGGGCGGGACACGCCTATCTTTCGGCCCTATTTCCTCGGAGACAAATGGCCCTTGGTTGATTTCGTGGTCGAGCTTCTGAACGCAGGCGACGTTACCCCTTATTTCTTCGCGCAAGTAAAAACTACCCGGAGCGGTTATACTAAGATAGACAAGCGGCTGCGGGTTCATATCCGCTGGGACGATATGAGGAAACTGGCCCTCTATCCGGCGCCGACGTACATCGTCGGGATTGACGATGTGTGGGAAGAAGGGTACATCATCTCCGCCAATGGCGAATGGCTGAGTCGTATGTCAAGCTTCCCGACAACGTTTCCGCTTAACGAGCCTAACCAAATTATTTTATGGGAGGAAGTGAAGGAGTTCTGGACAACCGGCAGGCTGCGCCGTTTTGCTTCGCACTTCCTTGATCCGCGCTGGAGGTGAAGCCATGTCTGATGAGAACGTTTGGTATTTGGGGAAGAGGGCTGAACAACTCGCCTTCGTTTACCTCTCGCGGAGGGAGGATTTGGCGATTACCGCGCCAAGCCAAAGCGTTGATTATGGCGTGGACTATTTGGTGAGTTTGATGAAAGACGGCGAATACACGGGGCGCATGTTTGGGGTTGAGGTGAAAGCGCTGAAGTCTGCGTCGCAGGTTCGCGCCGTCACGCCTGACGGCGGCGAAGCCCAGATCAATATCAAGGAAGTTTTCGTCCCGCGAGATATACCTTTCCCTCTGTGTCTGTTCGTTTTCATCATGGAGACCGACGAAGGCTATTTCAGGTGGCTTAAAAAGCCGGTATATGGTGAACAATCATACCCGCGGTTACTCTTGGACGAAGGCAAGCTGTTTTTCAGGCTTGAGAGCGACACTCTGGATGACATAATTGCAGAGGTTAATAACTGGTACGACAGTAAAATGAAGATACCCGCGTAACTCTCCACCGAATTCGATGAAACTAGACGAACTCAATCAGCGCGTGAGCGCCGCGCGCCGAGAGACCGAGGCGCGCGGCGAGACTTTTTATCCGGGGCCGAGCCGCATTCACCTCGCGGCGTTTCCGCCCAAAGAGCGTTGGGATGATTGGGTGGAGCTTGACTCGCGCGCGTGGCCCAAGCGTAAGGAGCGGCGCTACATGCTCGTGCCG
>JBGTHJ010000306.1:0-11410 GCA_041746175.1 Pyrinomonadaceae bacterium
TTCCGGGTGTTCCTGGAGACTTGCGATCAACCTTCTAGTCCGCTCATCTAACCTGTTGCTGGAATTTGACATGATTGACCTCCACTTTCGCTGTTTAGTGAAAGTCATTATCCCTGAGTCCCACTTTTAATTACACCCCGTCTTAACGTCTTAACGTCTTAACGCGCAGCATCCAACATCACACTCCCGGCTCTCACCCCCGGCAGGGATTCAAAGGGATTAGCCAGACGCTGGCTGGCCGCCCCTTCACGTCTGCCAGCGACCGACGACATAATCGCTGCGGTCGCGTTCTGTCTCGTGCCACATGACGAAGAAGAGGCGGTAGCGGTCGGGGTCTTCGAGCGTGATGAAGCGTCCGCCCCAGCCTTCGTCGGTGGGCGGCAGACAATCGATGTTGCGACTTTGGAGTTGCGAAAAATAAACGTCAACATCCGCGACGCCGAAAAAGAAGTGGACGCCGCGCCCGCGCCGCGCCATCGTCAGAGGGACTTGCGCGAGCATCAGTTTCAAGGCTCCGGCGCGGAGCGTCGCCATCGGCGGCTCGGCTTCCGGCGACTTCGATTCCAGTTCAAATCCGAGTTGTTCGACGTAGAACGACACGGATTCTTCAAGGGCGTTGACTTCTAAAAAAAGCAGTTCGAGTCCGGTCAAGCTCATATTCAAATCGCGCTAATCAAAAGATAGAGTCCGTAAATGCCGCCGCCGACCGCCGACCAAAAAGCCGTCTCCTGCGCCCACACGTAGCGGCGCGCGGGGTGCGTCGGGGCAAAGCCTTCGCGCGCAAACACCAGCGCCGCGTGCGCCATCAGCACGCCAAGCAGCACGACGAAGGCGGCCAGAATCGCCAGCGGCCACAAAAACCACATGTACTGGAAACGCACCAGCAGCAACAGCGCCAACCCGACCACCACACACAACACCGCGCCGACGATGCGCCCGCTGATGGCATCGGCCTTCGCCCCCGGCGCGCTCGCCGGAGCGACGAACGTCGCACCGGCGCGTGGTGGAAGCCGCTGCGCATCGTAAGCGCGCCGCGCATCGTCGTTGCGGAGCACGCCGTAGGCCTCATTGATTGTCTTCATCGCTTCTTCGTCGCCGCCGCGATCCGGATGATGCCGGACGGCGAGACGCTTGTAGAGACGTTCGATCTCGCCCGGCAGCGCGTCCTGTTCCGCACCCAGAATCGAGTAGTAGTCTTTGGCTGTCTCCGGCTGCGGCATCGCTTCGCAATCCTCCGGCCTTTGTCGCGTCGCATCTCTTCGCTCTTCGCGCAAACGCGCGCGGACATACTAACCCGTCTCCGTCGAAACTATCCAGAGACCGCGCGGGCGTCGGTCGCGCGCTCTGTGCTAAGCTTTCGTTACGACGACATTCTTGCGAGAGAGATAGGACGGGCGGCTTATGTCTTTGTCATTCGCGGCGGGCGATAATCTGGTTTTTCAAATCGAGAGCGGGTTCGGGCTGTTGCGCGTGCTCGATGTCGAGCGGCGCGGTGACGAGAACGTGTGGCACATTCTCGTCTACGAAGAATTTTATCCGGACGTGGAGAGCGCCGAAGCCGCGCTCGACTCGGGTCAGGAGTTGGAAGTTCGACGCGCGCATCTGGCACTGACCGAACACGCTCTGGGGAAAACTCCCGCCGCGCGTCTGGGCAATCGCGCGGTGGACGAGGATGAGACGATAGCTTACCGCGAATGGCGCGAGCGTGGCGGCGAGGTTTACGACCGTTCGGTGCTGTTGATGCTCGGACTACGCTGAAGCCTCGTCGGTGCGACCTCTCACGCTCCGGTTATTTGACGCTCAAGCTCCACGTCTGAATCTCGTCGCGTCACGCGGGGGCAACAACTTTTACAGGTAGATGACGTGTGACTTGCGCCAGAGGTTCGATGGAATCGACCCGGGCGCGGCGGTGGTCAGGAGAACCACGTAGTCGCCGTGAACGCTGGGCGTGGCGTGAATGAGGTGCTGCCAGAAATCGGCGCGCTGGTTTTCGATAGCGGGTCTCGTGTCGGGCGCGACGAGCGCGAGACGACGGAGCGAGGCGTAGAGATGTTCGCGCCCGACGCCGTAACGCCCCGCGTCGTCACCAAGCGTGAGACGCACTTCGGCGCGTTCCTCGATGAAGTGCAAAACGAGCGAGGCGGCGAGCGTCACGCCGCTCTCAAAGCGGTCTTTGAAATCCGCTTCGACATCGGCGTGTTCGTTGTGCAGGCGTGTGTCGAGGGCGATTTCGATGCGGCGCTCGTCCTCGGCGGCAAACTCACGGACGACTAGACGGCTGGCGCGGGCGGTCGCTTTCCAGTCGATGTGGCGCATGTCGTCCTGCGGTTGATAGTCGCGGAGGCTGTAGAGGTCGTGCCCCGCCCCGCGCCGCGCCGACGGCAGACGCCCGGCGTGAATCGGCAGCAAGTGCAATTCGTCGCCGGATGGTTCGGGCTTCGGATAGATGATTAAATCGACGTTGCGCGCGTGCAAGCGGCGACGCAGGCGAAAGAACCCGAAGGGGAAACGCGTCGAGATTTCAAAGCCCGTGATGAGTTCGTGGCCGCGCTTCGGGAACAGTTGTTCGACGCGCTGCTCAACTTTGGCGTGGTGCGGGACATACATGAAATAAGCGAGCACGCGCTTGGCGAAACGCTGCCGACCGCCGCCGCGTCGCCAACGCCCTGCGCCCGCTTCACCCTCGCGGCTGCGGCCTTCGACGAGCACCGAGAACGACGGCAACAGACGCTTCGTGTTGTGCAACGTGACGATGACGGGCGCCCGCTCGCCCGCGAAAATGTGATCGGGGAAGCGCGCCGACACAACGAGGTCGCGCAGCGACGTGCGCGCCGCCGTCCACGCCACGAACAGCGTCGAGGCGAGCACCGAGAAGATCAAAAAGAGAAGATTGTTCCCCGTGTTCCAGGCCGCGAACGCGACGATGAGAAAGATGCCGATGAAGATCAGTCCGCCAGATGTGATTTGAAATGGGAGATCGAGCCGCGCCGACTCGGCGCGTGCCGAACGCGTCAGCGGCGGCACGACGAACAACACCATCAGCACGGCGAACACCAACGAGGCAATCGCGCCCGTCCGCGCCCACTCCATTTCGCCGTGCCGCCGCGCCCACACCGTCGCGAACGCCGCCGCGACGCCGCCCAGCACCATCGCCGTGCCCAGAATCGCCCGCGCCCACGCACGCAAAATTTGAAATGCCTTACGCGGCGGCTTCGCGCGCGCGCTCGTCTCTGTTGTCATGCGGGAATAATGCTGATGCCCGACCGTTGTGGTGGTGTCCCGAAAGGATGTTTATCGACCGCCCGGCGCCAAGCCAGACGGTCGAACCGATCATAAACATCAAAGCGGAACGCTGACCGTCTTCATGATTTCGCGGAGAACGGCTTCGGCCTCTTCGCTACGCCGGAGCGAAGACGAGAAGCGTGAGTTGACCATCAGTCGATGCGCGAAGACGGGCAGCACGAGCCGCTTGATGTCGTCGGGGACGCAGTAGGCGCGGTCTTCGGTGAGCGCGAGGGCTTGCGCCGCGCGCAGCAGCGCGAGCGTCCCGCGCGGGCTAACGCCGAGGTCGAGCATCTCGGAATCGCGCGTCGCCGCGACGATACGCATCAGGTAATCGACGAGCGCGTCGTCAACCGACACTAACCCGACCACGTCTTGCAGTTCGACGATATCCGCCCCTGACATCACCGGGCGGAGGTCGTCGAGCGGGTTGCCGCGCTCGCGGTCGCGCAGAATTTGCTTCTCGACTTCGATGGCCGGATAGCCGATCCGCAGACGGAGCATGAAACGGTCGAGCTGCGATTCGGGCAGCGGATAAGTGCCGTGATGCTCGATGGGGTTCTGCGTCGCGACGACGATGAAGGGCGACTCCAAACGATGCGTCGTGCCTTCGACCGTGACGTGCCCTTCGGCCATCGCTTCAAGCAGCGCCGACTGCGTCTTGGGCGTGGTGCGATTGATCTCGTCGGCGAGCACCACGTTGGCGAAGATGGGACCGGGTTTGAACTCGAATTCACCCGCGCGCTCGTTGTAAACCGATAGGCCGATGACATCCGAGGGCAGGAGGTCGGAGGTAAATTGAATGCGCCGGAATGTGCAGTCGAGAGACTGCGCGAGAGACTGCGCGAGCGTCGTCTTGCCGACGCCGGGTACGTCTTCGACCAGCAAATGCCCGCCCGCCAGCAATCCGACGAGGGCGAACCGCACCGCTTCGCCTTTCCCCTTGATGACGCTCTCGATCGCCATGTGCAGCCGCCCGACCTTTTCGGCGGCTCCCACCTTCGCAATCGCTTCCGCTTCCCCGTTCGCCGTTTGAAGATTTCTCATCAATAACCTGTGCCCCCGCCTCATTCTACATTACGCCGACGTTAAAACGGCAGGCCGCCGACTCTGCGCCGCGCCACAGGATTCTGGAATAGATGTTTGCGCGGTCGTCAAAGTATGCCACGCCGAACGAATTTCGTCGGGTGGGTGAGGACGTACAAAGTTTCCGCGCGGGACGGCATCGAACCGTCTGCGCGTCAATGTGACTTCCCGCGCGCCGGTGTAGTAAGATTGTCAGGCTTGATACGGCACGGAAGTTCTTATGTATCGAAAATTTGCCGAGAATGTGGAACCGCGATTGTCTGCGGTTCGTGTAGCGTCAGTGAGGAATTTGGATATGAAAACGCGACCCTCCCATCGTTCGACCGAGCACGGCTTTTCGCTCATCGAACTAATGATCGTCATCGCCATCATCGGCATCCTCGTCGGCGTCGGCGTCCCGGCGTGGCGCAACGCCGTCATCGCGGGCAACGAAACCGCCGCGATTCAAACGCTCAAGACCGTCGCCACCGAGCAGCGCGTCTATTTCAACGGCAGGGGACGCACCGCCTACGGCACGTTCGACCAGTTGATTGAATCAGGCTCGCTTGACCGGCGTTTCGCGGGCGACGCGCCCGCCGTCGACGGCTACGTCTTCACGTTGAAGGTCACGCCGAAATCGGGCAGCACGCCGCCGTCGTTTACGCTCAACGCCGACCCGCAGCAGAAAGACGGCGTCAGCGCGAGCGGCAGACGACACTTCTACATCGATGCAAACATCAGCGGTATCCGCACCAACAACGAAGGCCCGGCTTCGGTTGAAGATTCCGCTGAAGGTGAAACAGCCCCGGCGGAAACCAAGTAGAGTTTATCGACGACGCGTGGCGGGAGCATCTTTCCCGAAGCCCCGGGAGGCTTGCTTGACGCTCTCGCCGTCGCTTTGCTAGGATGCGATTCCTTTCGCAAAAGGCGCGCCCACTTAACTCAGCGGTAGAGTGCTACCTTCACACGGTAGAAGTCAGAGGTTCAAATCCTCTAGTGGGCATCAATTTATCCCTGCATACCACCGGCAGCCCGTCTCTTCATCGAGCGGGCTGTGTGCGTTCGATGATACGTTGGAAGGGTTCTGACGAGACGCTGACCGCGCCCCGGAACGGATTATCGAGCGCGAGGATGAGAAAGAGGATGAAGGCGATGACGGTGGTCAGCGCGGCGGTCATCAACGCCTGCGCGCGAAAGTTTTTGACGGCGAAGAAATAGGTAAAGCCGATGGTCGTCACCGCGCCGCCGAGCAGCAGCATCCACATAATTGCGGGGACTCCTTCGTGGCTGATGTGGAGACGTGCGCGGCGGCTGTCGCTGAGGTCGTTGAGACGTTCGAGCGACTGGTCGTAGAGCGTGTTTTCGCGCGGCGTCTGCGGCTCGATCGCGCCGTAGGTTTTCCAGAGGTTTTCGACGGCGGATTGGTACCGAAGACCTTCTGCGTCGCCGCGCTCCATCGCAGGCCATTCCTGCTCCATCGAGAATCTCGCGTAGTTTTCGATGGCCGCGCGAACATTCTGCGCGACGGGGGCGGGAAACCCTTCGGCCATACGCGCGAGGTCGCCGAGTTGGTTGGCTTCGTTCGAGACCGCCGTCCGCGCATCCTCAAACTGCCCCCACACCACCACGACGACAAACGCGAGCAGCACCGCGTAGAGCGCGCCGAGCACGCCGATAATGAACCCCGCGACATCCTGATGGGATTCGAGCACCGCCAGCGGGACGGCGCGCCGCACCCACAGAATCCCGACGTGCGCCAGCCCGACGCTGACGACGATGATTAGAAATCCGAACAGCCACGTCTGCATAAGTTTTCGTTCGCCTCGCCGGATTCATCACTTCCGTGGCATTCGGTCTGCCTTGCCCCGCAGCCCGTCGATCCCCCGTGAAGCGCCTTGCGTTCACTCATGGCTCGATTTAGTTGTCCCAGAGCGCGAGGTATGCGCCCGCGAGCAGGTCGCGCCACGCGGCGTAGTTGTGACCGGATTCGGCTTCGCGGTAGACGATCGGAAAGCCTTTCGCGGCGAGCATCACTTGAACGCGGCGATTGACTTCGATGAGCGGTTCGAGACGCCCGACATCGAGATAGAATTTCAGCGGACGCGCGCTCTGCGGTTCGAGTCGCGCGAGGGCTTGGACGACCCGCTCGTCGTCGATCTGGAAGGCTGAGGATTGCCCGCCGACGCGCGCGAAAAGATCAGGATGCCGGAGCGCCGTCCAGACCGAGATGACACCGCCGAGGCTCGCGCCGAGCAGCGCGCGGCTGTCGCGTTCGGCGCGCGTGCGGTAGCGTGCGTCGATGAGCGGCACGAGTTGCTTCGCCATGAAGTCGGCGAAGGCGTCGCTGGCCCAATACTCTTTGTTGCGTTCGACCGGATCGACGAAGACGATGATGAAGGGCGCGACTTTGCGCGCGGCGATGAGATTATCGGCGACCGTCGTCGCGCTCCCGCGCTTGAGGTAGTCGGAGCCGTCCTGCAAGTAGAGCACCGGGTAACGCGCGCCGGATTGCGCGTAGCCGTGCGGCAAATAAACCTCCACCTTGCGCGTGCCGCCGGGGGTGAGAGCCGGGACTTCCAACGATTCGAGCGTGCCGCGCAGCGCCCGCGTCTCGACCGCGAACTCGCTCGCACGGTAGCCGGGCAGCGCGAAGTTCGAGTTGAAGCCCCCGACGCCGTTCCCATTCTTATCGGGGTTGATCGGGTCGACGATCCATTCGCCATCGACGATGATTTTATATTCGGCGCGCGTCCCCGGCGCAAAATCGAAGGTGACGTATTTGATGTCGGTGCCGGGCAGTTCGCGCATGACGTTGCGCCCCGGCAACCAGTCGGTAAAATCCCCTGCCACATGGACGCGCTTCGCCGCGCCGCGATAAACAAACGTCACGCTGTTGCCTTCGACAACCGGCGACGCGGCGGCGCGCTTCAATCGTTCAACGAATGCGGGCGTCTGCTCCGATGTCTCTTCGCGACGCCGCTCATCCGGCGTTAAGCCGCGCAGCCGCGCGCGTGCGAAAGAGGTCGCACCGCCGGGCGCGTGCATCGCGACCGCGCCGAACATCTCGCCCTGCGGCACGAGCACATCTGCCTCGAATCGGCCTTGCTCGTCAACTTTCAACTCGCGCGCGTGCGCGCCGGTCAACAGGAAGACGCGCGTGTGCGGCGCTACCCGACCGCGCAGAGGAAACGACGCGCCCGCATCGAAGTTCAACTCGAAGTCTTCGCTCCGCGCGCTGAGGCCGCTCGACGCGCGCGGCGGGGCGGGTTGTTTGACGTAGCGCGCGGCGACGATGTCGGGCGTCTCGATGTTGCGACCCTCCTGGAGGTTGGTCGCGAGCCGGATGAACTGCGCCATCGACCACGCGAGCGGCGTCGCCGAACCCGTCCCTTCGCCGAAGCGAAAATCGCGTCCGGGCGATTGCGTCGAATCCCACACCTGTTCGGGAATCATCAGGCCCTCGTTGGCGAAGCCGAGCATCGTGTCGAGCCGCGAGCGCGCCTTGTCGCGCTCGCCGCGCGCCAGTTCATATTCGCCGCGTTCGCCCGACAACAGCGGCCAGGGTCGCCCCTTGCCCGTATATTTGCCGTCGAAGTTCCACGGCCTGCCGTCGTCCAACTCGCCGTAGCCGTCGTGGTTGTAACGATAAAAACTCGCGCCGCTCGGAGTCTCGACTTTGATGACCTGATCGATGACCGCGACCGACTTCGCGATGAGCGGATCGTTTGGACTCTTGATGCCGAGCCGGACGAGTTCGAGAAATCCGGCATCGACGATTTCGCGCTCGTCAAAACTTCCCGCGCCGTTGTTGAGTTCGAGTTGTGAGCCCTCGTTCGGGTTGGCGTCGGCGGTTATTCGCAGATAGTAGTTCTTGTCGCCGTACTTGCCGTTCGTCGTCGCCGTCATGCTTTCAACGCGGCGCGCCCAATCGTCAGCCGCCGCGAGGTAGATGCCCGCCGAAGCCTGATCGTCGTTGCGCCGTGCGATTTCCGCCGCGCACACCAAACCCGCGATCTCCGCCGCGATGGTCGAGGGCGAGTAGCCGCCTTCTTCCTCCCAACGCTCCTGCGGCGTCGCGGGTCCGTTCTTGATGATGAAGTCGGCGGCGGGCTTGACGTGCTTCGTCCACGTCGCGTTGTCGGTGCGTCCGAGTTGATACGCGAGAACGAGCGGAAACGCGACTTCGTCCAACTGCAACGAACCCCAGAACGGGCGACCGTCGAGCCAGGAGTTTTGCGGGAAACTGCCGTCGGGTTTCTGCTGGACGCGGAACAGATAATCGAGCGCGCGGTCTGCCGCCGCTTTGTCGCCGAGCGCGTAGAAGGCGGTCGCCACCTGATACAGGTCGCGCGACCAGACGAGATGATAGCCGCCGACGTTCGGCTCGTTGGCGTTCGTGCCGCCCCCCCACGGAATCGACAGCGAAGCGATCATCGCGCCGCGAAAGGTTTTGTCCTCGTGCGCCTTCAGAACCATCGCGGCCATGTCGTATTGCGCTTGATACTTCGCCTCGACGCGGCGCAACGTCCTGATGTATTCGTGCCAGCCCGCTTCGTACTCTTCGCGCGCCCTCGCAAAACCTTTCAGCAGCGACGCACGCGCGTTGCGCAAAGCCTCTTCGGATTCACGACCGAAACCGAGCGCGAGCGTGAACGGCGCGTCTCCCCTCAGGCGCGCTAACTGTACGACGTTGCCGTCCGCCGCGCGCGGATAAGCGTGCGTGATGCGCCCGTCGCGACGCAACTGCGCGAGGCCGTCGCTCGTCCCCAGATAGCCGTTGGTCGTCTCTTCAAAACCCGAACTCGAAGCGAGCGCGGAACTTTTATCGGCGTCGGAAGCGACGAGCGCGCCGCCTTCCGTCCAGGCCGAGTCGTGCATCGCACTGTTGCCAAGCGCGGGATCGTAGTAGACATAAAGCCGCGCGTTGTCGCTCGTCTTAAACACGACATCGATCAAAACGGTCGAGCGCGCGGGGTCTGTGACGTAGGTTTTGGTGATCGTGTACGCGCCGCTTTTGGCCGTGTTGATTTGACGAAACGAGAGCGACTGCGGGTCGAGCGATTCGACGCGGTGGTTTGTGTCGGCGTCTTCGGTTTCAACACGCTTGCCGTCGGCGCTGACGACGACGAACTGCAAGGCGATGGAGTTGGCGATGTCAACGGTCGGATAATAAACCTCGGTCATCACGCCGTCGCGGAGCGTGAACCAGACCTTCGACTCCGTCGTGTTCGACGTGCCGACCGCCGTCTTGCCCGCGCCCGGCCATTGTGCATCACTGCCCGGCGCACCCGGCGCGAGGTTGGTCGTCGTCGTCTGCGCGTGCGGCAAACCGAGACCGGCGAACACCAAAACGAAGACGATAACGAATCTGAACACGACGCTTTTCGTCATAAGAATTTTTCCCATCGACTCATCTGCTCATCTGCTCATCAACCCGGTGGAGAATCGGATCATCGACTCTATAGCGAGTTGCAATTGGATGTCGCGCTTCAAAGAGAGGCATCGCCCGGGAGCGCACGCCTCCGGCTGGCATTGAGCGTTCGGAGAACGCGAACAATCGACCGTGCCCGGGCACGCGCTGGACAGCGGGACGCTGGCGCTCCCAGCACAACTGCAAAATCTGGGGGCCGCCTCACCGGCTGATTTCCCGCGCGGCTGCCGGGACTCTCGCGAAAGGTTCGTTAAAAAAATGAGCAGATGAGTCACTCCTTCATGTTCCAACGGCAAGGGTACGAGAGGGTCAACAGTTGAAAGCCGCGCTTCTCGACAATCGGACGGCTCAACAGGCTGGCGTCGATAGTCAGAAAAGCGACACCGCGCCGGCAAGCTTCCTGCACGCGCACGGCGAGCAGCGCGGTGTAGAGTCCGCGCCCACGATACGGGGCGAGCGTCGAACCGCCCCAGAGACTCGCGAACTGCCCGCGCGCGGGAAACCTGATCCACGCCGAACTGACCGCAACGCCTTCGACGTACGCGACGTAGAGGCTGAGATGGTCGGGTGTTCGCCGCAACTCTTCCGTCAGTTGCGCGCCGAGCCAGCCGCGATTGCCCTCCCAAATTTCGTCCTGCACGGAGACGACATCGCGCATCCCCTCCGTCGTCGTGATGCGTCGCACGTCGTGCGCGACGGGTCGGAGCAGGGCTGCGGGCGCACGCTGTAAGTCGAGCGCCATGATGGCTTCGCTTTCGCCGATCTCGAAGCCGCGCGCGGCGAGCCGTTCCTTCAGGTCGGGCGGCTGGTCGTAGTCGAAAACCTTCCACTCGAAGTTTTGTTTGCGACGTTTGAAAAATTCTATCTGCGCGTCGATTGCTTCGTCGGCGTTTTCGGTACCGAGCGCAGAGTAGATGACGAAGCTATCCCCGCCGGAGACCTCTATTTGGCGGACGACGTGCGGCGTCGCATCGCGTCTCATGCCCGGCCAGAGTTGCTCGATGCGTTCCTCGCGTTCGTACAGTTGGAGCAGGCGCTCGGTGTTCAGCATATCGCGGCTCCCAGCTTAGGCACGACGACGCCCGAACATGTCGAAGCCGACCGCCGCGACGAGCACCGCGCCTTTGACGATTAGTTGGACGTAACTCTGCACGTTCAAGAGCGACATACCGTTGTCGAGGCTCGCCATGATGAGCGCGCCGAGACACGCGCCGAAGACCGTCCCGCGCCCGCCCATCAAACTCGTCCCGCCGATGACGCACGCCGCAATCGCGTCGAGTTCCATCAGGTTCCCGGCGTCGGGCGACGAACTCCCCAAACGCGCGGTGTGCAGAATCGAAGCGAGTCCTGCCAACGCGCCCATCACACAGAACGCCGCGAGGATGTGACGACGAAGCGAGATGCCCGAAAGCCGCGCGGCATCGGGGTTGCCGCCGATGGCGTAGAGATAGCGACCGAAGGTCGTGTTCTGCGTCAGAAATGCGCCCGCCAACGCGACCGCGAGAAACACGATGACCGGAATCGGGATGCCGCCCTGCGAGTTCATCAACAGGATGAAGACGATGATGACCGCCGACGGGATGAGGATGCGCGCCGCCGTCGCCCCCACGCCCGGCACCGCCAGGCCGTGAC
>JBGTHJ010000307.1:0-19568 GCA_041746175.1 Pyrinomonadaceae bacterium
GGTGACGGTGACGCTGCCCGTCGCGCCGCCCGCGGGTTGGCTCGCGCTCGTCGGGCTGATCGAGTAGGTGCAGGTGCCGCCGCAATCGGTCGGAAGGTCGGAAGCGGCGGTGTGCGTCGTGCCGTCGTTGCCGACCGCCGAGAAGCCCATCCCGTGACGCGCGAAGACCGTCCAAATGGCGCAACGGTTCACGCCGCCGTAGAGGTTTTGATCGGCTTGCAGGATGCCGTCGCGCGCGTTGAGAAACGACGGGCGGTTCGGCGTGAACTTCATCCCGTTGAGGACGATGTTATCGGTGATGGTCGCGCCGAGCTGGGTACGCAAGTCCCAGAGCGTCGCCGCCCACACTTCGCCGTCGCGGTGAACCTGAAAACCGCCCGTGCCGATGTCGGCGTACGAGTCGTGGATCGTGTTGGCGGGAACGGTGTAGGGCGCGCGGCGGATGCCGTTCGGGTTGCCGGTCGAATATTCGCCGACCGCGCCGTCGTTGTTGATCGTGATCGCCCAGTAGTCAGACCACGCCTCGCCCATCGCGCCGGACTGCGTGCCGCTCAGCGCCGTGCTGCCGTTGCCGATCAGACGGTTCGAGATGCCGTGACCGTATTCGTGGAAAACCACGTCGCCGTCCATCGAACTATCGCGGTCGGGGTTGGGCGAGGTGAACAGGTACTGCTGCATTCGCGGGCGCGAGCCATCGGGCGGGGTCGAGAAGTTGGCGTTGTTGGTGCCGGAACCGTCCTGCGCTTCGGCGCGCACCGAGTCGTTGCCCGTGCCGCCGCGCCCGTAGTTGTTGACCTGAAAATTGCGCGCTGATTCGGTGAAGCCGAGACGGTACGAGAAGTCGTGGATGAAGTTGTTGAAGTAGAACAAATTCGTCACGATCGCCGCCTGCTGCGTGCGCGGATCGACCGTCGTCGAGAACGGGAAGGTGAAGTCCTGATTCGCGGCGAAAGCGTGGCCGTTTGAAAAGCCGGTGGTGTTGTTGGCGTCGGCGGCGTTGTCGGCGTTGGTGTCGAGATAGGCTTCGACGTTGTTGCCGGTGGTGACGGTCGATGTTCCCATCCAACCGGCGGCGGTGTTGATGGTCGTGTCGCCGACGAACGAAGTGAGAACCCGCGCGCCTTTGTCGGGGGCTTCGATGTAGATCGTGCCCTGCGCCTCGAAGACGTAGAGGTTATGCCGCAAGAGCAACGCTCCGGTGTGCGCGTCGAGCAGGATTTCGTACCATTCGTTCGGGCCGACATCCGTGTAGACGTGCCACGCCAGACGCGCTTTGTCGTTGATGCGCACGACGTTGAGTTCCGAAATCACTTCTTCGTAATCAGGACTCAGCGGATTGGCGAAGGTCGCGCTGTCGTTGTCTTGGGCGCGGATGCCGGTTTCGGCGAACGCATCGGTCACCGTCCGACCGGCGTGCTCGAAAGCTTTGGCGATGCCCTGCGTCTGGGTGAGCGTCGGACGCAGCCTGATCTTTTGCGCGGGAGCGAGGAAGCCTTCGCGGACGGAGAGGACTTCGCCGTCTTTGTTGACAACGACCTGCACGGTTCCCTCGAAGACCTCGACGCCGCCGATGGTCTGCGAGTATTCGAGAAAGGTCGTGCCCCGGTCGTTGTCTTCGTTGTTGAGTTTGAGGTCGGCGACCGCCGCATCCGTGAGCGAGAAGAGCGCGCCGTGCTGTTTGAGGAAGTCGCGCGCGACGCTATCCGGCGCGCCCGCCTGCGGCGCGGCGAGCGGCGCACCTTCGACGAAGAAGTTCTTCATCGCGCCTGCTTCGTTGACCGTCGCGCGGAGGTTGTCGGCGTGTTCGGGGCTGAGGCTCGCGCGGAAACCATCGACCGCCGTCGCACGTGTTTTGAGCGCGACATCAGCGCTGCGCGCAGCGGTTTCCGTGCTCGCCGCCGAGTTCAAAGCGGAATCCGTAAACTCGCCGCGACCGACGAGGCGAATGTCGTAGTTGGGGAGCGTCGGGCGACCGCCGATGCGTTCGGGAAGGGCGGAAACATCCTGCGTGGGTGGGGTGCGGCGGGCCGCGTCCGACTTCGCAAGGGGAATGGTCGAAATGGCTAGCAGAGCGATGCTCAATAGCCCGACAAGTAGTTTGCTGCGCATTATTAAATCCCTCCAGTGGTTGCTTGGTTGAGGTAAGGCAACGGGTCGCCCGACGGTTTCCAGCGGTCGAGGCTAGATTTAACTAAATCAGAGGACACCATGCGGTTGCCGTAAGTGGAATGCCTTATCTTTCTTGTACTACGAGGATGGTTTGCGTTGGATGGGCTGCCCGCTTCGAGGTTGGCATGACGCAGAAGACGCACGACCACGCAGACAATTGCGTCGCCGCTCGTCTCCCCGACCAAAGCTGATACAAGCTTTCGGTTGCTCAAGGTAAAAGCGTCTAACTCTCGAACAGGCTAGCCGGGGCAGCGGCGACTACCCGTCGCCGTCATCTGCATTTTTGGTGAGGCGCACAAGGTAGCACGATTCCCGCGCGAATGTTAAGCGCGCAAGAGCGGATTCAAAAAAGAAAAAAAGGGCGGCGGCGGCGACGTGGTGGTGAGGACTTTTGCCGCGAGCGGGGGCGAGAGTTGGGTTAGCTGACGAGCAGCACCTTGCCGCTTCTGCCGGGTCGCACCGCGTGCTCGATGGCCGCGAGCACGTCGGCGAGCGGGTACTCGGCTTCGACGGGCGGGACGATTTCGTCCGACGCCATCGAGCGCAACATCGCGCCGGTGACGGCTTGTTGGCGTTCGGCGGGGGCGGAGCGCAGCCACTCGCCGAGCCAGAAACCACGCAGCGTGGAGGTGGTGAAAATCATCCGCCCGCCGTCAACCGGCGTCGGCTGGCCGGAGAGCAATCCATAGACGAGCATCACGCCGCCGCGTCCCAACGTCTGCATCACCGCCGCACCCGTTTCGCCGCCGACCGCGTCGATGGCTTTGGCGAGTCCGGCCTTGCCCGTGATCTCCTTGACGCGCTCGTCGATGTCTTCCTCGTCGGTCGCGATCACTTCGTCTGCGCCGAGGGCTTTGAGTTCGTCGGCCTGCTCGCGGCGGCGCACGACGTTGATGGTCTTGAAGCCACGCAGCGCGGCGATTTGCAGGACGACGCGTCCGAGCGTCGAACCGGCGGCGGTTTGCAGCAACCACTCGCCGGGTTCGAGCGCGAGTTCTTCGACCGTCATGATCCACGCGGTCAGCGGATTGACGACGAACTGCGCCGCCGTCTGGTCGCTGACCTGATCGGGAACCGGGATGAGTTGCGCCCCCGGAGCCACGATGTATTCCTGCCACGTGCCCTGCTGCACGCCGAGCGGAATCACGCGCTGGCCGGGACGCAACCGCTCGACGCCTTCGCCGACCGCGACCACTTCGCCCATGCCTTCGATGCCGGGGGTCGCGGGCAACTTCGGCAGCGCGCCGTAACGTCCCTGCACGGTGAGCAAGTCCGCCGGGTTGACCGCGCGTGCGCGCATCCTGACCAACACCTCGCCGGTTCCCGGCGCGGGCTGCTCCACATCTTCCACGCGCAACACTTCCGACGGCTTGCCGAACTCGCTGAATCTGACGCTTTTCATAGTTGCTCCTTGACGAAACGGGGATGAAGTTGTAGCGACCGTGATAGTGGTCGGTCTTGATGAGTTTTGCAAACGCGCATCACGTTTCCGGCGTGTCGCCGGTGAGCGCGGCGCGCATCTCGTCGGGAATCGCGGTCGGCTGGCCGTCGCGCAGGACGACGACGGTCATCGTGCCTTCAATCGCGAGTTCATCACCGGCGTCGAAGACCTGATAGTCGTAACGAATCGAGGTCTGTCCGAGTTTGCCGACCGTCAACCGCAGACGGAACGGCGCGTCGAGCGCGAGGATGCGCCGGAACCGGCACTCGACATGGACGCGCGGAAAATCATAATCACGGCGGCTACCGTCAAACGGCCATCCGAGTCCGCGCATCAGTTCGCCCTCGGCCTCTTCGACGATCTCGAAGATACGCGGAAAGTGGAGACGCCCCGCCGCGTCGGCATCAGCCCAACGCAGACGGCGTTTGAATTCGATGAAGGGCGCGGGCATGTCGCGTGTCGTCGGTCGACGGTTAAAGCATCAGTGCCGGTCAAAGAGAAGGAGAGTCTCTATCGCGCAGAGACTCTCCTGAAGGTTTCGCCCAAACTGCTGGCCGCCCGCTTAAAAGTTGAAGCGGATGCCGAACTGCAACTGGCGCGGGTTGGCGGCGGAGGTGAAGCCGAGCGGGTCGGTCGGCGCGGCGTTACGGTTGCCGCGCGCCTGTGTCGAGGCGAGCGTGCGCAGTTGGTCGAGCGGCAGACTGCCGACGACGTTGTTGATGCCCGCCAGATTCGTCCGGTTGAATAGATTGAAGGCTTCAAAGGTCAACTCGATGAACATCGTCTCCTTGAACGGGAAGCGACGCGCGAGACGTGAATCGAAGCTATAGAAATTCTCGCCGACTCCGGAATTGCGCCCGACGGCGAATGGGCGGTCGGATTGCGAACGCCCGTCGGCGTTGGCGTCGACGCCGAGCAAGAGGTTGAACGGGCGACCCGAACCGGCGGTGAAAATCGGCGCGACGACCCATCCGCCGAGAAAGCGGTCGGTGAACGAGTCGCCCCGCACAGGGCTTTGGTAGACGCCGCTAAAGACCGCGCGATGTCGCTGGTCGAACGACGAGAGCGCGCGGTCGAGCCGGAGATTCAAGGGGTTCTGCGCCGAGAAGTCGCTGTTGAAGTCGGTCACTTCGTCAATCGATTTCGACAGCGTGTAATGCGCGTTCAAACTGAAGTTGTCGGCGAAGCGACGCTGCACCGAGATCGTTCCGGCGTGATAAAAGGAGTTCGCCGACGACTCGTAGATGTTGTCTTGCAGCCGCAGCGGGTTGATGAAATCGCTCGATAGCCCGGCGGCGACCTGCGCCGCGCTGGGAAAGCGGATAAAGGTCGGCTGGTTGGTGAACGGGCTGAGCGGTCCCGTCGCTTTGAACTGGTTGATGTCGCGGTTGCGCGTCAGGTGCAGACCGCGCGTGAAGAGATAGCTGAGTTCGAGCGAGATGCCCGCGCCCAAATCTCTCTGCATCCCCGCGCTCGCCTGATACGTGGTCGGGGTTTCGTAGTTCGGCTCGGCGCGGAAGCGGACTTCGAGCGGCGCGCCGGGTCGCGGCGTGACGCCGAACTGCGCGAGGTCGGCGGCGGCAATCGTCCGGGTGCCGATGATCCCCTGCGCGAGCAACGTCTGATAGACGGCGAACGAGGAAGGCAGTCCGAGCGCGCCGGAGGTGGCGGTGGCGAGCACGATGTTGATCGGGTCGCCGGGGATGCCGCTGAGGGTCTTCGTCACGTTCGGCACGGAATAAATCGTGTAGCCCGAAAAGATGCCCGCGCCCGCGCGAAAGACGGTCTTGCCGTCCTTGAACGGGTCCCACGAAAATCCGGCGCGGGGTTGAAAGTCGTTCTTGTCGAGCGGCAGGTTGAAAGGCTCGTCGCTGATCGAATAGCGGAGGCCGTAGGTCAGCGTAAAGTTCGGGCGAATCTTCCACGTGTCCTGACCGTAGCCCGCGTAACGATACGTAAAGGAATCAACCGACGCCGTGCCGAAGCCCTGTTGATAGACAATCGGCAGGTTGAGATTGTAAGACTGCAAGGCGTTGATGGGCGTCGCCAGATTCGCGAGCAGCGCCGGGTTGTTCGCGGTCAGGAAGCCGCGCAGACTCGTCAGCGTCGCCGCCGGGATGATGTTGGCGAGCGGGATGTTGGGGCCGAAACTGAAGCGTCCGCCGAAGAACGTCTCGTTGTTGGAAGACACGTCGCTGGCGAGGAACGAGCCGCCGAACTTGAGCGTGTGGTCGCCCGCGACGTGCGAAAGATTGTCGATGATGTCGTAGTCGCGCTGGATGGTGAACGAGGGCAGAAAGATGTCGCGCCCGAAGAAGCCGAAGCCTTCGATGTTGATTTCGGGGCCGACCGCATCGTTCGGAACCACGTCGAAATCGAGATACCTGAACTGCGCCTTGAACTCGTTGACGGTGCTGTTGCTGAATTGGTGGTTTTCAGAGAAGAGGACGCCGCCGTTAAAAGTGTCGAGCGTGCGCCCGCGCGAGACGGCGGTGAGCGCGCCCGCCGCTTGATTCTCGAAGTTGGAGCTGTTGAGATTGAAGCGGAGATAGGCCGTGTCGCGTTCGCTGAAGTTGTGGTCGAGGCGCGTGCTAAAGGTCGTCTGGCTCGACTCGAAAGGGAACTGTCCGCTCGAAGTGTTGAAGAGTTGGACGGTGCGCGGGAAGTTGGCCGGGGTGGTCGTCAGGGTCGAGCGGAGGCTGGTGCCGAGCGCCGCAAACGGCGTCGCCGCGAGAAAGTTGAAGAGCGTCGCCTGCGAGGGCGTGATCTGAAAAATGTTGGTGTTGTTGAGCAGGTTGACGAAGGTCGTCTCGTCCTGGCTGAAGCGTTCGGCGGAGATGAAGAAGAAGGTCTTGTCCTGTTTGATCGCGCCGCCGAGCGAGCCGCCGTACTGCTGACGGCTGAAGGGCGACTTGCCGTCCGGGTTGAAGTCGAACGGGTTGCGCGCGTCGAAACGTTCACTGCGGAACAGACCGAAGAGGCTGCCGGTGTAGCGGTTCGCGCCCGACTTCGAGACGATGTTGACGATGCCGCCCGAAGCCCCGCCGAACTCGGCGTTGTAGCTGTTGCGCAAGACCTGAAACTCCTGCACGCCCTCTTGATTGATCGTGATCTCGACGCCGCCCGAAACCGTATTGGTGCTGCCGCCATCGACCGCAATCAAGTTGCCGCGCCCGTTGTTGCCGCCGAACGAGAGACCCGAATTTGGCGTCTGCGCGACGCGGAAGTCGGACGAGTCGGCGATGTTGTCGGCGTCGCTGACGCCCGGCGTCAGCAGCGCGTAGTCGAGGTAATTGCGGCGGCTGATGGGCAGGTTGGTGATCTGGCGCAGGTCAACGACTGACGACTGCTGCGTGCGGTCGGTTTCAACCACTTCCGCCCCGGCCACGACATCGACGTTTTCGATGATGCCGCCCGCGCCGAGTTGGATGGGGATGTTGGCCTGTTGCCCGACCGTCAGTTCGACGCGCGTCGTCCCCGGCGCGAATCCCCCCGCCGCCGCTTCGACCTTGAGTTCGTAAGAACTCGGCAGCAGATTCAAAAAGATGTAGTTACCGCTCTCGTCGGTGGTCGTCGTGCGGCTCGTGCCTTTGCCGGTGTCGGTGACGGTGACGGTCGCGTTGGGAACCGCGGCTCCAACCGTATCCGTAACCTGTCCGCGCAGTTCGGCGGTCGAACTCGACGCTTGCGAGAAAGCGGGGGCGACTCCGGCGACGAGCACGAAGCACGCCGTCAAAAAAACCTGAGTCAGGCTTCTCATGGCTATTAATCTCCTCGGTCGAATTGTTTGGGTGACGGTCGGGGCAGCCAGAGTATGCCGGATGCAGGAGGTGTCAGGGCGGTGGTCACTGGAAAATAGATTCGACCGAAAGCCCAAGAGCCGAACATACGTGGTTACCGAACGGTCGGTAAATTAACACCGGGTCATACAAACGTCAAGCATTAGTTGCGCACCGTTTTACAGTCCATCAAACACCCGTCGCATACCTGAATAAATTGTTGAGCCGATGGTTTTCGCCGGCACCGAAGCGCCGGGGCGTAACGCTACAAGTCGAATGTCGCGAACGCCGGCGCAGCAGATAAGGCGGCTTGTTGCGTGGAGGGCTTCGGTCTCCGGCCTCAACCCGCAAAGCAGTCGCGACGGTTCGCGAGAGAATCATCCGCCGGACGGCGTTTCACGACACCGCGCGCGATGGGCGCAACCCGCCGGGCGCGAGAGATGACGCCGTTTTGGAAATATAATTGACAGCGTACATCCCGGGCGTTAGACTACGAATGCTTCATTTGAAAAAACGTACTAATCGAAAATTGGTGGCAGCGAAGTTGGATAGACCTTCTTTTTGAAGGAGCCTTCGATAACGGAGCGCACCCGACCTCCGCCCCGGCGACTCCGCCCTGGCGTAGCCTTCTCGGAAGTTCACACCTTCACTAGCCCTGTCTATGCTCATTGGTTAATTTGCGCCGGGTCGGGTCGTTGTGTCTCATCCCCCCGATGATAACGCGACTCTAGCAAATACAGTTTCCCCCCCCCATTTGTCGAGCATCAAGGCAGCGCATTTTAGTCAGTCATAAAGAACGAGCCGGGGTTGTCTCTTGGGGCAGGTCTGTCCGCCCCGGTTGTCAAACTAGAGGCTGATGCCTGCGCCGGAGGTTTCTTCGGAGAGCAACCGACGGTTCACCAACATCAACCCGCAACACACAGCGAGAGGAGGAACAACCAATGGCAGCAGAAACTGCTCCATACGGGCGTGTCACTCAGCGTGCTCCGGCGGTCAAGGATGTTCACATCGTCTGGATCACCGCCGGTTTGGGCTGCGACGGCGATACGGTCTCGATCACCGCCGCCACCCAGCCGAGCATCGAAGATGTCGTGATGGGAGCGATACCCGGACTCCCCAAAGTTCACCTGCACAATCCGGTTCTAGCGTACGAAGTCGGCGACGATTTTATGAAATATTTTTATCAAGCCGAACAGGGCTTGATCGATCCGTTCGTGCTGGTCGTCGAAGGCTCGATTCCGAACGAGCACTTGAGCGGCGAAGGCTACTGGGCGGCGATGGGCAACGATCCGATGACGGGTCAGCCGATCCCGACGACCGAGTGGATTGACCGGCTCGCCCCGAAGGCTCTGGCGGTCGTCGCCATCGGGACGTGCGCCACCTACGGCGGCATCCACGCGATGGCCGGTAACCCGACCGGCTGCATGGGCCTCGCCGACTATCTCGGTTGGGACTGGAAAACACCGGCGGGAATCCCCATCGTCAACGTCCCCGGTTGCCCCGTCCAGCCCGACAACTTTATGGAGACGGTGCTTTATCTGCTCTATCTCGCGGCGGGGCTGGCTCCGATGATCCCGCTCGACGAGGCGGGACGCCCGACGTGGCTGTTCGGCAAAACCGTCCATGAGGGCTGCGACCGTGCGGGCTATTACGAGCAGGGCGATTTCGCCACCGAGTACGGTTCGCCGAAGTGCATCGTCAAACTGGGTTGCTGGGGGCCGGTGGTGAATTGCAACGTCCCGAAGCGCGGCTGGATGGCGGGCATCGGCGGATGTCCGAACGTCGGCGGCATCTGTATCGGCTGCACGATGCCGGGGTTCCCGGATAAGTTCATGCCGTTTATGGACGAGCCGCCGGGCGCGAAAATCTCTTCGGCGGCGGTCGGCATCTACGGCGCGGCGATTCGCAAGTTGCGCGAGATAACCAACAAGACGGTCAACAAAGAACCGAAGTGGCGACACAACCGTCCCGAACTCACTACGGGTTACCAGCCGCAGGCATTGCAGAGAGAGGAGCGACCGTCATGAGCACCACCACGACTTCGACCAAAATCAACACCGCGTCCAAGCCGCGCACGCTTGTCGATATGAACTGGGACCCGATCACGCGCATCGTCGGTAGTCTCGGCATCTACACCAAAATTGACTTCGCCAACAAAGAGGTCGCCGAGTGCTACAGCACCTCGTCGATCTTTCGCGGCTACTCGATCTTCATGAAGGGCAAAGACCCGCGCGACGCGCATTTCATCACCAGTCGCATCTGCGGCATCTGCGGCGACAACCACGCCGTCTGCGCCACCTACGCGCAGAACATGGCCTTCAACGTCCGCCCGCCCGCCATCGCCGAATGGATCACCAACCTCGGCGAAGCCGCCGAATACATGTTCGACCACAACATCTTTCAGGACAATCTGGTCGGCGTTGATTTCTGCGAGCAGATGGTCAAGGAAACGAATCCGGGCGTTTGGGAGAAGGCCAAGACGACCGACGCCCCGCACGCGGCGGATCACGGCTATCGCACCATCGCCGACATCATGACGGCACTGAATCCGTTCACCGGCGAATTCTATCGCGAGACGCTCCACGTTTCGCGCTACACGCGCGAGATGTTTTGTTTGATGGAGGGTCGCCACGTCCATCCTTCGACGCTCTATCCGGGCGGCGTCGGAACCGTGCCGACGATTCAACTGTTCACGGATTACCTCGTCCGCCTGATGCGTTACTGCGAGTTTATGAAGAAGGTCGTGCCGCTCCATGATGACCTCTTTGACTTCTTCTACGAAGCCTTGCCCGGCTACGAAAAGGTCGGCCAGCGGCGCATCCTGCTCGGCTGCTGGGGTTCTTACCAGAACCCGGAAGTATGCGACTACAACTACAAGAACATGAACGAGTGGGGCAACGAGATGTACGTCACGCCGGGCGTCGTCGTTGACGGCAAACTCGTCACGACCGATCTCGTCGATATCAATCTCGGCATCCGCATCCTGCTCGGCAGTTCGTATTATGACGACTGGCAGAACGCCGAAACCTTCGTCAAGACCGACCCGCTCGGCAACCCGGTTGACCAGCGTCACCCGTGGAACCAAACCACCACGCCGCGCCCGCAGAAGCGCGACTTCGACAGCAACTACACGTGGGTGATGTCGCCGCGCTGGTATCACGAAGGCGAACAGGGCGACGGCAGCAAGTATCTCGCGCTCGACACGGGGGGCGGCCCGATCGCGCGTCTGTGGGCGACCGCGCTCGCGGGAACGGTCGACATCGGTTACGTCAAGGCGACCGGCCACAGCGTCAAGATTTATCTGCCGCAGACGGCTCTCAAACCGGAGGTCGAGTTCGAGTGGAAGATTCCGAAGTGGTCGAACGCCATCGAACGCGACCGCGCGCGGACTTATTTCCAAGCCTATTCCGCCGCCGCCGCGCTCTATTTCGTCGAACAGGCTCTGGCCGAACTACACGCCGGACGCACCAAGACGTGGGAGCCTTTCACCGTGCCGGATGAAGCCATCGGGTGCGGCTTTCACGAAGCGGTGCGCGGGGTGCTGTCGCACCACGTCGTCATCCGCGACGGCAAGATCGCCAACTATCACCCGTATCCGCCGACGCCGTGGAACGCCAACCCGCGCGACATCTACGGCACGCCGGGACCTTACGAGGATGCCGTCCAGAACACGCCCATCTTCGAGGAGAACGGCCCCGATAAGTTCAAGGGCATCGACATCATGCGCGCCGTCAGGAGCTTCGACCCCTGTCTGCCGTGCGGCGTCCACATGTACCTCGGCAACGGAAAAGTCCTTGAGACGCGCCATTCGCCGATGTTCGGAATGGTCAAGTAGCAATCGCTGCGGGTGACAGGACGAACCCCGTTCTTGTCCTGTCGCCCGGCAGTCGTAACGGTTTTCAAACATGCTCGAAGAGAAACAGTTTCAACAGCGGATGCAGCAGATCGAGGGGCTCGTTCGCAACATCGAAAACCTGCCCGACGCTGTGGCACGCACCAATGCGCTCGAACTTGTGCAGGCGCTGATGGAGTTTCACGGCGCGGGGCTTGAGCGTTTGATGGAGATCGTCGCGGACGCGGGCGAGCCGGGCTACCGCATCTTTGACGACTTCGCGCGCGACCATCTGGTCGGGAGCGTGTTGCTGCTCTACGGGCTGCACCCGCTCTCGCTTGAGGCGCGCGTGTCGGGCGCGCTCGATAAAGTGCGTCCGTACCTGGATTCGCACGGCGGCAACGTCGAACTGCTCTCGGTCTCGGACGACGGCGCGGTGCGGCTGCGACTTGAAGGAAGCTGCAAGAGTTGCCCGTCTTCGTCGATGACGCTCAAACTCGCGATCGAGGAAGCCATCTACGAAGCCGCGCCCGACGTGACTTCAATCGAAGCCGAAGGCGTCGCGGAACAACCGAAGGCGACCGGCTTTGTCCAAATCGGCAAGCACGCGCCGAACGGCAACGGCAAAGTCCCGCCGCCCTCCGCCGATGGCGGCGGCAACGGTTGGGAGGATGTCCGTTCGCTGGCATCGGCCCCGGTGCAGTCGCTGGAGATTCGCGGGCAGTCGATACTCTTCTGTCGGCTGGGCGAAACGCTCTACGCCTACGCCGACAACTGCCCGGGCTGCGCACAGAAACTCGGCAACGCGCGTCTCGAATCGACGAGCCTCGTCTGCCCGAACTGCGCGCAGCGCTACGACGTGATTCGCGCCGGACGCGGACTCGATCAACCGAACCTGCACCTTGTGCCGTTTCCGCTGCTCGTCGAGCACGGACAGGCGAGGGTCGCAATCCCGTATTGACGATTCAACGGGATGCTCTCAACCCCGGCATCCACCGAACGAAAGGGAGGACAAAAATGGACGATCACGACGCTAAGGCCGAAATGCCCGCGCACACGCCGGGCACCACGAAGGGCGAGGATGTGAAGTCGAGAGACGGAAAAGAGCCGGGACGCGAAGACACCGGCACGACGCACGCCGACCGCCCCGCCGGAACATCGACGGCGAGAGATTCAACCGGCATCAACCCCGAAGAGGTGTCGCCCGTTGACCCGAACAGCCCGAACATGCCGCCCGCCTGAACTGCGATTAATGATGGACGGCAGCGAGAAAGAGAACCGCGCGTGGATGCACAAACGCCAATCATAGACGGCGAGAACGGGCCGGTCGATTCGGAAGAAAATGCCCGCGCCGCCGTCGCTGCTGCTGTCTTCGCTCCGCCGGGAGACACGCGCAACGAAGCCGGCGCGCAATCCGCGTTGCGCGTGTTGCGCCGGTTCGTGCGCCCGCGCGCCAACGTCGAGCGGTGCGAGTTGTGCAGCGAAGCTCTGGCGACCGAGCATCAGCATCTCGTCGAACCGGCGAGCCGTCAGATACTCTGCGCGTGCGAAGCCTGCGCGGTGTTGTTTAGCGGGCAGGCGGGTTTGAAATATAGTCGGGTTCCGCGTCGCGGTCGGTTCATCCCGAATTTCGAGTTGACCGATGCGCAGTGGGAGCGGTTGATGATTCCGATCCGGCTGGCATTTTTCTTCCACAGCACCCCGGCGGGGAAAGTCGTCGCGCTCTATCCGAGTCCGGCGGGCGCCACCGAGTCGCTGCTCGCGCTCGACGCATGGGACGAAATCGTCGAGGAAAATCCCGCGCTCAAAAGTATGGAGCCGGACGTTGAAGCCCTGCTCGTCAACCGCGTCGGCGACGTGCGCGAGCATTTCATCGCGCCGATTGACGAGTGCTACAAACTGGTCGGGATGATTCGCGTCAACTGGCACGGGTTGTCGGGCGGCGCGGATGTGTGGCGCGAGATCGAGCAGTTTTTTTCGACGCTGAAGGAAAAATCCGTCCATCTGAAAGAGGCTTCGAGTGCCTGATTTGAGCTTCGAGGTCGAGGGCGCGGAGGTTGTTCCTTACGCGGCGTCGCCGCAGTTGGCGTTCAAACTGCGCATCGGCAACGCGAACGCCGCCGAGCCGGTGCAGACCATCGCGCTGCGTTGCCAGATTCAAATCGAGACGACCCGGCGGCACTACGACGGGCGCGAGCAGGAAGGCTTGCTCGATCTTTTCGGCACGCCGGAGCGTTGGGCGCAGACGCTTCGTCCGATGCTCTGGACGCACGCGAGCATCGTCGTCACGCCCTTCGAGAGCAGCACGCTGGTCGATCTCCCCGTCCCGTGTACGTTCGACTTCAACGTCGCCGCCACCAAGTATTTCGCCGCGCTCGAAGACGGCGAAGTCCCACTCAACCTGATGTTCAGCGGGACGGTGTTCTACGAGACGGCGGACGGCGCGCTGCAAGTCGAACAGATTTCGTGGGACCGTGAAGCCCGGCACCGGCTGCCCGTGCGCGTCTGGAAAGAGATGATGGATAGCTACTATCCCAACACCGCGTGGCTCTGTCTGCGCCGCGACGTGTTCGACCGTCTCAACGCCTACAAGATGCGACACGGTGTCCCGACGTGGGAGCAGACGTTGGACAAACTTTTGAACGCGGACTAGCCGACACGCGAGACGCGAAGCCGCCATCAACGCGGAGTCGAAAACGACTCGTCTTCGACTCCGCCACCCGTTACCAACCATGAATCTTCAACTCGTCGAAAGAATCGCCGCCGCCGTGCTGTACGAAGGGTACATGCTGTATCCGTATCGCGCGACGGCGGTGAAGAACCGGCAGCGTTGGAACTTCGGCGCGCTCTGTCCTGAAAGCTACAGCGCGGCGCAGGGCGGCACGGAGGCGTGGACGATGCAGACGCAGTGCCTCGTCCACGCGGGCGCAGACGCGGTGCTCGATGTGAAGTTGCGTTTTCTTCACCTGCTCGAACGCGAGGTCGGCGCGCCCGTCGCGGACGGCGCCGCACAAGAAGTGGCGAATCTCAGCGACGACGAGATTCAAGCGCGCGATGCTGCCGCGCATTTTCAAGTCGTCGAATCGCTCGATGTCGGGGGGCAGCTTTTTCAGACGTGGCAAGAGGCGGTCGAGCGTGAGGTCTGCGCGACGAATCTCAACCTCGGCGAACTTCTCAAACAGCCCCACCGCCAGACGTTCGCTTTCCCGTCGAGCCGCGCGCTGGAAACCCTGCGCGACGCAGACGGGAGAGTCGGCGGCATCATCGTCCGCCGTCAGCAGTCGATTGAAGGCGCGATTGAACTGCGGGTCGAGGCGGTTGAAGGCGTCGCGGTCGAAAGCGATGCTTCATCGGCGAAAGGTTTGTTCAGGCTCACCGCGCGGATTCTGAACCTGACGACGCTCGAAGACGCGGGCGCGCGGAGCCGCGACGATGCCCTGATGCGTTCGCTCGTTTCGACGCACACCATCCTCGGTGCGCGCGAGGGCGGCGAGTTCGTGTCGATGCTGGAGCCGCCCGAAGCCTTCAGAGAGGCGGTCGCGAGTTGCGAGAACACGGGGACGTGGCCGGTCATGGTCGGCGACGAAGGCGCACGCGATTGCATGTTGTCGTCGCCGATTATCCTTTACGACTATCCGCAAATCGCTCCCGAAAGCCCCGGCGACCTGTTCGACGGAACCGAGATCGACGAAATTCTGACGCTCCGCATCATGACCTTGACCGACGAAGAGAAGCGCGAGATGCGCAGCGTCGATGAGCACGCCCGCCGCATCCTCGAACGCACCGAAACGATGCCCGGCGAAGAGTTGTTGAGAATGCACGGCATGATGAAGGGAAAGAGTTCGTAAGTCGTCAGTCGGAACCAGACACGCCGACGAACCGCGCGGCTGTCAAAAAGTTTATGGGCGACGATTGACGTTTGACGATTCAGGAGCGACGGGGAAAGGGTTAAGCGATGAACGAATGGGAGTGGCAGTTGCTGGAAGAGAGGACGACGGTGGAGAGCGTCGAGGTTGGCGGCGTCGCGTTGAAGACGGGCGACCGCGTGCGCTTGCGTCCACGCGCGGGGGGTGACATCTTCGACCTCGCGCTCGCCGATCAGGTCGCGATCATCGAATCCATCGAGCAGGACTACGAAGACAACATCCATTTCGCGGTCGTGCTCGAAGACGACCCCGGTCGCGACCTCGGCATGTTGCGGCAACCCGGCCACCGGTTCTTTTTCTCGCCGACCGAAGTCGAACCGCTCGCGCCCGAAGCGGCGGAGGGGAGCCGCGCATCGTGACGACTTCGCCGCCACTACAGCCGCCGACGATTCTCGTCGCGGGCATCGGCAACATCTTTCTCGGTGACGATGGGTTCGGCTGCGAAGTCGTGCGGCGGATGACGACGGAGGAGGAGGGGCGCGAGTGGCCTGAAGGCGTGCGCGTCGTCGATTTCGGGATACGCGGTTTCGACCTCGCGTATGCATTGCTCGACGGCTACGACGTGACCATTTTTATCGATGCCACACCGCGCGGCGGCGCGCCCGGCACGGTCTACACCATCGAACCCGACTTGCGAGAGCTTGATAATATGGACGCGCAGGGGATGATGGTCGAACCGCACGGGATGAACCCGCTCAAGGTGCTCGGCATGGTGAAATCGATGGGCGGCGAGTTCAAGAAAATTCTTTTGGTCGGGTGCGAACCCGCCACGCTCGGCCCGGAAGAGGGGCAGTTGGGATTGAGCGACACGGTCGAAGCCTCGGTCGGCGAGGCGGTCAGGATGGTCGAGTCGCTTGTGACGAAAATACTCGACGAGCATCGCGCGAATGCGACGCCGTCGGTCTAAAAAACAGAGAGGTTGTCAGCACATGAAAAAAACGGAAGCTTCAGAGACGAGACAAAAGAAGTCATCAGGTTTGAGCGTCTGGCACGTCATCGGCGGGGCGGCGGTCGTCGCGGTCGCGGCGGGCGTCTACGCCTCGCTCAACGACATCCGGCGCTACTTGAAAATCAGAGCGATGTAGATGTCGTCAACGCGGTGCATCGTCAACCGGCCATCGACAAGACGGCCAGAAGACACGTCCGACTTTTTCCGACTGACGGTTGATCGAGCACGATTCACGTCCTTAATAAAGGAGACCAACCATGAAGGACAATGATACCGGCGAGTCGAGGGATATGTTGTATTTGGTCGGCGGTTTTGCGCTGCTGGTGGCGGGCGCGGGCTTACTGATGGCGCATCCCGACATCCGGCGACAGTTGCGCGCCGGGCTGGATCGCGTCGTCCCCGGCATTCAGGATAACTTCGCCGGCGGGCTATCGACCGTCGTCCCCGATTTTCAACGCTACTTGAAAATCAGATCGATGTGACGCCTCGCCGGTTGCGAAGCGCGGTCGACGCATATACGGGGGAGCTAGCCGACTTCTAATCCGCAGCGCGTCGCCGCGCCGAGACCTTTATGAACAAGGACGAAAACACCGGGGCGCGTTACCTTGTTAACGCGAACGACAGCCGGTTCACCGTTCAGGCGTTCGCGGAAGGGATGTTTTCCGCGTTCGGTCACGACCCGGTGATCGTCATTCGCGACTTTGCGGGTGAGGCGCAGTGCGCGCAGGAAGGCGTGCTCGAAGGCGCGTCTTTGAAGATGACCATCAAGGCGGAGTCGCTCGCCGTCGCCGATAATGTCAGCGACAAAGACCGCCGCGAGATCGAGCGTCTGATGCACTCCGAGGTGCTCGAAACGGAAAAGTATCCCGACATAATTTTCCAGAGCGCCAGCGTCTCGGCGAGCAGGCTGGCGCGCGGGCGTTACCGCGTCAGAATGATCGGCGACCTCTCGTTGCACGGCGTCACGAACAACGGTCTGTGGGTCTACGCGAAGGTCGTGGTGGACGAGAACGGCTTGCGCGCCGACGGCGAGTTCTCTTTGCAACAAACCGATTACGGCATCAAGCCCTACTCCGCCGCCGGCGGAACCATCAAAGTCAAAAACGAATTGAAATTCTCGTTCGATATTGTTGCCGGCAAACAATGAGCGGTGCGCGGTGAGCAGTTGGAAGCGTTTTGTTTGGACTGACCTCTCATCGCGCACCGCTTGTTTATTACTTTCCGATGCACGAGCTTTCCATCGCACTGAGCATGATCGACATGGCTGCGGAAGAGGCGGCGCGGCGGGGCGGGGCACGCGTCCACGCGATTCACCTCCGCCTCGGACGCCTTTCGGGGGTCGTCAAAGAGGCGTTGCTGTTCTCTTACGACGTGGCTTGCGAGGGCACCACACTCGAAGGCTCGCGGCTCGTCATCGAAGAGGTTCCGGTCGCGGTCTACTGCCCCGTGTGCCGCGCCGAAACGACGCTCGACTCGGTGCAGATGTTTTGCTGCCGCGTGTGCGGCACGCCGACACCGGAGGTCGTGCGGGGCAAGGAACTTGAGGTTACCGGTTTGGAGATTGAAGAATGAGCGCGCCGCCCCGTCTGGTCGAAATCAGGCAAAAAGTTTTGAAGCAGAACGACCTGCTCGCGCGCGACCTCCGCGACCGTTTTCACGCGGCGGGGGTGTTCGTCGCGAGTCTCGTCTCAAGTCCGGGCGCGGGCAAGACGGCGTTGCTGGAAAAGTTGTTGACGCGGCTGCGTGAAGACGGGTGGCGGGTGGCCGCGCTCGTCGGCGACCTCGCGACCGACAACGACGCGGCGCGGCTCGCGCGCAGCCAAGCGCCGGTCAGACAGATAGTGACGGGCACGGTCTGTCATCTCGAAGCCGCGATGGTCGAGGGCGCGCTCGACGGGTGGAGCCTCGACGACCTCGATTTCCTGTTCATCGAAAACGTCGGCAACCTCGTCTGTCCGTCGAGCTACGACCTCGGCGAAGACCTCCGCCTCGTCTTCATGTCGGTGACCGAGGGCGAAGACAAGCCGCTCAAGTACCCGACGATTTTCAATACGGCGGACGTGGCCGTGATTACGAAAATGGACTTGGCCGCCGCCGTCGAGTTCGATATGACGGCGGCGCACGCCAGCATCCAGAGCGTGCGCCCCGGGATGCGCGTCCTGGAAGTTTCGTCGAAGACCGGCGCCGGGATGGATGAACTGGTGGGCTTCCTCAACAAAACGCGCGCGACGAAAGCGTTTGAAATGTCGGCGGTCGAAAGTTGACACTCAGGCCGGTTGTCTTGACATGAGCAGCACTGAACATCATCTGTTGGCAAGACGCGTGCAGATACTCGTGCGGGGCATCGTGCAGGGCGTCGGGTTTCGCCCGTACGTCTTCTCGCTCGCGCGGCGGCGGACGCTGCGCGGAGAGGTCTGCAACAACACGACGGGCGTGCTGATTGATGTCGAGGGCGAAGCGAGCGCGGTCGAAGGTTTTATCGACGAGATCGAACAGAACCCGCCGCCGCTCTCGATCATCGAATCCATCGAACGCCGCGACGACCTGAACCCCGCCAACTTCAGCGACTTTCGCATCGTCGAAAGCGACGGACGCGGCGCGCGGTTCGTCTCGATCCCGGCGGACATCGCGACCTGCGACGACTGTCTCCGCGAGTTGTTCGACGCGCGCAACCGTCGCCACCGTTACCCCTTCATCAACTGCACCAACTGCGGGCCGCGCTTCACGATCATCGAGGACGTGCCCTACGACCGCGCGCTGACCACGATGCGCGATTTTGCGATGTGCGGGGCGTGCCGCGAAGAGTACGAAAATCCCCTCGACCGACGCTTCCACGCCGAGCCGACGGCGTGCTGCGACTGCGGGCCGCGTCTCTCGCTAAAGGATGCGCGCGGGCATGATGTGGTGGCTTCAGAAGCCGACGGCGCGCTCGACGATACCGGGCGCGTCGTGATGCGCGTGCGCGAACTTCTTTCGCGCGGGATGACAGTCGCTATCAAAGGACTCGGCGGGTTCCATCTGGCTTGCGATGCGCTCGACGCGACGGCGGTCGCGCGCTTGCGCGGCAGGAAGCGCCGCGAAGAAAAACCGTTCGCGATGATGGCGCGCTCCGTCGAAATCGTCCGCGAGCATTGCCTGCTCTCAGACGCCGAAGAAGCCTTGCTCACATCCGCGCGTCGCCCCATCGTTCTGCTCGCCAAAAGACCGGAGGCGAACATTCCCGGAGCGGTCGCGCCCGGCGCGTCGATGCTCGGTTGGATGCTTCCGTACACGCCGCTGCATCATCTGCTTTTTGAAGGCTCAGACCGCCCGCTGGTGTTGACGAGCGGCAACGTCTCCGACGAACCTATCTGCTACGAAGACGCGGACGCGCAACATCGTCTCCGCGACATCGCCGACTACTTTCTGCTCAACGACCGGCGCATCCACATGCGGACGGATGATTCGGTCGCGCGCATCGGCGATGGTCGCG
>JBGTHJ010000308.1:0-1838 GCA_041746175.1 Pyrinomonadaceae bacterium
CATCCGGGGGCTGCTCCGCGAGTGCGAAGACGCCATCGCGGGCGAGCCGCTCAGCGCACGCAAGGCGCAGTCGCTCGCCGCTCGTCTGCGCGAACTCGAACGCGCGCTCGGCATCCGGATGCGCGCACGCGAAGTCAGACAGGCGGGCCGGATATAAGAAAGAACCAGAGGGAGAGAAGCGAGACAATGGGTACAATGGAAACGGAGCGACGGTGAAAAACTTATGTCATCGGCGGGTTTCGGCGGCCCCGGTCATACCCTTCGCCGTTTCCGCTTTTTCATCTTTTCCCTTTTCGCCCGTCACGCTCGTTGCGCTCGCCGCGCTTTTTTTCCTGACGAGCGTGGTTGGCGTGGTGACGGGGAGCAACTCGCTGATTACCGTGCCGGTGATGTATCAGTTCGGCATCGACCCGCGCGTCGCGGTAGCGACCAACATGTTCGGGTTGACGTTTATGAGCGCGGGCGGCGCGCTGCCGTTCATCGGACGCGGGACGATTGACCGCCAGCGTCTGCCGCGTCTCGTCGTGCTGACGCTGGCGGGTTCGATGCTGGGAGCGGCGCTGGTTTTGGTCGTCTCGTCGCGGGCGATGCCGTTTATCATCTCGGTGTCGATGCTGGCAGTCGCCATTTTTTCGATTACGATGCGACGCGACCGCCGGAGGAAGGCGGACGCGCCCGCCGCTGCGCCGTCGCGTGGGGCGGAATGGGCCGGGTTGGCGGCGACTTTTGCGCTCGGCATCTACGGCGGGTTTTTCAGCGGCGGATACGTTACACTCCTGACCGCCGCCTTCGTCGCGCTCTTTCGGATGTCGTTCGTCGAGGCGGTTTCGACCACCAAAATCATCAACGTCTTTTCGTCGCTCGTCGCCACGCTCATCTTCATGTGGCACGGGCTGGTCGATTACAAACTCGGCGCGCTCGTCGCGGTCGTGATGTTTGTGGGCGCGTTTGTCGGCGCACGCATCGCGCTCCGGCTCGATGAGCGATGGTTGCGGCGTATCTTTCTCGTCACCGTCGTCGCGCTCGCGCTCAAAATTCTGCTCTACGATTTTCTGTTGAAAGGATTCATCAATTCTTGACACCAACGATGCAACACGTCCCGGCAACCGTCGAACACATCCTGACCGAGTTGCGCAAGGTCATCGTCGGGCAGGATGAGGTTATCGAGCAGGTGCTGGTCGCGCTGCTGGCCGAAGGCCATGCGCTGATCGAAGGCGTGCCCGGCACGGCGAAGACGCTGATGGTCAAAACGCTCGCGCGCATCATCGGCGCGGACTTCAACCGCATCCAGTTCACGCCCGACCTGATGCCCTCCGACATCACCGGCACAAACGTCTTCAATGTCGCGACTTCGAGTTTCGCCCTGCGGCGCGGCGCGATTTTTACCGACATCCTGCTCGCCGACGAAATCAACCGCACGCCCCCGAAGACGCAGGCCGCGCTGCTCGAAGCGATGGAAGAACGGCAGGTGACGATTGACGGCGAACTCCACACGCTGTCGCCGCTCTTTACCGTGCTCGCGACCGAAAACCCGATTGAGTACGAAGGCACCTACCCGCTGCCCGAAGCCCAACTCGACCGCTTTCTACTCAAAATCGAGATGGGCTACCCGTCCGCCGAACAGGAGCGAGAGATCGTCGGCAACTGGGACGAGGGCTTCAACGCGCGGCGTCTCGAACTAATCGACATCCGACCGCTCGCGGACGCGGGCGCCGTCTCGCAGTCTCGCGCCGAAGTCCGCGCCGCGCGGATGGAGGCGGGCGTCCGGCAATCTCTGGTTGACAGCGTACGGCGCACGCGCGAGCAACCGTCGGTCGCCTACGGGGCCAGCCCGCGCG
>JBGTHJ010000309.1:0-5601 GCA_041746175.1 Pyrinomonadaceae bacterium
GCCGTCGTCGAGCATCGCCGACGGGTCGAGCAACGTCCGCATCCGCCCGCGCACGCAAACCACGCCGAGCACCGCCGCCGGCGCGTGTGGCAGGGGCGTCGGCCTCAAGCCTTCGATGACGTTGTCGGCTTCGTCGGCAAATACGCCGACCAGATGCCCGCCCGCGCGCATCAACAACAGTTCGCGAAGCACGCGCGTTTCGGGCGCGGGCGGTGCGTCGTTCGGTTTGTGTCGGTCGTCGATCATCGGAGGATGGACATGCGGGGCGCGCCACGGACGTTGCTTTCAACTCCCACCGACGGCGGCGGCGGGAGCCGTCAGAAGGCGAGGCGGTTCTAACACGCGGGAGGATGGGTGTCAACGCAAAGGGCGTGCTAAGCTGGCGGAAACCGTGTCGTGAGTTGAATCATAAGAAATGTCGTGCCGGGAATTTTTTGCGGGCGCGGGTGGATATTACCAACGAACATGGAAGAGTTTGACCGCCAACGACCGTCGCGACGTTGGTCAAGACATTTCGCGGTGAAGGGTGCGGCAGAGTTCTCAAAGATGAATAAACTCAATGATGTTGCGGTGCGCCGGTGGTTGAGCGCGCTGCCTGTTTTTGCGTTCGGGCGGATTGCGTTCGCGTTCGTGGTGGCGGCGACGCTGCTCGTCGCCGTCGCGCCGCCGACGACTTCAACCGCGCGGAGAGGTTCGCCGATGATGGGACGACAGCAACGGGAATACGGGCGCGTGCGTGCGCCGGAATTGACGGGCGGGCGCGGGTGGCTCAACACCGACACGCCGCTTTCGCTCGCCGCCCTGCGCGGCAAAGTCGTCCTGCTGGACTTCTGGACGTATGGTTGCATCAACTGCATCCACATCATCCCCGACCTCAAACGGCTCGAAGCGAAGTACGCCAACCAACTCGTCGTCATCGGCGTGCATTCCGCCAAATTCGACAACGAGAAAGAGACCGAGAACATCCGCCGCATCGTCCTCCGCTACGAGGTCGAACACCCGGTCGTCAACGACGCCGACTTTCAAATCTGGCGGTCGTACGCGGTGCGCGCATGGCCGACGCAGATGCTCATCGACCCCGCCGGCTACGTCGTCGGCAAGATTGAGGGCGAGGGCAACTACGAGACGATTGACCGCGCCATTGGCGAACTCGTCGAAGAATTTCGCAAGCGCGGTGAACTCAACGAGCAGCCGCTCAAACTCGCGCTCGAACGCGCCAAAGTCGGCGACCTGCCGCTCGCGTTTCCCGGCAAGGTGCTCGCCGACGCGCGGCATGATCGTCTGTTCATCGCCGACTCGAATCACAACCGGATCGTCGTCACGCGGCTCGACGGCACGCTCGTCGAAACCATCGGCACGGGCGGGCGCGGGCAAGCGGACGGCGCGTTTACGCAGGCGACCTTCGACCGCCCGCAGGGGATGGCGCTCGGCGGCGAGACGCTCTATGTCGCCGACACCGAAAACCATTTGATTCGCCGCGTCGATTTGAAGACGCGCGTCGTCTCGACCGTCGCGGGCACGGGACGGCAGCAGAGCCAGTATCTCGCGCCCGGAGACGACCATCCGGCGCGCACCACGCCGCTCAACTCGCCGTGGGATGTGCTGCTCGCGGGCGATGCGCTCTACATCGCGATGGCCGGGCCGCATCAAATCTGGAAGCTCGATTTGAAGAAGGCGCAGGTTTCGGTCTTCGCGGGTTCGGGACGCGAGGCGCGGCTCGACGGCGCACGCGACGAGTCGGGTTTCGCACAACCTTCCGGGCTGGCGACCGACGGCAAGTCGTTGTTTGTCGCCGACAGCGAATCGAACATCATCCGCGCGATTGATCTCACTTCGTCGGGCGGCGAAGTCAAGACGCTGGTGGGCGGCGACCTCTTCGAGTTCGGCGACACCGACGGGAGCGGCGACGACGTGCGTTTGCAGCACCCGCTCGGCGTCGTCTTCCACGACGGCGCGGTGCTCATCGCCGACACTTACAATCACAAAATCAAGCGGCTCGACCCGCAGACGCGCTCGGTCAAGACGCTCGCCGGGACGGGGCGGCCCGGACAGGCCGACGGCAAGTCGCCCTCTTTTTACGAACCCGGCGGCATCAGCATCGCGGGCGGGCGACTCTTCATCGCCGACACCAACAACCACGCCGTCCGCGTGCTCGACCTCAAGGCCGGTCAGTCTTCGACGCTCGTGATTCGCGGTCTTCAACCCCCCGCGCAAAACACAAACCCCGAAGCAACCGACGCTTCGAGCACCGACGCTCCCGACGGCGAAGAGATCAAACTCGCGCCGCAACGCTTGCGTCTGGCGGCGGACGGCGCGCTCGTCGTCGATGTGGCGCTGCCCGAAGGCTATCACCTGAACCCGTCCGCGCCGCAGCGTTATCGCGTCTCCGTCGAAGAGGGCGCGGCGGTCGTCGCGCTCGACGCCGCGCCCACCACCGCACCGACCGCCGCGATGGAAAAAGTCGTGTCGCGCGCGTCGAAGGATTTGAAACTTCCGTTGCGTCTCCGGCTTCGCGCATTGACGGCGGGCAAGTCGGAACTCCGCATCCAACTCACACTCTTCTATTGCCGCGAAGACAACACCGGGACGTGCCGCATCAAAACGCTCGTCTGGCGCGCCCCCGTCGAAGTCACCACCGAAGCGAACGCGCCCCTCGAAATCAAAGCGCAGGGACAAATCAAAGCGGAATAAGTTAGCGGTCGGAGGTCGGAGGTCGGAAGTCAGAAAGAGACCGGGGCGAGGATTCTTTCCGACCTCCGACCGCTATTGCTCTCCGTTTCTTCTTTCGTGCGGCTTCGGTGTAGAATCTTTCCAGTAAAACTATTCGGTTAATTGGTTATCGGGTTGGCGTGTTGGGGTCGTGGTGTGGCACGGCATGGAGGACGCGCGCCGTGCGAGTGAGGGATTTGATCGAACGTCGAAAGAGTGATGGAGCGTCGCCGGGGCGACCGAGCATGTGTCGCAACTGCGGCGCGATTGTCGGTGCGGGGCAGTCCGAATGCGCGGTGTGCGGTGCGCCGCTCGCAAGCAGCGCGACGGCGGAGCGAATGCCGTCCGCGCCCGATCCCGACACGCTGCGTTTTGCCCGCGCCGTCATCTCGCGTCCCGCGACCTTTACCTTCATCTTCATCATCGCCAACGTCTTCATCTTCCTGTTGATGACGCTGACGGGCAGCTCGGAAGACCCGCTGACGCTGCGCGCCTTCGGCGCAAAATACAACTCGCTGATTAACGCGGGCGAATGGTGGCGACTGATTACGCCGGTCTTCCTCCACATCGGCCCGATTCACCTGCTCGTCAACATGTACGGGCTGTTCATTCTAGGGCCGTACGTCGAAAAGTTGTACGGCTCGGCGCGGTTCGTCGTGTTCTGGGTGCTGACGGGCATCGCGGGCGTCGCGGCGAGCTACTTCGCTTCGATGTACGAGATGCAGGACGGCGTGCTCGGGCGGTTTCTATTTCGCGGCGGCGACGGTCCATCGGCGGGCGCGTCGGGCGCGCTGTTCGGACTCATCGGCATCCTCTTCGTCTTCGGCATCAAGTTTCGCAACGAACTCCCCGAAGGTTTCAAACGCGCCTTCGGCACGGGGATGCTGCCGACGATTCTCATCAATCTTTTCATCGGCTATGCCATCCCGTTTATCGACAACGCGGCGCATCTCGGCGGCTTCTTCGCGGGCGCGTTGATCGCGCTTTTCGTCGGCTACAAGCGACCGGGACAGCGCGCGGGCGTCGCGGTCGTGTGGCACGTTTTGCAAGCGGCGGCGCTCGTCCTCGTCGTCGCCGGGTTCACGATGGTCGCGCTCAGGTACGGCGGACCGCCGCCGCGTCTCGAAGGGGTCGCGGAGCGTCTGCTGCCGGGCGAACCGGGCGTCAAAAAGTATATCGACGCGACCAACAACGACGGGCCGAAGGCTTTCATCGAAACCTTCAACGGCAACACCGATGCCGCCGCTCCCGCGCTTGAGAGCCTTGAAAATATTCCCAGCCTCAGCGAGCGCGCCGACTCCCTGCGCGACGAGTTGAAGACGCTCATCATACGCGCGCGCGACCTCAACACCGCGACCAGCGCGAAAGACGCCCCCGCCCGCCGCGAACGCCGCCAGCAAGAGAAAAAACTGCTTGACGATTTTCAAAGCTGGCAGCAACGCTTCAACGAATGGGTCAAGTCCGAGGGCAGCGATTTCGGCATCAGAGAGATTTCGCCGCCCGCCACAGAGAACAAATAAAATATTCAGTCAGGAGAACAGCAGATGGAGATTAAGAAAGTAGGCGTGCTCGGTTGCGGGTTGATGGGTGCGGGCATCGCGCAGACCGCCGCCACCGCCGGGTTTGAAGTGGTCGTCCGCGAGGTCACGGACGAGCTTTGCGAGCGCGGCTTTGCCGGTATCGACAAGTCGCTCGGAAAGTTTGCCGAGAAGGGGACGATTACCGCCGACCAACAGCGCGACATTCGCGGTCGCCTGAGCGGGACGACGAAGTTTGCTGACCTCGCCGATTGCGACATCATCATTGAAGCCATCATCGAGAATCTCGAAACCAAACGCGACACCTATCAACAACTCGACGCGCTCTGCAAGCCCGAAACGATTTTCGCCTCGAACACCTCGTCGCTCTCGATCACCGAGATGATGACCGCGACGCGCCCCGCACGCCAGCAGCGTTTCATCGGGCTGCACTTCTTCAACCCCGTGCCGTTGATGAAACTCGTCGAGGTCGTGCGGACGATCCTGACCGACGAAGCCGTTTATGAACAGGCCGTCGATTTCGGCAGACGGCTCGGCAAAACCCCCGTCCGCGCGACCGACCGCACCGGCTTCATCGTCAACCGCCTGCTCGTGCCCTACATGCTCGATTCGATTCGCGCGCTCGAAGAGGGCGTCGGTTCAATCGTCGATATCGACAACGCGATGAAACTCGGTTGCGGCTACCCGATGGGGCCGCTCACGCTCGGCGACTTCGTCGGACTCGATACGACCTACTACATCGCCGAAATCATGTTCAACGAATTTCGCGAGAAGCGTTTCGCGCCGCCGCCACTCTTGAAACGGATGGTGCTCGCGGGTCTCTACGGGCGCAAGTCGGGGCGCGGCTTCTACGACTACACCACCGACCCGAAGAACCCGACGCCGATGAACCTCGTCTGACAGCAAGGCCGCCGGCGGAAAGATGAAGGACGCGAGAGACGAGCAGAGCATTGCTTGTCTTTCGCGTTGTGGACTCCGTGAAATCGACGACGACAACGACAACTGCCATCAGCTTCGTTGAGCGCGACGCAGTCGGCTACGTGCGTCTGAACCGCGCGGAGAAACGCCACGCGCTCACGCGCGGGATGCTCGAACGTCTCGCCGAAATATTCTCGGAGATTGCCGCGCGCCGCGACCTCCGCGCCGTGATTCTCGGCGCGAGCGGCGACGAGGCTTTCTGCGCGGGCACCGACATCGCGGAACTCGCCGTGCTCGGCGAGCGCCTTGTCGAGCTCGCCGCGGTCCAGCTCGTCCTCCTTGCGGCCCATCAGGCCGTGGGTGATGACCGTCGTCGTGTATTCCCAGGCGGGCACGGGCGACAGCCTAACCCACGGAGCCGAGACTTCTTCATGAG
>JBGTHJ010000310.1:0-2701 GCA_041746175.1 Pyrinomonadaceae bacterium
CGCGGCGACGGGCCGCGCGGCACGCCGACGGTCGAAGGCGAACGGCTCTACGCGCTCGGCGGCAACGGCGACCTCTCGTGTATCGAGACGCGGACGGGAAAAGTCGTCTGGCAGATAAACGTCCTGCAAAAGTTCGGCGGGTCGAATATCAACTGGGGCATCAGCGAATCGCCGCTCGTCATCGGCGAGAAGGTGCTGGTCAACGCCGGGGGGCCGGGCGCGTCCATCGTCGCGCTCAACAAAAAAGACGGCGCGCTCATCTGGAAAAGTCAGAGCGACAAAGCGGGTTATTCTTCCGCCATCCCGATCAGCGTCGGCGGGACGACGCAGGTCGTCTTCTTCACCGCGCGCCGCGCGCTCGGTCTCGACCTCCGCGACGGGCGTCTGCTCTGGGAGTACGCGCGCGCGGCCAACGATGTCGCCAACGTCGCCACGCCGGTCGCACGCGCCAACCGCGTCTTCATCTCGTCGGACTACGGCGTCGGCGGCGGACTCGTCGAAATCAAAGCTGACCCGCCGCAGGGCGCGACCGCCGCGCGTGAAGTCTACTTCACGCGCGAGATGCGTAATCATCACAGCACGTCGATTCTCGTCGGCGACTATCTCTACGGATTCTCAAGCGGCATCCTGACCGCGATGCGTTTCGACACGGGCGAGGTCAAATGGAAAGACCGCAGCGTCGGCAAAGGCTCGATGGTTTACGCCGACGGCAACCTCTATTGCCTGAGCGAGAACGGCGTGGTCGGTCTCGTCGAAGCGACGCCCGACGCCTACCGCGAGCGCGGGCGTTTCAAAATTCCGCAAGACTCACTGTCGACGTGGACGCACCCCGTCATCTCCGGTGGCCGACTCTACCTCCGCGATCAAGACACCATCTACGCCTTCGATATCAAACAGAAGCGTCCGTAAGCAGATGCCTCCGAAGACCCGCCGCGAAACTCGCACGGACGAGACACCGCGGATTGAAAGCGTCTCTTTCCCCGTTTGAGACAGATCGCGGTTGGCAGTCTGCCGCTGATTCCGGCTTTTTGGATGTGCCGGGTCGTGTGATACCGTAGCAACATCAGCATGATATTTATAGCGGTTTGCAAATGGGTGAGTGCCGGGAGCGCCAGCGTCCCGCTGGCAAGCGTGCTCGGAGCACGTTCAATGGTTCGCGTTCTCCGAACGCTCAATGCGCGCGGGATGCTCGCGCTCCCAGGCGATGCCGCTCTTTTATGTGCTATATGCAATTGCAACTTGCTATAAGTTTGAAAGGATTTTCGTGATGAAAAAGCTACTCGCGGGCGTGCTGCTCTGTTTGACGTTCGTCGCCAGCGTTGGCGCCGCCGCCGGGGGGGGGGCGTCGCCGCAACCGCGTCGCGACATCCTCGGAGTCAAGGTCGGGATGAGCGCCGAGGCGGCGCGCAGTCAGTTGCAAAAGATCGGACGCTTCCAGAAGGAAGAGCGCAAACGGCACGAAGTTTGGGAGGTGCGCGACCCACACTTTTCTCACCTCATCATTCAATTCGATAAGGCGAAGCTGGTGCATTTCGTCACCGCCGTCGCGCGCGAGGATGCCGCGCGCGTGCGTCTGCGCTACAAAGACATGGTCGAACTCAAAAAAGCGAAGCAGACCGGCGAGGTCGCCAAAAGCAACTACCGCTATGCGTGGACGGTGCCCGCCTCCGGCACCGACCCGAAACTCAGCGTCGTGGCGTGGGGACGCGACCCGCAGTACCTACAGTATTACTCGATTGAACGGGCGAACTGACGCGCCCGCGCAAAGTTCGCCCGACGCGGCGGCGGCGTGATGGTCACCACCATCCGCCCGGACTCTTAAACCTCATCTGTCGTGCACCGGCACGCCGTCGCGTGTTTTTCACATGTCCTCATAAAAAGATTTTCATCCCCATGTAAATCTTTTTTTGCCTGCATTTGTATCCCCGTCTCTGACAAAGCCGTCGCGTTTTAGTTACACCCTCCAAAGAAAATCAATCTTTTTGACCTATCGCGGAGCGCATTTGTCCGTAAACCGTGCGCCAACCTCCGCAGAATCTGCTCGATCAGAAGACTTGAGGTTGAGGCGACGCGGTGCGTCTCAAGTTTCCCTCAACCACCTGAAGCGAATATGTCTCTCATGCAACCGGAAGGCTGGAAGTGGCGGCAGGAAGCACGAGGCGCAACATCTCTTGAGTGTTTGTCCGAAATTTAAAATTAGCGAGGAACCCCGACGTGGATAAGAAAAACCGAAGCAGTATTCATCGATTCGCAACCGTACGTTTACGGACGAGAGTTTTAATGTCGGCGGCATTATTTATGTTTGCCGCTTTGGGTGTGACGATGGGTGGGTTCGCCGCCAACCCGACCAATGGGACGCTCTCGCCGAGCAACCCGACTTTGACCTTTACGGGCGGGCCGAATTTGATTTCCAACCCGACGGCGACGGTCGAACTCGACTGCGTTACGCTGCCGTGCGACCAGTACGCGCTGACGGTCAACGTACCCGCGAGTTACGCGGACACGCACCAGATCAAGATCAACATCTCGTGGCCGAGCCCCGTCGAGGATTACGACCTGAACGTGTCGAACATCGGCAGTTCGGGCAACTCACCCGGCATTCCCGAGACGGTTATTGCGGCGGCAACGTCAGGCTCGTTCACCGTGCAGGTGGTTCCTTTCCTCGTACACGGCGGCACTTACACCGGCACCATCACGCTCG
>JBGTHJ010000311.1:0-2578 GCA_041746175.1 Pyrinomonadaceae bacterium
GGCGTCGTCGCGCTCGGCGGCGGCGCATGGACGATTGACCACAACCGCGCGCTCATCGAACGACACGGCGCGCACACCGTCTGGCTCGATGCGCCGTTCGAGTTGTGCTGGCGCAGAATCGCGGTCGAAGCAAACACGCGCCCGCTCGCCCGCGACCGCGCGCAGACCGCGCGGCTTTACAAAGAGCGTCGCGCGGTTTATCAATTGGCCGGGCTGCGTATCGACGCCGACGAGACGCGCACCCCCGACGAACTCGCGACCGAAATCGCAAACGCGTTGGGTTTGAATTCTGAAAACATTTAGAGGGCAGGGGGAGGTTGCAGCTTGACCAAACACGACACGGACGCTGGAGCCTTGAAGGTCGCGAAGGAACTGAGGAACGCGCACAACTGGAAACACCTCGCGCGGTGGCACGGGCTGGGCTACTACGAACTCCACACCGACGACACCGGCGACGTGCCCGTGCGTTTGTTTCTGACGCCCGCGCTGCTCGCCCACACGGAAGACATTCTCTATCGTCAAATCGTCAACGCCACGCGGTTCCCCGGCGTCCGCATGGTCGTCATCACGCCCGACACGCACTACGGCTACGGCGTCCCGGTCGGCTGCGTCCTCATCACCGACGCCTCGACCGGCGCGGTCGCGATGGGGCCGGTGGGCTACGACATCGGGTGCTTCACCGCCGACACGCTCGTCCCGACGGTCGATGGAACCTCGTACCCAATCGGCGAACTGGCTGCTTCAAACAGAGACCTTCTCGTCTATGCCGTCTCGCCCGGACAGAAAATCGTCGTCGCCACAGCGACAGCCAAAGAGACGCGGACGAACGCGCCGCTCGTCAACGTAACTCTCGACAATGGACGGGCAATCCGCTGCACGCCCGACCACAAATTCATGCTGCGCAACGGCACGTTCCGTGAAGCGCAAGAGTTGACGCCGAAAACTTCATTGATGCCGTTTCGCTTGCGCGAAGTGTCGGCCGGCATCACTACGCAGGAACAGACGCGCGGACAGTATGCCGACAATCATCAGGTCGTCTGCGTCGAACCTCTCGAAGAGACGGCGGATGTCTATTGTCTGACCGTTCCCGAATATGGAAATTTCGCGCTCGACGCGGGTGTGTTCGTGCACAATTGCGGGATGATGTCGGCGCGTTCGGAGGTCGCGTCTGATGCGGCGACACCGGAGCGGCGTCTGGAGTTTAACCGCGCGGTGATGGCGCGTGTCAACATGGGCGCGGGCGGCAAGAGCATCCGTCTGGGCGAGGTGTCGCAGGGCGAGTTCAATAATCTGGTGCGGGGCGGGGCGGAATATTACGTCGAGCGGCACGGCGCGACGTTCGACCGCACGCGCGCCGAGCGACACCGGATTCCGGTCGACGACGACTGGCAGATTCCCTGGGGCGGCAAGGGGAGGCCGGAGCGCGGCTTGAATCAGTTGGGGAGTCTCGGCGGCGGCAACCACTTTATCGAGTTGCAGCGTTCGGAACAGACGGGGACGCTCTTCGTGCAGGTGCACACCGGGAGTCGCGGCTTCGGTCACGGGCTGGCGACCAACTATTTCGCGATGGCGCACGACGAACGACCCGACGCCATTACAGACATCGATCTCGGATACTTCATGCCCGACTCGCAGCATTATCGCGACTACCTCAACGCGGTCGCGGCGGGCGGCAACTACGCGATTCTCAACCGCCTGATTATTTTCGAGCAGGTCAGCGAAGCCTTCCGCAAAGTCTTCGGCGAAGAATTGGAACTCGTCTACGAGATCAGCCACAACCTCGTCCAGCGCGAGCGGCATCCCGATTTCGGCGACGTGTGGGTGCATCGCAAGGGCGCGACGCGCGCGTTTCCCGCCGGGCATCCCGCGCTCGACGGGACGCCGTGGGAGGCGATGGGACATCCCGTTTTGATACCGGGCAGCAACAAGGATTGGAGCTACATCCTGCGTCCGCTGGCGGGCGCGGTCAACAGCGGCTACTCGGTTAATCACGGCGCGGGGCGACGACTTTCGCGCGCGGCGGCGACGCGCACGCTCTCGCAACGCGCCGTCGACGACGAATACGCCGCCGCCGGAATCGTCGTCAACGCGAACGGGCGCGTGCCGCTCGACGAAGCCGCACCCGCCTACAAATCTTCGGCGGAGGTGATCGAAGCCGTGCTCGCCGCCGGTCTCGCCGAAGTCGAACACAAACTCTGGCCGCTCGCCTCGCTCAAGGGCACGGATGAACGCAAGGGCAAGAAACGCGGCCAAACGAAACGCCAGACGAGCAAACATTTCTGATCCGCCGGACGACACGCCGCGTCAAAAAAAGCGTCACCCAAAGGCGCGTGGAAAAAAGCGGAAGCCGCCAAGAGTTGATTCTTCTTGGCGGCTTCCGCTTTTCGCTTCACGTCGTGGCGTGAAAATTCGGTCGCGGCGAATCATCGTCGAAAAAAAATGAGCGTAACCTCCACCACCTCAAAGGTGGTGGTTTCCCTGTAACGGACTGAAAGTCCTGAACGTGGCGTGGCTTGAAGCTTTAACTGGCATCCGGCTCACCTTCCACGCGAAAGTCTGAGTCTTGGTCATGATTCTG
>JBGTHJ010000312.1:0-6334 GCA_041746175.1 Pyrinomonadaceae bacterium
CGACGCCGAAACGCGCGAGCGTCTCGGCGGCGTGCCGCATCGTCTCCCAATCCGACGTGCTTCCCATCACGACGGCGACGAGCGGCAACGACGCTGCCGCCGTCGCGGACGGCGCATCGTCCCCGGCGTCTCCGGTCTCCGTTGGGCTTTTATCTGGCATCCGTGATTTGGCGTCGGCGGCGGATGAGCGCGTCGCTATTCCGAATTGGGATTGACTTCTTTCTTGATTTCGGTGCTCTCGGGATTTTGCGCGCCGGGCGTTAGCGTGCCGGGCGGCGTCTGATCGCCTTCGAGCTTTTCCGACGGGCTGGTCGGCGGCTCGGTCGTCTGCTCCGCGTTGTTGAAGTCTTTGCTGCTCTGTTCTTCGTTGTCGTTCACCTGTGTGGCTCCTTCCTCGTTCGTTAAATATCTGGTGCGGATGATTCGGGTGTGGTGCGTTTCGTGTCCGGCGATGATGTAGGCGAGAGCGCGCACGCTGACCTCGTTTTCATTTGCGACGCCGCGCCGCGCCCACGCGTCGGGGTCGAGGTGACGAAACAGATCGAGCGTCGAAGCGCGGACGTGCGCCAACTCGTCGGCGAGGTCGCGCAAAGTCCGCGCGCCGAAATTCGCGCGGTTCAGATAGTCGTCCTGATCGTAGCCGGGCTGCGGCTGCGTCTCGCCGCGCGCGAAGGCGAGCGCGCGATAGGCGAAGACGCGCTCGGCGTCGATGACGTGACCGACGACCTCCTTGATGCTCCACTTGCCGGGGGCATAGCGCGAGTCGCCGTGCGCTTCGTCGAGGCCGCGCAGCAGCGCGAGCGTGTCGCCAAGCTGACGGCGTAACGTCTCAACCACGTCCGCCCCCGCTTCGACGAGCGACACGTAGCCCTCGTAATACGCCGCGTACTCCGCCGGTGCGGGACGCCTGATGATGGCCGCTGTCATCTTTGCATTTCTCCTTCAAACGTCGAGCGGAAGTTCCGTGCCGCCGTCGAAGCTTATTCCTGCGCGTGCGAATAGCCGGGTTTGCCGTCGAAGTTGCAGAGGTTTTCGGTCTTGATGAAGTCGAGTCCGGCTTTGGCGACCCGCGCGAGAAGCTGCGCGATTTGCGCGTGGGTGACCGCGTCGCCTTCGGTCTCCGGCGCGAAGCGACAACGCCAGTGGTCGGAGCAGAAGGTTTCCGAGTGGCCGCCCGGCCAGACCTTGACGCCCCGGTTCGCAATCGACGTGACGCGCAAGCCGTCGCCGTTCAACTTCTCCAGCGCCGCGCCGAGTTGTTCGGCTGAACCGTCCGTCCAGTCGAGATAGACATCGACGCCGACCGTCGCTTTGTCCGGCGCGGCGTGACCGGCGGCGGAATCCGACGCGGCGCTCGCGTTCGCGCCGTCCTCGCCCGCTTTGTAGGCGACGGCCTTGAGCGTCTCCGGCGTCTGTCCGAGACGTTTCACCACCGCTTCGGCAAACTCGCGCGTGCCGACCTTCTCTTTGCTCACGCCCGCATCATAAATATCGTAGGTGTGGATGCCGTCTTCGACGGTGCGGAGCCATGCGTTGTGGACGCGCTCGGCCATCTCGGTTTCGCCGATGTGGACGAGCATCATCACCGCGCCGAGGAGCAGCCCCGAAGGGTTGGCGACGTTCTGCCCGGCGCGGCGGGGGGCGCTACCGTGAATCGCCTCGAACATCGCGATTGACTCGCCGATGTTGGCCGACCCCGCGAGACCGACCGAACCCGCGATTTGTGCGGCGACATCCGAAAGCACGTCGCCGTAGAGATTCGGCAGGACGACGACATCGAAGGCTTCGGGCGTGTCGGCGAGTTTGGCCGCGCCGATGTCAACAATCCAATGCTCGTTTTCGATGTCGGGATACTGAGCCGCAACCTCGTCGAAGACTTTGTGAAAGAGGCCGTCGGTGATCTTCATGATGTTGTCTTTCGTGAAGCACGTCACCTTGCGGCGGTTGTTGCGGCGCGCGTACTCGAAAGCGTAGCGGACGATCTTCTCCGTCCCCGGTCGCGAGATGAGCTTGAGACATTGCGTCACCTGATTCGTCTGCCGGTATTCGATGCCGCCGTACACGTCCTCTTCATTTTCGCGGACGATGACGACATCCATCGTGTGGTGCTTGGTCGCGACGAACGGGTGATACGAGACGCACGGGCGGACGTTGGCATAGAGGCCGAAGGTTTTCCGCACCGTCACGTTGAGGCTTTTGTAGCCGCCGCCCTGCGGGGTCGTAATCGGGGCTTTGAGAAACACTCTGGTGCGCCGCAAACTATCGAACGCGCCCGGCTCAATCCCCGCCGCGTTGCCCGCCAGATAAACCTTCTCGCCGATGTCGATGGTTTCGATGTCGAGCGCCGCGCCCGCTTCTTTCAAAATGTGGAGCGTCGCCTCCATGATTTCGGGTCCGATGCCGTCGCCGTGCGCGACCGTGATGGGAATTGATTTCGCCATGATCCAATCAAAGCCTTTCTGCCTCTGGATAAATGTTTTTGCAGTCGCCGCCCGTGCCACGAACTTTTAGTCCGGCGGCTGATTGCGGTTGTCGAAAAGAGTGATGCGCAGATATAACATTGCCGGGGCACGAATCGCAATCGACGGCTGCCGCGTCGCCGAATCAAACAGCCGGAATTCCAACGGGCTAGACATGATGAGACGAACCGGTGAAGCGGTTTTGATTACAGACCGTCTACTTTGGCGGCGAGGATAAAGTCGCTCTCGCTCAAGCCGTCGATGGCGTGGGTGTAGATGGTGATTTCGGCGTAGCCCCAGCCGACGCGGATGTCCGGGTGATGCCCTTCGGCTTCCGCGACCGCCCCGACGCGGTTGACGAAATCGAGCGCGTCCGCAAAATTTGTAAACTTGTAGGCGCGTTGGAGATGATGTTCTTCGACGACCTGCCAGTCGGTCACCTGTTGCGCGTAAGTTTCAAGCTCCGCGCCCGTCAGACGCGGGACGCCGCCGTGACACGGCACGCAACTCCGGCTCGATAGATCTTCCACGTTGATTTGCTCCTTGTCCGGTTCAGGCTCCGCACGCCGCGCGGCGAGCGACGGATGCTATTCTATACGCAACGCTCGTCGCTTGGCACTAACCCGCGCCGCCGCCGTTTCTCTTCGGACGCGCTTCGGGACTTGGCAAACAGCCGCGCGAGCGGATAGTCTTAGGCTTCTAAGCTCCACACTTTTCGAGGTTCCGATGTAAGGAGAACGACCGTGTCCGTTATTTATCCTTTCCGCGCTCTGCGTCCGCCCGTTGATAAGGTCGAGCAAGTTGCCAGCGTGCCCTACGATGTGGTCAACACGGGGGAAGCACGCGCTCTCGCCGCCGGCAACCCGCTCAGTTTTCTCCACGTCTCGCGTCCCGAAATCGACCTGCCCGAAGGCGCCGACATCTACACCGACGAAGTTTACGCGAAGGCCGCCGAAAACTTTCGGAAGCTCATCGAAGCGTGCCCGCTCGAAACCGAGGCCGAGCCGAGCCTCTATCTCTACCGGCTCGTGATGGGCGAGCACACGCAGACCGGCATCGCCGCCTGCGCGTCGGTCGATGAGTACGACCGCGACCTCATCCGCAAGCACGAGAAGACGCGCCCCGACAAAGAGAACGACCGCACGCGCCACCTCCTCGAACTACACGCGCAGACCGGCCCCGTCTTTCTCACCTATCGCTCCGACCGGCGCATCGACGCGCTCGTCGCGGCTGAGACGGCGGGCGCTCCCGTCTACGATTTCACCGCGCCCGACGGCGTGCGCCACACGGTCTGGCGCGCCGCCGCACCGGAACAACTCGTCCGGTGCTTCGCCGAAGTTCCGCTGCTCTACATCGCGGACGGGCACCACCGCGCCGCCAGCGCGAGCCGCGCCCGCGCGACGCTCACAGAGCAGAACCCGGCGCACACCGGCGACGAAGAGTACAACCGTTTTCTGACCGTGATTTTCCCTTCCGACCAGATGCAGATTCTCCCCTACAACCGCGTCGTCAAGGATTTGAACGGTCTCGCGAAAGATGAGTTCCTCGCGGCAGTCGGACGCCGATTTCGCGTCACCGAAAACGCTAACCCGCGCGGCCCCGGCAAGAGCGGCCACTGGCACATGTACCTCGACGGCGACTGGTACGGTCTGACGCTGAACGACGCGGCGGCGGCGGGCGCGAGCGACGACCCCGTCGCCGCGCTCGACGTGAGCGTGTTGCAGGACAATCTGCTCGACCCCGTGCTCGGCATCAAAGACGTGCGGACGGACAAGCGCATCGACTTCGTCGGCGGCATTCGCGGCACGGAAGAACTCGTCCAACTCGTTGACACAGGCCGCGCGGCGGTCGCCTTCGCGCTCCACGCGACGAGCATCGAAGACCTGCTCCGCGTCTCGGACGCCAATGGCATCATGCCGCCCAAGTCAACGTGGTTCGAGCCGAAGCTCCGCGACGCGATTCTGATTCACACGATTTGAAAGAGGTCGGATGTCAGGCAAACGGGTCTGTTCTAACGTCTGACATCGAGCCTTCAACCTCCGCTTTTTATGTCTGAGATTGAAACCGAACGACTGCGGCTGCGGATGTTCAAGCCCGCCGACTTCGACGCGATTTACAACGTCTGGTCTGACCGCGACGTGATGCGCTACATCTATCCGGCGGGGTGGCCGCATTCGCGCGAAGAGAGCCGCGTGTTTGTGCCGCGACTCGTCGGTCGCTTCGAGCAGCACGGGTGGGGACAGTGGGCGGTCGTCGTCAAAGACGAAGAGAAGTTGATCGGTTATTGCGGGCTGAAATTTCTCGACGATACGCCGGAGGTCGAGTTGCTCTACGGCATCGCGAAGGACTACTGGAACCGGGGGCTTGTCACCGAAGTGGCGAAGGCCACGTTGCGTTTCGGGTTTGAAGAGGCGCGGTTGGCGTATATCGTCGCCATCGCGCTCGCCGAGAACGCGGGTTCCTGGCGCGTGATGGAGAAGGCCGGGATGCGGCGCGACGGGACGATGATGCACGCCGGACTCGAACACCTCCGCTACAAATTGACGCGCGACGAGTTCGCGCCGGACGCCGCGCCCTACATTCTGAGACGACGACCGGAGTGATAAAAAACAAGCCGACAATGAACGCAGTCGAGCGGGGGCGAGCAGAAGGGTTGAACCGGCTGAATGAGATCGATTGATTTACAGCGAGTTGCCAGTAGAATGTCGCACCTGAAAGAGAGTCGCCGCCCGCCTTCCGGGAGCGCGAGCCTCCGGCGCGCCTTGAGCGTTCGGAGAACGCGAATCATTGAGCGTGTGTGGGGCACGCGCCGGCCAGCGAGACGCTGGCGCTCCCATGATTCACCCATTTGCCAAGCACGATAGGTTCGCGTCGATTCGCGGCTTGTCTCCGCCGACTCGTTCGACCAAAAATTTTATTCGAGAGGCGACAACAATCATGCGTGTGCTCATCGCCGATAAGTTCGAGCAGTCGGGGCGCGACGGACTCGCCGCCATCGGCTGCGAAGTCGATTTTCAACCCGACCTCAAAGACGCCGCGCTCGTCGAAGCCATCGCGCGGACGAAGCCGGACGTGCTCGTCGTGCGCTCGACCAAAGTGACCGAGCCGATGCTCGACGCGGGCGCGCTCAAACTCGTCGTGCGCGCGGGCGCGGGTTACAACACCATCGACGTAGCGGCGGCATCGGCACGCGGCATCTATGTCTCAAACTGTCCGGGCAAAAATTCGGTCGCGGTCGCCGAACTCGCCTTCGCGCTCATCCTCGCGCTCGACCGCCGCGTCGCCGACAACGTCATCGCGCTCCGTGAAGGGCGTTGGGACAAGAAAGAGTTTTCCAAAGCGCGCGGGCTTTACGGGCGCACGCTCGGCCTCATCGGGACGGGGCAGATTGGCCGCGAGATGGTCACCCGCGCGCACGCCTTCGGGATGCCCGTCGTCGCGTGGAGCCGGAGTCTGACGGCGGAACGCGCTGACGAACTCGGCGTCGAACGACTCGATGACCCGTCGGATGTCGCGCGCGGCGCGGATGTCGTCAGCGTCCATCTCGCCTTGAAGCCGGAGACGCGCGGCTTAATCGGCGCGGACTTCTTCGGCGCGATGCGCGCCGGCGCATACTTCATCAACACTTCGCGCGGCGAAGTCGTCGATCAAGCCGCGCTCGTCGAAGCGATGCACGCGTGCGGCATCCGTGCGGGCTTGGACGTGTTCGCCGCCGAACCCGCCGCCGCCACCGGCGAGTTCGCCGACGAGATCGCGCGCGAGCCGAATCTCTACGGCACGCACCATATCGGCGCATCGACAGATCAGGCGCAGGAAGCGATTGCGGCGGAGACCGTCCGCATCATCCGGACGTTCAAGGACACGGGCAAAGTCCC
>JBGTHJ010000313.1:0-6482 GCA_041746175.1 Pyrinomonadaceae bacterium
TGACCGCCGCGACATCGCCGCGCACAATCGCGGTCACGAAACCCGCGCCGATTTTTTCGTAGCCGACGAGCGTTACGTTGGCCGCCTTGACCATCGCGTCCGCCGCTTCGATCATCGCCACCAACCCTTTTGTTTCAACCATGCCGAGCGCTTCCTGAGACATTAGAGTGTTCTCCTGTTCTGGTATCCGTCAATCAGTATTTGGTAAATAGTGAATCGCAATTCGCGGGTAGACGCCACAAAGTACCGTGCGGCTCTTTCTTTTGTCTATTGACGACTCAAGACATGCCCGTGCGCGAGGCTTCGACGAGCAGTTCGACGAGTTCGTCGCGCGTCAGCGAGATTTTGCCGGCGCCGTTGGTGGCGGACTTAACCGCGCCGCCCGTGTTGCTTGCCGTGTTGCTTGCCGAGTTGATTGTTGTCGCCGCCGGACGTTCTCCGGTCGGGCACGTGATCCGCGTTTCGTGGAGGTAGCCGCACGCCTGACAACGCGCGCGTTCGTCGAGATATCCGGCGGCTTCGCGGATGTTGATGAGCTTCTCGATGGCGTCGGAGGGCAGGTTCTTCGAGCCGCCGAGGGCGCGTGCGAGGATGGCGATTTTGGCGGTGTGCTCCAACGTCTCCAGACGGTCAAAGGCTTGCCAGACATCCGCGCCGTAGGCGACCGCGCCGTGATTCGCCATCAAGAGCGCGTTGTGATGTTTGATGAGCGGGCGCATCGCGGAGGTCAACTCATCGGTCGAAGGCGTGCCGTATTCGGCGAGCGGCACGCAGCCCAACGTCAGAATCACTTCGGACAGTATCGGCTGGTCGATGGCGAGACCGGCGGCGGCGAAGGCCGAGCCGTGCGGCGGGTGCGCGTGGCACACCGCGCGCACCTCCGCGCGCTCGCGATAGATCAAGAGGTGCATGGCAAGCTCGCTCGAAGCGCGGCGGTCGTTGAGCGGCGTGCCTTCCATGTCGGTAATGGCGAGCGAGTCTTCGGTCATCCGCCCTTTGCAGGTCATCGTCGGCGTGGCGACGATGCGCCCGTCGTCGAGGCGCACGCTGACGTTGCCGTCAGAAGAGACGACGTAGCTTCGCTCGTACATCAGATGCCCGACGCGCACGATTTCGCGCCGGGCGGTTTGTTCATCCATTTGAACTAGAAGCGCGTCCGGTCGCCGAGGCTGAAGTAGTAAGTTTTTTCCTGCGTCACCGAAACCGGCTCGCCGTTCGTCGTCGCCGGATTGAAACGGGTTTGCCGCGCGACTTTGACGGCCTGTTCGGTCAACCCGTCGGGGAGCGTCGAAACCGGAGAGACTTTGCCGACCTTGCCGTCCGCGCCGAACTCGACGTTGAGGACGACGACGCCGAAGGTTTCATTCTCAATGGCCTGCGGGGTCAGAGTCGTGTTCGGCTCGTAGAGAATTTCGACGGCGGTTTGCGCCAGCAACGACCGTTGACGCATCCCGCAGCTACGTTTGGCGCGCTGATATGTCCGTGCCTCGTTGCCCGCGACCGGAGCGACGTTGGCCGCATCCCGGCTGAAAAGATTCATCAAACTCCCGAAGGCGATGCCGACGACGAGAGTCAACGTGAAAGGCAGAACTCTTTTGAGAGCGTTTGTAAACATACCCGGTACTCCTTCAACTCGATGGTCTGAGACCCGCGCGTGGCGGGCTTTTATTCGTCCGGCGTGCAGACGAACAGTATCATTGCTGGTCGCTAAAAATTTTACAGAGCGGCATTCAATTTTAGTCGCCAACCCGGCGCGACGCAAAGATCATCAGTCGCTCGCATCGCTCCGGCTTACGGCTTCCGCAACTTGTGCTCTTCCCGCTGCCCGATCTCTTCAAAGGGAAGGATGCTGCGCGGGTTGGTGACGCAAGTTATCTGGGGTCGTGCCAGGAAGTACGATAGGCTCTCCAGCGAGATTGTCAAGTCAACTGTTTTGACCTTGACGCCGAGCCGCGCATGAAGACGCACGGGCGCGAAGTTCAACACGGCCTTGACCCCTGCCGTCATGATCTGATTCAGCACGCGCTGCGCGACGCGCGCCGGAACGGCGACGACCATCACGTCAATCGCTTCCGCGCGGACGACGCGCGCCAGTTTTCTCACATCATGGACGACGACACCGCCGGCGTCGCCGATGGCGCGACCGATTTTCTCACGGTCGTTGTCAAACAGCGCGACGACCTTGAAGTTCGACGCCGTGAAGCCGTTGTAGTTGGCGAGCGCCGTCCCCAGATTGCCCGCGCCCGCGATGCCGACGCGGTGTGGGCGGTCGAGTCCTAAAATCTTGGTGATGTGCTGCCGCAACTCTTCGACGAAGTAGCCGACGCCGCGCACGCCGAACTCGCCGAAGAAGGCGAGGTCTTTTCTAATCTGCGCCGAGTTGAGGTTGAACTGGTCGGCCAGCGCCTGCGACGAAATAGTTTTTATCCCGGCGGCGGCCAACAGATTCAGACAGCGCAGGTAGACGCTCAAACGATTGGTCGTCAGTTCTGAAATTTTCTCCGATTTCATCCGTCGCAATTTCCTTGTGGCTCTGAGTATAACGCCGTCGAGGCCGGAGCGAAAAGAGTCCGCGGCGGTCTCGCCCATTTCGCGTGCGTCTTTCGACTTAGAGGGGCGGCGGCGTTGGCGCGTTGCCGAACCCGTCCGTCTTCAACTACAATTCGCGGCGAACACCAGAGACGCTCCCGAAATTCCTTCTCTCGGCCTAAAAAGTAACGAATAATGATTGCGCACTTATCAGGCACTTTACTCGCAAAACAGGCGACCAGCGTGATTCTGGACGTGGGCGGCGTCGGCTACGAAGTGACGATTCCGGTGACGACCTTTTACGACCTCGAAGAGGCGGGCACGCAAGTCCAACTGCTCATCTTTACGCACGTTCGCGAAGATGCGCTCCAGCTTTTCGGCTTCAAAACTCCGCGCGAGCGCGAGTTGTTCCGGCTCTTGATTTCGGTCAGCGGGATCGGCCCGAAGTCCGGCATCGCGATGCTCTCAGGCATGAGCGCGGACGAAATCATCACCGCGATTCGCACCAACAATCTCGCGCGGCTGACTTCGATTCCGGGCGTCGGAAAGAAGACGGCGGAACGGCTCGTCATCGAACTGCGCGACCGCATGGCCGCGCTGTCGTCGCCCGCGCTCGAAGAACTACTGACGGCGCAAACCGGAGGCGCGCCGCCCTCCGAAGATACTCTGCGCGAAGATACGCTCTCCGCGCTCTTCAATCTCGGCTATCAAAAAGCGGCAGCCGAACGCGCGCTCATGCAGGCCATGACCGAAGGCGGTGACCTCTCGGTCGAACTCCTGCTGCGGCGCAGCCTGCGTCTGCTATCGAAGGGATGAACAGCAGATGTCGGATGCCGGATGTCAGAGATTAGCAATTCGACCACGCCCCTGACATCCGGCATCCCGCATCCAAGCGCTATCTTTTATGTCGGAAGAACTAGAACCCGCGCACGTCCGCGAGACGACCGCGCTCGACGAAGAAACGCAATTCGAGTTATCGCTGCGTCCGTCGCGGCTGGCGGAGTACATCGGGCAGAAGCGCGCGACCGACAACCTGCGCATCTTCATTCGCGCCGCGCTCAACCGTCGCGAAGCCCTCGACCACGTTCTGCTGACGGGACCGCCCGGACTCGGCAAGACCACGCTCGCCAACATCGTCGCCAACGAGATGAACGCCGAACTGCGTTCGACCGCCGGGCCGGTCATCGACAAACCCGGCGACCTCGCCGCGCTCCTGACCAACTTGCAAGAGGGCGACGTGCTCTTTATCGACGAGATTCATCGTCTCAACCCGGCCATCGAGGAAGTGCTCTACCCGGCGATGGAGGACTACCAACTCGACATCATGATCGGGCAGGGGACGGCGGCGCGCTCGATCAAGCTCGAACTCCCGAAGTTCACGCTGGTCGGTGCGACGACCCGCGCCGGGATGATTACCGCGCCGCTGCGTGGACGCTTCGGGATCGTCTTCAACCTCAACTTCTACAACCACGACGAACTCAAAATCATCATCGAGCGTTCGGCGAGCATCCTCGGCACCGAGATCGACGAAGGCGGCGCGCGTGAAATGGCGCGACGTGCGCGCGGCACACCGCGTATCGCCAACCGGCTCTTGCGCCGCGTCCGCGACTACGCCGAAGTCGATTACGAAGGCCGCATCACGCAAGAGGTCGCCAACGACGCGCTCAACCGGATGGAAGTCGATACGTTCGGACTCGACGAAATCGACCGCAAGCTGTTGCTGACGATCATCGAAAAGCACGGCGGCGGCCCCGTCGGGCTGACGAATATCTCGGCGTCGATTCACGAAGAGAAGGATTCCATCGAAGAAATCATCGAGCCGTACCTGATCCAAATCGGCTTCCTCAATCGCACCCCGCGCGGGCGCATGGCGACGCGCCTCGCCTACGAACATTTCGGCATCGCTCCGCCGCACCCCTTCTCCCCCAACCGCCCCGGACTCTTCGACGCCTGACCACCGCCCACCGCGCGACGGACGCAAACCGCATGTCTTCAACACCTCGCCACTCATCCCGCACCCGCGCCGCGTCGCGGCGGGACTCGGCGCGCGTCGCGTCGCACGCCCGCGCGACCGACGACTTGGAAGACTCGACGGCGGATGGGATAGACTTGGGTTCCGCGCGCGCATCTCAGACGGACGAGACGCCGGAAGCCTCTGGCGAGTCGGGCGCGCTCGACATCGACGCGGCTCCGGCAAAACTGGTGCGGCGTCCGAATCAGCGCGCAGTTCGGTCGGCGAGGCGTGCGGAGATTGCCGCGCACCGTTTTTCTCAACAAGAGGCGCGGGCTTCGACGGGCTTGCGTGAACCGGCAACAATCAGTTTTTAAGTCGAGCTATGGGAAATTCTTCCGCGCGTTCGTCATGGTTTTCGCGTCACTCGTGGGGCGTGCGTAATCGCGCGCCGTGGACGACTATCCTCGGCCACTCGATCCACCAGTTTCACGAAAACGACTTGTTCACGCCCGCCGCCGCGATGAGCTATTTCGGATTGCTGGCGCTGTTTCCCGCGCTGCTCGTGCTGCTCGTAATCGGCAACAGCATCCCGGCGGGCAGCGAGATGCTGGCGCGCATCACGGCGGTTTATCCGGGTTCCGGGGAGTTTTTACGAACCACCGTGCGCTCGCTGGAGAACGTTGGGACGGGGGTCATCATCAGTTGCGTGGTCGTCGTGCTGTGGGCCGGGTCGTGGGTCTTCGCCGTCGTCGAGCGCGCCATCAACCGCATCTGGGCGACCAAGCCGCGCACGTTCCTGCACGGTCGCGCGTTGACGCTCGGCATGATCGGCGCGGTCGGGCTGCTGCTCATCGTGTCGGTCGTCATCACGTCGCTGCTGCTCGGACTGGAACAACTCGCCGAACAACTTCCGCTGCGGACGCTCCGCCGCTACTCTTTTCTGCTCATCATCGGCAACGCATTCTGGCAACTGATACTCGCGCTCGCCAGCCTCTGCGTGACCATCACGCTCTTCACGCTCGTCTATCGTCTCGTGCCGAGCGGGCGCGTGACCTTGCGCGACACGCTGCCGGGCGCGATCGTCGCGGGCGTGCTATGGGAGATTTTCAAATATATCTTTGCGAGCAGCCTGCATTATTTTCACTACGATCAGATTTACGGTTCGGTCGGCGCGGTGGTCGCCGTGCTGACGTGGAGCTACGTGTCGAGCCTGATTCTCATGTTCGGCGCGCAACTCTCCGTCGTGCTCCATCAGGAACACACCGAATCGGAAATCGACGAGGCCGCGCGCGAAGCCACGCGCCGCGCCGCGCAGATGTCGCCCCGGACGACGCAGACGGGGGACTAGCGGCTAGTGGCTGGACAAATTCGGTCGGCTTCAAACCAGCCCCAAACCACTAGCCCCGGTTGTTGAAATGCTGATTACGGATTTCGATTACGAACTGCCGGAAGAATTGATCGCGCAGCACCCCGTCGAGCAGCGGGACGGGGCGCGGATGCTCGTCGTCGAGCGCGGGCGTGAGAGTTGGCGCGACGCTCATTTTTCCGAACTCCCGGCAGAGATGGAAGCAGGCGAGGTGCTCGTCGTCAACAACACGCGCGTCTTTCCGGCGCGGCTCGCGGGACGACGCGAGTCGTCGGGCGGACGCATCGAACTGATGCTGCTCAGGCAAACGTCCGCGCCCGACGAACCGCCGATGTGGGAGACGCTGGCGCGTCCGGCGAGAAGGTTGAGCGGCGGCGCACGCGTCACGTTCGGCGACGGGCGACTCCACGCCGAAGTCGTCGAGACGCACGAGGACGGACGACGCACAGTGCGCTTTGAATGCGACGGCGATTTCCATGCGCTGCTCGAAGAGTTCGGCGAGACGCCGCTGCCGCCCTACATCAAACGCGCGCCGAAAGAGAGCGGCGCGGCGGCGACCGGGAGCCGCACGGAGGATCGCGAACGCTACCAGACGGTCTACGCGCGCCAGCGTGGAGCCATCGCCGCGCCGAC
>JBGTHJ010000314.1:0-3667 GCA_041746175.1 Pyrinomonadaceae bacterium
CCACGCGCGCCAGCGACGCGCGGCGTGAGTTTTCGGGCGCCGGTGCGGCGTTGGCCTCGCTTCGCACGGTCGCGCCCGAACGGTCGTTCTGAGCTTCAGAGTCGATCGATTTTCCCCTCTCGGAAATCATCTTCCCGTCGATACGATGGCTCGCCGGTGCCACGAAAAAATCGAATGACGAGTCGCTGAAATCACGCCCGAAAGAATCAAATTGCCGGTTGTAAACCCGTCGGAATAGTGCGGTTGACACTCGCCGCGAGCGCATGTTAGCGTACTGGATTGCCCGTCAAACATGATTGGGTGCGACCAGCAAAGGAGACGTTGGTTGCCGGATGTCGCCATACCCGCGACCCGCTGCCCGCAGAATACTCCTGTCCATATTCATGCGATAGTGTTGCTTAATGGGATTTGATAAAGCAAAGGCTGTGCGTGCGGCTGAGAAGCAACTTGCTCAGGGCAAGATTTCAGCAGCCATTCAAGAGTATCTCCGCGTCGTGCAATACGACCCGGAGGATTACACTGCGCTTAACACGCTCGGCGACCTCTACGTGCGCGTCGAACAAAAGCAGGAAGCGGTCAGATGCTTCGCGCGCGTCGCCGCACATTATCGCGATCAGGGGTTTACGCTCAAAGCCATCGCCGTCTACAAAAAAGTTTCGCGCATCCAGCCCGGCGACATCGACACCTCCAACACGCTCGCCACGCTCTACGAAAAGCAGGGGCATCTCGTCGAAGCCCGCACGCAGTATCTCACGGTCGCCGACGCCTACGCCCGCGCCGGACAGTCGCGCGACGCGCTCAATGTCCTGAGCCGCATCGCCAATCTCGACCCCAACAACATCGACATCCGGCTCCGGCTCGCCGATGGGCTCCGGCGCGAAGGCGCGGAGGACAAAGCGGCGGATGTTTATATCGAAGCGGGCGATATGCTCGCGGCGCGTGCCGATTACGACCGCTCGCTGGCCGCCTACACCTCCGCGCTCACCATCCGCCCGGGCAATCACGCCGCACTGCAAGGTCTGGTGACGACCCACACCGCGCTCGGCACGGCGGACGAATCGGCGGAGATTCTGGAACACGCGATCACCGTCAATCCCGCCGACATCGAATTGCGCGCGATGCTCGCGCGTGCCTACATCGAAGCCGAGAACGCGGCGGAAGCCGAACGCGCGACCACCGAACTCGTTAGCCGTCAGGCTTCGAGCTACCCGGTTTTTTTCGACGTTGCGCGGCTCTATCTCCGGCAGGGAAACGTCAAACCGGCGGTCGAAGTTTTGACCCACATCATCGAACCGGTGATAACCGCGCGCGAAGAGAACGTGATGCTTGAATTGTTGCACGAGACGCTTGCGCTCGACCCGGACGAAACGGGTGCTCTGCGACTGCTCGCGCGCATCTACACGTGGCAGCGCGACGACGAACGCTTGCGCACGACGCTCGAACGGATCGTGGAAATTTCCGAAGCGGCGGGGCTGGCAGAGCAGGAGCGGGGCGCACTGGCGCAACTGGTCAGGCTCGCGCCGGGTGAACCACGCTTTCGCCGGCGTCTCGAAGAGTTGGTCGGCGCGGAAGAAGCCTTCGAGATGGTGACCGAGCCGGAGCAGTTCACTCCCTCTGCCGACGAAGAAGTTCCGACGTTCGAGAGTTTCCTGTTGGCCGACGACGCATTCGGCACGGAGACGTTTGCGTCGAACGCGCAGCGCGACGACCCGACGGAATTCGAGTGGAACGCCGTTACGCCGCCCGCCACGTCGCCGATGGTCGCCCCCACCCTCCCGGCTGACTCCAGCATCTCGTTCACCGACATCAACAATTTCGCCGATGCTTCTTCAACCGGCTTCGACATCAGCACCTCATCCGAACACGCCTCCGCTAGTTTTCAGGAGGTGGATTTCAGCAGCCCCGCTCAAACTCCGGCGACAATGGCATCGCCGTTGCCCGCCACCGCCGCCGCTCTGCCCGCCGGGGACGACGGGGTGCTATCTTCGCCCGGAGCGCGCCTCGCGGCGTTGCTCGGTCAAGAACTTGAGAGCGTCGATTTCTATCTCGCGCAAGGGTACACGGACATCGCGCGCGACACGCTCGACATGCTCGAACGGCAGTTCGGCGCGCAACCCGGCATCGACTCGCGCCGCCGTCAAATGTCTGCCAACGGCGCGTCCGACGCGACGACGCAACCCGCGCCGCCGCTCGCTTCAGAGTCGGAGGAGATCGAATTCGGCAGCCTCGCCGGTTACGACCAGTCGTTTGGAGAATCACCCACCGACGCGCGCGGACTGGAAGAGTCTAGCGTCATCGCGCTCGGCGGGGCGACGTTCCGAGACGACGCGACGGCGACGACGGCAGAGACGCCCGCGCGCGTCGAACACAAAATCGACCCCAGTCTCGCCGCGATCATCGACGATTTTCGCGCGGCGGCGGAAGAGGACGCACCGCCCTCGCCCCCGGATGAAGATTACGAGGCGCACTACAACCTCGGCCTCGCGTACAAAGACATCATGCTCGATCAGGCTATCGAGGAGTTTCAAATCGCGTCCAACATGGTGACGCCGCGCGACGGCACGCTGCGCTATCTCGAATGCTGCAACATGCTCGGCCACTGTTTCATGCAGAAGGGCGTGCCCCGCGCCGCCGTCATCTGGTTCAAAAAGGCGCTCGATTCGCCCGGCCACGACGAAGACGTTTACCAGGCCCTGCGCTACGACCTCGCGACGGCCTACGAACAGATGGGCGACTTGCAGCGCGCCATCGAGGTGTTCACAGAGGTCTACGGCATCGACGTTTCCTATCGCGGGGTCAGCGACAAACTGCGCGAATTGCAGGCGCAACGGTCGGCGAAATAACACGACAGGCGATCGGCGGCAGGACGAAACCATGTTCTGATTTGTCGCCCGTCACGGTTTTGAGTTATGTCTTCAAAATTAACGGTCATCTTCTACATCGTGCTGTGCCTTGAGGCGGGCATCGTGCTGACGCTCCTGCCGTGGGTGCATCCGTTCGGGTTGGGCGATTGGGGAGATAACTATTTCTTGCTCTACGCCTCGCAAAAGGCCGGGCTGCAAAGCTTGCAGCAGACGGTTTCTTCCGGGTGGGTGCGCGGCGCGGTGACCGGCCTCGGCGTGCTCAACCTATTGATGGCCTTCTGGGAGGTGGCGCATTTTCGACAGACCGTGCGCTCGCTACAGCATGAAGGCGCGACGGCCAAGCCGTGCCCGCCCGCGCTCGACGACCACCCGCCCGCACCGTTGACGACGACGACCGCCGATGCTTTTCAATCTCCGACGACCCGCGACCTATCTGATTACGAGCGGCCAGACGACGCGCGCGACAACCCCCGCGAGCGTTGAGTTTGCGCGGCTCGTGGCGCTCGTCCGGGCAGCGGTCGCCGCCCGCGTCACGCTCGTTCAACTCCGCGAGAAACGTCTCCATGCACGCACGCTCTACGAACTCGCCGCCCGCGCCGCCGAACTGACGCGACAGACGGGGACGCGCCTCGTCGTCAACGACCGCGCCGACATCGCCCGCGCCGCCGGGGCCGACGGAGTTCCTCTCACCACCCAATCGCTCGCCGCCGCAGACGTACGCAAGACTTTCGGAAGCGACTTTCTCATCGGCGTCTCGACCCACACGCTCGATGAACTTTGTGCGGCGCGCGAGGGCGGCGCGG
>JBGTHJ010000315.1:0-3799 GCA_041746175.1 Pyrinomonadaceae bacterium
GCGCCGACGTGCAGCACGACGCGGGCGCGGCGCTCATCGCGCGGGGCGTGCCACGCGAACAGTTGCAAAAGGATTCGACGGGCGGCTCGACCGGCACGCCGACGGAAATCTGGCTCGGCCCCGAAGAGACGGGCTGGCGCGAGAGCGGACTGGAATACCCGCTGGCGCGCATCGGCGTGCCGACGGGCGTCGCGACCGCGTTCTTCTGGGGGCATCATCTCGACCCGCTGGCGCGCGATACGCTGCTCAAGCGTTACCGTGATTTCGAGTCGAACAGTCGGTGGTTCGATTGCTTCCGTCTCTCGCCGGAAGCGCTTGAGCGTTACCACCGGGGGTTTGAGAGTTGGCGTCCGGCGTGCATCATCGCCTACGCGAGCGCGCTCGGCGCACTGGCCGAACACGTCGCGGAGGGCGGCGGTGGAGGCGACAGGCCGCGCTATCCGGTGCGTTGTTTCGTCACCGGCGCGGAGAAGCTTTTGCCGGAGCATCGCGCGACGATTGAGCGCGTGTTCGAGCGACCCGTCCACGAGCGATACGGCAGCCGTGATGTCGGGTTGATGGCTTTTCAGTTTGCGCCGCATCGCACGCTCGATTATGAAGTTGACTGGGCAAACGTGCTCGTCGAACCCGAAACGGGCGGCGGCGACGCGAGCATCCTCGTCACCAAGCTTCATGCCGACGGGATGCCGATGTTGCGTTATCGCATCGGCGATATCGGGCGGTTTGTCGAAGACGCGCGCCCCGGTCATCCGGCGTTCGTGTTGCGCGAAGTTTTGGGGCGCGACATCGACCGCATCTGGCTCCCCGACGGGCGCTGGATTCACGGCATTCAAATGCCGCACCTGCTGAAGGATTACCCGGTGCGCGAGTTTATGTTTTTGCAGCGTGCCGATTATTCGGTGGAACTTCAGATCGTGCCGCGCAACGGGTTCGGCGAAGACAACCGCGCACGGATACTTTCAACCGTCGCGGCCAACCTGCCGGGTCTCGACATCGCGGTCGTCACGGTCGAAGAGATTGCGCGCACCAAAGCGAACAAGTGGCGACCCGTCGTCAGCGAAGTCAAACCGCACGGAGGCGAAACACGATGACAAAGACGACGACGGAGATGAAGACGATTGACGAACTCTGTTTCGACCCGCGCGTTGCGGTGGCCGAACTGCCCGCGACCGATTACGCGGCGGGCGACGACGCGGCGGCGGAAGCGCAGACGGTCGAGACACTCCACCGGCTCGCGCGGCAACTCGACTGGGTTGACGAAACGAAGGCGCGCGGCGCGTTCGCGCGCATCATCCCGGAGGGGGCGCGCGTGCTCGTCAAGCCCAACCTCGTGACGCACGCGAATCAAGGGCCCTGGGGTATCGTGCCGCTCGTCACACACCAATCGTTGATTCGCGCGACGGTCGCGGAGGCGTTGCGCGCCGCGCCGTCGGAGGTCGTCGTCGGGGATGCTCCGCTGCAAGGCTGCGACTTCGCCGAACTGTTACGGCGGATGCGGCTCGATACGTGGGCGGACGATTTGAAAAAACGCGCGCCGGAATTTGGAGGCGTGCGTGATTTCCGACGGACGACGAGCACCTTCGTTGGCGGCGTCCGCGTCGCCGACGAGAACCGGCAGACCGCCGACCGCTTCGTCTTGTTCGACCTCGGCGCAGAGAGTTTGCTCGAACCCATCACCGACGGGCAAGAGTCGTTTCGCGTGACCTGCTACGACCCGCGAATGCTCGCGCGCACGCACGCGCCCGGCAAGCATCAATACTTGATCGCGCGCGAAATCATCGAAGCGGATGTCGTCATCAACCTCCCGAAGTTGAAGACGCACAAAAAGGCGGGGCTGACCTGCGCGCTCAAAAATCTGATCGGGATCAACGGCAACAAGGAATATTTGCCGCATCACCGCATCGGCGGCGCGGCGACGGGCGGCGACTGTTATCCGGGCGGTAGTCGGATCAAAGGCGCGCTCGAATTCTTCGCCGACCGCCAGAACACCACCGATTCTTTCGCCATCGCGAAGATGTGGCGCGGGCTATCGCTGCCGCTGTTTCGCACGCTACGGATGTTGGGCGAGAGCCTCGACCTCGAAGGCTCTTGGTCGGGCAACGACACGATCTGGCGCACCTGTCTCGACCTCAATCGAATCCTGCTCTACGGTCGCGCCGACGGCACGCTCGCCGACACGCCGCAACGAAAGGTCGTGCACGTCGTCGATGCGGTAGTGGCGGGACAGGGCGACGGGCCGCTCGCGCCGCAACCGCTCGCGTCGGGCTTGGTGTTCGCGGGGTCGAACGCGGCGGCGGTCGATTGGGCGGGCGCGCATCTGCTCGGCTACGAGCCGTCGAAGATCAACATCGCGCGCGAATCCTTCGGCGCGTTTCGCTGGCCGCTGACGCGCTTCGCGCCGCGCGACATCACGGTTAGCGGCGACCTCGGCGGAGGGATCGCCGACGACGTTTTACCCGGGGCGCAAAAGCTCGATTCGATAATTTATCCGGCGGGCTGGCGCGCTGCGGTCAGCGAGACGACCACGCGAGCGCGCACCGCCGACGGCAACTACGGCGACGAAATCGTGCCGCCACCGTCGTCGCCGTCGTCGCCGTCAACTCCGGCATCCGCGAGAACCCCCTGAGATGTATACCGTTCTCCAATTATTCAACAGCTTCCATCAGGGCGGCACCGAGCGACAGACCGTGCAACTCACGCGCCTGCTTCATGAGAGCGGACGTTACCGGCTGCGTCTCGCCTGCATCGACCCCGGCGGCCCGTTGCGAGCCGACATCGAACGCCTCGGCATCAGCGACATCCCGTCGTTCCCGCTGACGAGTTTTTACGACCGCAACATGGTCGTCCAACTTCGTCGCTTCGTCGCCTATCTACGCGAAAACGAGATCGACCTCATCCACGCGCACGATTTCTACACCAACATCTTCGGCATGATCGGCGCGACGCTCGCGCGCGTGCCGGTGCGTCTCGTTTCGCGTCGCGAAACCGACGGCATCCGCAGCCGCGCGCAGCGTTGGGTCGAGCGGCGCGCGTACGGTGTGGCGCACGTCGTCGTAGCGAACGCCGAAGCCGTGCGTCGTCAGGTCATCGCCGAGGGCATCGCGCCGGAGAAGGTTGTGCGCGTCTACAACGGTCTCGATATGTCGCGCTTCGCGACGCGCCCCGGCTTGTCGCGCGACGAACGACTCGCGTTGCTTAACCTGCCACGCGATGAAGAAAACCCGCGCCGCTTCGTCACGATCATCGCCAACATGCGCCACCCGATGAAAGATCAGGGGACGTTTCTGCGTGCGGCGCGGCGCGTGCGCGCGGTCGTCCCCGACGCGGCCTTCGTACTCGCGGGCGAGGGCGATTTGACCGAGGGTTGGCGTGCGTTGGCGGCGGAACTAGGGTTGGCGCGCGACGCTTTTTTCCTCGGTCGCTGTATGGAGGTCGCCGAACTGCTCGCGGTCTCGGACGTGTGCGTGCTGAGTTCAAAGGGCGTCGAGGGGCTTTCCAATTCGATCATCGAATACATGGCCGCCGCGCGTCCCGTCGTCGCGACCGACATCGGCGGCGCGAGCGAATGCGTCATCGAAGGCGAGACGGGACATGTCGTCCAACCCGAAGACGACGCGACGATGGCCGAGCGCATCATCTCGCTGCTGCAACAGCCCGCAAGAGCGCGTGCGATGGGCGCACGCGGGCGCGAGGTCGCCGCGCAAAAATTCTCTCTCGCCGCGCGGCTCGCTGCTACCGAGAAGCTTTACGACCGCTTGCTCATCGAGCGCGCCGTCGTCGACCCGCCGCCGGCGTCGCC
>JBGTHJ010000316.1:0-1939 GCA_041746175.1 Pyrinomonadaceae bacterium
GAGCGCGCTTTCGGTTTCGAGCGCGATGCTGCGTTGCGCTTCGAGCGCGCGTAACGTCACGCCGAAATCTTCGAGCGCGAGGCGTTCACGTAGAACCGTTTCGAGCAGCGCGGTCTTGGTCGCGGCGGTCGTCTCGTCATCCGGCGTCGCGACGCCCGCGCGGTTGGCCGACACCAGAATCGTGTTGACCTTGCCTTCTTGCGCGAGGTCGCGCTGCAACAGGCGGAGCGGGACGAACACCGCGCGCACCGCCGTCTGTTGCGGGCGGACGGAAAATTCTCCGAGCGCATCCGGCGCGAGCGACCCGCGCACGTTCAGACGAACGGTGCGCCCTAAGTCGTCCTTCCGACCGTGCAGCGATTCCGCCGGAATCGCCGAAGGCTTCTCCATCCGCAACAACATCACATCCGCCGCCTCAGCGTCCAACTCTCCCGCCAGCCCCGCGCTTAACAATACCTCACGCTCGCGCGGCGCATCGTCAGCCCCGCCCGCGCCGTGAAACTTCCAGAAGCGTTCATCGACTCCGTAAACCTGCACGCCCGCCGCGCGTCGCCCGCTCCGCTCGTGCGTCACCGTCGCTTCGAGCACGATGAGCGGGCATGTCGCCACGAACCCGCCGCCCGCGAACCGCGCATCCCCCGCCAACTCTCCGGCGAGTTGCTCGCGAAAAAAACTCGCCGCCGAAACGATGTGATCCGCGCGCCCCAAACGCGACAAGAACAGATCGCGCAAGCTCGCCCGCACCGAATCGCCGACCAGCAACGCCCCCGCCAGCACCGCGACCGCGATGGCGACCCCGAGCGTCACCGCCAGATTCGTGCGCCAGAAGTAGACCAGACTTCGTTTGATGAGAAGGGCGGTGTGCATAAAAATTCAGTGACCGGAATCCGATTGAACGACTTTGCGGAAACCCGCACGCGCAGTAAGGGTGTCAATGGTGGTGGCGGCAGGATCGCGCCCCTTGCTGCGTGCGGGCTTCCGCACCACGCACCTCTTGCGTAACTTCTATCACTCGCTCAACTCTGGCGCGCTGCGCTGCCGAACGATGCCCGGCGTTTATCAACTACCGGCGGCTTCCACCAACCGTCCAGCGGCCATTTCAAACCGCACGGGAAACCGCGACGCGAGTTCCGCGCTGTGGGTGACGACGACGAGAATCGTCTCCTGCTGGCGGTGGAGTTCGAGGAGCAGGGCGGCAACCGTGTCGGCTGATTTGTGATCGAGATTGCCGGTCGGCTCGTCGCAGAGCAGCAGGAGCGGACGGCGTATCAATGCCCGCGCGAGTGCGACGCGCTGCTTCTCACCGCCCGACAACTCCGACGGACGATGCCCCATCCGCGCCGCGAGTCCGACCTGTTCGAGCAGAGAGCGCGCACGCTCCGGCGCATCGTCGCGCTCGCCGTTCGATCCGGCAACGAGCGTCGGCGTCAAAACATTTTCGACGACCGAGCACTGCGGCAGCAGACAATGATCCTGAAAGATGAACCCGACCTTGCTGTTTCTGAATGCCGCGAGGTCGCGCTCTTTGAGCCGGAAAGGGTTCTGGCCGTCGAGCGTGACGCTTCCCGACGTGGGCGATTCGAGCGCGCCGAGGATGTAGAGCAGTGTTGACTTGCCGCTTCCCGAAGGCCCCATGATCGAAACCGCGTCGCCGCGCGCGAGCGACAGCGAGACGCCCGAAAGAATCGCGAGCGACCCTTGCGGTGTCGGGTACTCTTTTGAAACGTCGGTGACTTCCAGCATCACGAATCTCGAATTGATTCATCGACGCATCGGCTCGTTGATTCAATGAAGAGATAAATCAACAAGCCGTCGAGTCGATGAATCAACAGTCAACCTCCACCCGCGCCGGCGACGGCGACGACGGCGGGCGCATCAATGCGGGGCAGGTGTGCGGCGTAAACATCGAGCGCGCGGTCGGCCATGCGCGCGACGCTGT
>JBGTHJ010000317.1:0-11513 GCA_041746175.1 Pyrinomonadaceae bacterium
TTGCCGGACGTGCGCACGATTGCCGCCGACACGTCTTCGCGGACATCCGCCGCGCTCGTCGAGATCATCTTCCGAGAGTTTCTGCGAACCGCGCCGCGCCTCACCCCGCACGCGCCCGACTTGCCAAAGATGCTCGACGCGCACGACGCCGCGCTCGTCATCGGCGACCCGGCGATGACGTTTCCGCGCGCGGGCTTGCGCGTCTACGACCTCGCGACGGTGTGGCGCGAGTTGACGGGACTCGGGTTTGTGTTCGCGATGTGGATGATGCGCGCCGACGTGGTGGGCGCGACGCGAAGGGTGGCGGCTTCGGCGGCGGCGGCGGTCGATTTCGCCGGGGCGCGCGATGAAGGACTGGCGCGCGTCGAAGAGATAATCACCGAGTACGAAGCGCAACTCCCACTTCCGCGCGCGGAGCTTCGCGAGTATCTGTTGAAAAACATCTCGTTCGAGTTGGACGAAGAGATGCGCGCCGGGCTTGAGTTGTACTACCGGCTCGCGCACAAGCATGGTCTCGTCGAGGCGGCGCGCCCACTCAAATTTGTCGGGGGGTCGTGTTGATAAATCGCCGCAATCTATGAGGAACCGCGCGGCGCGGCGCGGCGTAGATAAGGGGTGGGCTTGTGGGTCACGGGTGGCGCGGGAATCGCTCGTTAATATTTTTGAACCTCTGATTTTGGCACAACGCCGGCGGTAGTTTTCAGGTAGCAGACACATGACACAAGATATTCAAACGATTCTCGACCGCGCGCTCGCGGGTCAACGTCTGACGGCGGACGACTGCACGTCGCTGCTCGAATCCGACGACTTCGTCCGCATCGGACTCGCCGCCGACGAGATGCGACGGCGCGTCCATCCCGACGGCGTCGTCACCTACATCATCGACCGCAACATCAACTACACGAACGTCTGCAACGTCGTCTGCACCTTCTGCGCGTTCTACCGGCGACCGGGAAAGCCCGACACCTACGTCCAGCCCATCGACCAGATCAGCGAAAAGATCGACGAAACCATCGCGCTCGGCGGGACGGGCGTGTTGATGCAGGGTGGACTCCATCCCGATTACAACATCGAGTGGTACGAAGACCTTTTGCGGACGCTTCACGCGAAGTATCCGACGTTCCAGTTGCACTGTTTCTCGCCGCCGGAGATTCACAACATCCATCTCATTTCGGGGCTGTCGTACGAAGAGATTTTGAGGCGTTTGAAAGCGGCGGGTCTCTACAGTATGCCCGGCGGGGGGGCGGAGATTTTAGACGACGAGGTGCGCAAACGCGTCTCGACCAAATGCACCACCGACGAATGGCTCGGCGTGATGCGCGCCGTCCACAAAGTCGGCTTGCGCTCGACCGCGACGATGATGTTTGGCATCGGCGATGGCGTTGTCCACCGCGTCCGGCATCTCCAACGCATCCGCGATCTGCAAGACGAGACGGGCGGCTTTACGGCTTTCATCCCGTGGACTTTCCAGCGCGAAAACACCGCGCTCGGTCGCCGCATCACGGACGAGCCGACCGGCATCGACTATCTCAAGATGCTCGCCGTCTCGCGGCTCTTCCTCGACAATATCGAGAACTTCCAGTCGTCGTGGCTGACCCAGGGGTTGCGGCTCGGACAGGTCGCGCTCCGCTTCGGCGCCAACGACATGGGTTCGATTATGATCGAGGAGAACGTCGTCTCGGCGGCGGGCGCGCACAACACCGCCGATGAGAAGATGCTCCGCCACCTGATTCGCACCGCCGGATTCAAACCGCAACAGCGCGACATCCTCTACCGCCACATCAACCGCGACTCGACGACGGAGATTGACGCGACCGATTCCGCGACGCTCCCCCAACTGAGCGTCGCCTTCGCCGACTAAAAGCGTCTGATTCACCCGCTCATCAGATCACCGATTCATTTCATCGTTGAATCGATGAACCGGTGAGCCGGTGAATCAGACGCTTTCAATTTCCGTCGTCCGGTCTAAATCAAACAGCAGTTCCAGTTTCTCATTGGCGTCCCACGTCGCGCGTTTGAATTGGCGATGATACTCGTCAATCGCGTGGACGGACTGTCGCACCGCTCCGGCTGCGCGGGCGAAGCTTTCGGCTTTCGTGTAGACGATTAAAAAGTCGCCGTGTTCGCTGCGGTCGAGAAAAGCCGACTCGATGACGATGGTTTCATCGCGGAGCGTGGCGAGTGCTTCGTCGCGGCGCCGGCTGATGGTTTGCGCCCACTCTCTGACGCGCTCAATCGAACCGGGCTTGAGCTTGATTTTGTGGCAACGTGTTTCGAGCATCAGACCACTTCCCCGCTGACAGATTTCGTTCCTCTGATTACCCGCACGCCTTAGGGCTTGGCGATGGCGTCCTTGCCGAAATAGGGGACGAGCGCATCGGGGATTTTGACCGAGCCGTCGGGCCGTTGACCGTGTTCGATGATGGCGGCCCAGACGCGCGGGGTGGCGAGGCCGGAAGCGTTGAGCGCGTGGACGAACTCCGGCTTGCCCTTGCCGCGACGAAAGCGGATGTTGCCGCGCCGCGCCTGAAAGTCTGTGAAGCTGCCGACCGACGACACTTCGAGCCACTTCTCCAACGCGGGCGCGTAAACCTCGATGTCGTGGACGCGCGCCGAGCTAAACGTCAGGTCGCGCGTACACAGATCGACCACGCGATACGGTAGACCGAGCAGTTGAAACGGTCGTTCGGCGTCGGCGAGCAAACTCGCAAACTCGCTCTCGATCTGTTCGGGCGCGCAGAGTTTGAGCAGTTCGACTTTGTGAAACTCGTGGAGCCGTTGCATCCCGCGCGTGTCCTTGCCCGCGCTGCCCGCTTCGCGCCGCCAGCAGACGGTATAAGCCGTGTAGCGTTTGGGCAGTTCTTCCGCGTCGAGAATTTCGTCGCGGTGCAAACCCATCAGCGGAACTTCGCCGGTCGAAATCGCCCACAGGTCATCGTCGCGCAGTTTGTAAGCATCCATCTCGAATTTTGGAAGCTGGCCGGTCGCGGTAAACGTATCGGTGCGGACGAAGTGAGGGGGCATGATCTCTTCGTAGCGTGCGCGGTTGATGTCGAGACCAAACTCGACGAGCGCGCGGATCAAGCGCGCCCCGTCGCCCCGGAGCAGGGCGAACATCGCGCCGCTCAGTTTCGACGCGCGTTCGGCGTCGAAGATGCCGAGGTCGGTCGCCACTTCCCAGTGTGGCCGGTAGGTTTTGTCGCGATAGTCAGCCGCGTCGTAACCGTGCGTGCGGAGCACGACGTTGTCGGCGTCGCCGTGCCCTTCGGGGGCTTGGTCGGCGGGCAGGTTCGGCGTCCGCAAAAGGGTGTACTCGATCTTCTCTTCAACGTCGCGCAGCGATGCTTCGAGCGCGGCGATGTTCTCTTTGACCTCGGCCACGCCGCCGCGCAGAGCAGCGGCTTCGTCCTGCTTGCCCTGTCCGGTGAGTTTTCCAATTTCCTGCGATTTTTTGTTGAGCACGCCGCGCAGTTCGTCGAGTTGCCGCGTCATCGCGCGCCGCGATTCGAGCACGTCGCGCAGTCCGACGAGTTCCTCGCGTTCGACGCCTTTGCGTTCCAGCCGCGTGGCCGTCGCCTCGAAATCGTTGAGTATCAATTTGTAGTCAATCACGGAGCACTCTATCTCCTCGCCGTCGTAAAATGCCGATCTCAAGCAACGGGACTCACGGCGTTTGACCGTGAGAAGCCCCTGAAAACCGAGCATAACCGAACCTCACCGCGAAGTCGAATGCCTGTCGCAAGCGACACTGCTGGCGGTCGCTCCGGTCAAAAAAGCCGTTGACTTTAGGGTGCTTCGGGCTTAGATTCGCGCCTGTCTCAGCCGACTTTGTGGGCGCGGCTCAAGCCACGTCAGCAACTCACGACACGTTTTGCTCCGGCGCACCCGAACCGACCGCGACACGTCCGGCGCGACGCTTATCCAAACGCTTCCTTGCGACCTCCGGCGCACATCGCTTGCGCGCTCTTTTCGATAGCAGAAAGGCTTCTTCGGATGAAAAGAAAATTGTGCTCGATGTTGTTGCTCGCCGTCGTGTTCGCCGCGACGCCCCGGAGCGCGTATTCATGGAACGAGACGGGACATCAGGTCGTCGCCCGTATCGCGTGGGAACACATGACGCCGACGACGCGACGAAACGTCGTCGCGCTGCTCCAAGCCGCTCCGCCCGACGCGTGCCTGCGCAATCTGTTTTCCAACGGCCCGCCGCAAACCCTTGAAGTACGCCGGCGCGAGTTCTTCATGCTCGCCAGCACGTGGCCCGACATCGTCCGTCCGAAAGACGACGACCGTCGTCCGTGTACCCGTTTTCACCAGTCCACATGGCACTACATCAACTATTTCTGGAAGGGATTTTCAGGGGACATGACCGAGCCCCCGCGCGATGTCACCACGATTAGAGCGCCGCCGGTCAACGCCGTCGAGCGACTGAACATGTTTCGCCCGTTCGTCGTCTCCAACATGCCGCAGGGCGAACGCGCGACCGCGCTGGCGTGGATGCTGCATCTGGTCGGCGACATTCACCAACCTTTGCACACGAGCGCGCGGGTGACAACGACCGAGCCGGAGGGCGACCGGGGCGGCGGCCTGTTCATCGTCCTCAATAGGAATGGCGGGTCTTTGACGCTGCATGGTTTCTGGGATGGAATCGTCGATGCATCCGTCGCACAAAGATCGGGCGAAAGCCGACGCGCGTATCTCGAAAGAGTCGCCGCCACCGTTATGGCGAAGCATCCGCGTGCGAACATCGGCACCAACTTGCAGCCGGGACAATTCGAGACGTGGACGCGCGAAGGATTCGTCATCACCAAAGCTGCGGTGTACCCGCGCACGCTGCTCCGCAATCGCAAACCCGGCGAAACGTATCGCCGGACGGCTTTTGAAATCTCCGAACGAAGAATCGCGCTCGGCGGCTATCGTCTCGCCGATACGTTGAACCAACTCTTCGGCTCCTGACTTCGACTCGAACCGCACGCGCGTGGGCGGTGGCGACGACGGTTTCGCCCTCGCCCCGCGCGTGCGATGCGCCCGCTTCAAATACCCGCCCGTCTTCACCGCTCACCACTCGTCAAAATTTCAGCGCAAGTTTTTCCGGTGCGCGCATTCTATCGTTGAATGCAAGTTGAAACCTCGCGACCGGAAACAGCGCCGGAAGGCTTTTCACAGACAGCAGTGCGGAGGAGTTATGAAGCGTAGCAGTTATTCGATGAGAAGCGTGGTACTCATTAGCGCGTTCGTTTTGTCGCTCGCGTCGATGTTGCTCTTGAGTTTGGAGTTCGACACACTGGCGGCGGTGGCGACGGCAAAAAAGGGACGCCGCGAGACGAAGACGAAGACGACGGCGGCGGCTGCGCCCCGCGAGGTCAAGATCGACTTGAACAAGGCCGTCGAAGTGAAGCTTCCGGCGATGCCGGACGGTTTGCGCCCCGTCGGTTTCAAGACGACGAGCGGCAAGCGGGGTTGGTCGATCAAAATCCCGGGCGGGCGTCCGATTGCGACTCCGGCTTACGCCGACGGGATGTTGTTCGTCGGCGGCGGCTACGGCTCGCACGATTTCTACGCCTTCGATGCCGCGACGGGCGCGCTCGTGTGGCAGATGAAAACGTCGGACGATGGGCCGACGGCGGCGGTCGTCGAAGACGGCTACGTCGCCTTCAACACCGAGAGTTGCACGCTGATCGTGGTCGAAGCGAAGACCGGCAAACTGGTCTGGGAGGAATGGCTCGGCGACCCGTTGATGAGCCAGCCCGCCATTGCCGACGGGCGCGTCTACATCGCGTACCCGGCGGGGCAGCGCGGCGGGCGCGTCTACAAACCCAAGCCGCACGGTCACAAGAACGCCATCGCACCGACCGAGACGGGCAGCCACCGGTTGCTCGCCGCCGACTTGAAGACCGGTCGACACATCTGGGAACAAGGGATTACCGGCGATGTGATTAGCGCGCCCGTCGTCTCCGGCGACAAGATTTACTTCACCTGTTTCGACGGCACATCGTACGCGCTCGACGCGGGCAACGGGAGCGTCGCGTGGAAGAAAGCAAACGCCGGGACGAGCGCGCCCGTCGTCGTCGGCGAGCAGGTCATCCTGACGCAGAAGGAGCAGAAAGACCACAAGGCTTACGAGGGGCTAAAGCAACTCACCGCGCGGCGCGGCGACGACCAGCACGCGGGCTTGCGCGGCAGCGAGCGCGCGGAATATCTCGCCGAAAACAAGGGTGGCGGCGTCGCGATCAGCCACGAGGCGCAGGCCGCGCTCGATTCGTCGGTCGGTTTCGGCAATGCGCCGGCGGCGGCCAAACTCGACGCGGCGAACAAGCATCTCGGCGTCAGAACGGTCGCGGGCGGATGGGCTTATCAAGGCTCGCGCGCGGCTTACAGTCGTGGCCGGATGCTCAACGCGCAGGGGCGATACCTCAATTCGATCGACGCCGCCGATGGGCGCTTCGCGTGGCGCGCCGAAGTCAGCGGCAGAGATGTTCAAGCCGACGCGCAAATCTTTTCGCCGCCCGCGCTCGGAGAAAAATTCATGTATCTGAGCAGTTCGCTCGGACACCTCATCTCGGTTCGGCAACACGACGGCGAGGTCGGTTTCGTCTACGCGCTCGGCCAGCCGTTGACCTTCCAACCCGCGCTCGCGCACGGCAACATCTACGTCGGCACGTCCAACGGTCTGCTCGTCTGTCTCAAGACCGGCGACGCGGACGCCGACGGCTGGTACGCGTGGGGCGGCAACGCGCAGCACAACAAGAGCAAGTAAAACAATCGGCGCATCGACGCATCGACGCATCGGCTCATTGATCTGCGAAGAATCATTGAGCCGATTTTTTCTTGTAGCCAAACTTCTCCGTTTAGTCTAATAATGACGCGCGCCATCCGGCGAAGCACTCACGCGTTTATAAGACAAACCTATTCATCGGAGAACAGCATGGCAACAACCAAATCATCGAAGAAACCCATGACCCGGCGGGGGGCGTCAAAGAAGGCGGCGGTCGCGGCTGACGAGTCGAGCGCGAAGGCATCGAAGGGCGGACTCACCGTCAAGGCCTATCGCGGCGACGGCGCGGCGATGCTGGCCTTCGACCTCGACAAAAAACTGACCAAGAATCTCGCGGGTTTCGCCATCAAGCGCACCGCGCCCGGCGGCAAATCGCTCTACCTGCCGAACCGTCTCAGCTTCGACAGCGCCGTCACCGCCGACTCGAAGATTGAAGAAGCGGGCGGCTTCCCGTCGGACGCGGCTCCGTTCCAGAAATTTCGCTGGATCGACGTGGTCGAGGACGTGCAGCGCGGTGACTACACTTACGAAGTGTCGGCGATGTATTTTGCGCCGGGCGGCAAGCTCAAGACGGGGGCGACCGTCGCGGTGTCGCTCGAAATCGAACCGCGCCAGGTCGGCGACTTCGAGGTCGGCTTCACGCGCGGCTATCTCTCGTCGCAGGCGTACGCCGACCTCTTCAAGAACGCGATCATCCGTCCCGCCAAGAAGTCGCTCGATTACGACACGAAACCCTACGCCGCGCAGTACGAATGGCTCGGCTACCACGCGCGCAAACTGGTGTTCGACTTCGTTCAGGAGTGCCTCGACGACAAGAGCATCACGGTCGATCTGTTCGCCTACGACCTCGACGAACCTGACTTCGTTCGCGCGATGCAGAAGCTCGGCAAACGCCTACGGGCTTATCTCGATAACGCGCCGCTCCACACCAAGACGGGCGCGCTCGAGATCGAAGCGCACAAGTTGCTCGTCGCCTCTGCCGGAGCCGCCAACGTCAAGCAGGGACACTTCCACCGCTTCGCGCACAACAAGGTGATGATTCAGAAGAAGAACGGCAAGGCGGTGAAAGTTCTGACCGGCTCGGCGAACTTCTCGGTGCGCGGCTTGTACGTCCAGGCCAACAACATCATCCGTATCGACGACCCCGTCGCCGCCGGTCTCTACGAACAAGCGTTCGAGCAAGCGTTCGAGGCCGCGCCGGAGTTCGCCACTTCAGCCATCGCCGAAGGCTGGCACGATTTGACGTGCGAGGAAGTGCCCAAGTTCGCCGTCTGTTTCTCGCCGCACAAACACGCGACCGACTCGCTCCAAAAAGTCGCCGATGCGATCCAGGCCGCGCAGAGTTCCGTCCTCTTCGCCGTGATGGAGTTGAGCGGCGGGGGTACGGTGATGGACGATTTGAAATCGCTGCCCACGAAAAAAATCTTCTCCTATGGCATGACCCAGAATTCGACCGGCGTCAGCGTCTACAAGCCGGGAAAGTCGAACGGTATCACCGTCCCGTTTGAATTTTTGAAGGGCAAAGTTCCGCCGCCGTTCACCGACGAGTACAGCGGCGGCGGCGGCATCGTGATTCACGACAAGTTCGTCGTCGTCGATTTCAACGGCGCGAATCCGGTCGTCTTCACCGGCTCGTCGAACCTCGCCGCCGGAGGCGAAGAGGCCAACGGCGACAACCTGCTCGCCATTTACGACGCGAAAGTTGCCACCGCCTACGCCGTCGAAGCGATCCGCCTCGTCGATCACTACCACTTCCGCGCGCAGATGACCGTGACGCCCGACGACAAACCGATGGCACTCCAAACCGCCGGAGCCAAGCAACCCTGGTGGCAAGGCTTCTACGACCCGACCGACATCCGCAGCACCGAGCGCACGCTGTTCGCTCAATGAGCGCGCGAACCGCGTGCGCCGCCTTTGGCGTGGGCTTTAGCGTGCGACTGTTTTGTGTGAAGGTCTGCCGATGTGGATGTGGGGGCCGCTGGCCGAACCCGGCACGGCGCGGCGGAAGGCGATAAAGGGGATTCCGGCGTTGCGCAGATAGCTCGTCAGAGCCTCACCTTCGGGGCTGTCGGGATGCACGCCGACATCCAACGCTTGCCGATGGTCGTAGCCCCAACGGTCGTGCAGCTCCGACTGGCCGAACGCGCTGACGGGCAACCGCCGTCCGAATCTTGCGAAGAAGAAACTCTCGACTTTGGGAGCCTCGGCGAGCGACCAACCAACCGTTCCATAGTGACGAACAGAGGCCGCCAGCTTGAGCGCTTGCCCCCCTGTGCTCTTTCCCACACGCACACCAGGCACCGCCGCAGACGGCACGACGACGGCATCCGCTTCCGCCTGCGATTCGGCCAACAGTTGATCCGCGGCTTCGAGCCGACGGCGCAGGTCATCGACTCTGGCTTGCGCGGTGGTGAGGTCGCTCTCGCTCGCTTCAAACTCGCGCCGCGCGATCAGCCCGCCCGCGTAGAGGTCTCTGAGTTGAGAGAACTTGCTCGTCGCCCTGCGCAACTCCGCTTCGCGCATCTCAAGCAACTCACGAAGACTGAACTTATATCGCGCGGTCGCGGCGGCAAGTTCATCGCCGGCGACGACGGCGGTTCGGGTGACTTCAACATCAGCGGCTTCAGTACGCGGTGTCGTCGCCCGAACGCTATGCAAACTTTCGGAGACGACTACGGCGTCCCGGCGTTGCGCGGGCGCGGGCGCGGCGAAACACGCCGCGATGAACAGCGCGGAAAGAGCCGAAATAGGTTTGCGGCGATTCATCATTTCGTAATTTTCCACGTCACGCCGCCCGGCGGTTGGTGGTTTAGAGAAAGTCTTACGTGCCGAGCCGCCCGGAGGTTCACAAACGTCTCCAGCGAGTGCGTTGGCGCGTGTGGCGAAAGCGGTCTGGAGGGCTGACGCCACCCCGTTCTCTTCCGGTCAAACTCTGTGCATTTGCGTATCCACTGTGATGCGCGTCAAGCGGCGACGGTTCGATGAGAAGCGCCGGAATGTAAGGCCATGAATTCGCGCAACCAGATGTCGCCGCACAGAAATCACACGCCACAAAAACCGTAAATTGAGCAGCCACAAAAAACTTATGTTCTGAGGTGGTTGGCGCTAAATCAGTCGATACAAGATTGGAACATAGTGAGACTGCGCGGGCGACCGCCAACCGTTCAGAGTTTCGACTTCGGTCGGCGGTCGCCCGCGCGCGGCGACGAGCGTTTGTCCTCCGAAGTCTCCGGCGCGACCAGAATCTTCGTCGTCCAGATTCCCGCGACGTTCCTCAAACGCGGCGACTACCAGTTATAGCAAGTTGCAATTGCATATAGCACATGAAAGAGCGGCATCGCCTGGGAGCGCGAGCGTCCCGCTCGCATTGAGCGTTCGGAGAACGCGAACCATTGAACGTGCTCCGAGCACGCTTGCCAGCGGGACGCTGGCGCTCCCGGCTTGCCAGCGGGACGCTGGCGCTCCCGGCACTCACCCAATTGCAAACCGCTATAAAACTCGGCGGACTGATGCCCGGCGGCGAATTTGAAAACGCCGGACGCTATTCCTTCCGCATCACGGGCGAATAGCCGCCGCGCCGCGCGGTTCAACTCCACACTCCGGCGCGGTCTGTTCGCTTCACCACACGCCTTTCAGCATTTCCCGTTTCAACTCCCGGTCGAGCCGAAGCCGCCGCTGCCCCGACGTGTTTCTTCGAGGTCGTTTGCCCAGACGGGCGCGGGGCTGATGATGCGCTCGATGATGAGTTGGCATATCTTGCTGCCGCGCGGTAGCGCGACGGCGGCGTCGCCCGTGTTGTAGAGGAGGCAGATGATTTCACCACGATAGTCGGCATCGATCACGCCGGAGAGAACGTCGAGGCCATGCCTCAAAGCCAGACCCGAACGTGGCGCGAGGCGACCGTAAAAGCCTTCGGGAATCGCGACGGCCAAACCCGTCCGCGCCGCGATTCGCGCGCGGGCTTCGATGGCGAGGTCGTCGAGGCAGGACACGTCAAGCCCCGCCGCGAGCGCGCTGCCCCGCGTCGGGAGCGTCGCGCCGGGTTCGAGTCTCCTGAAACGTAAAACGTCGCACGATTCATCCATCAGCACTCTCCGCCTGCAAAAGCTTCGACGTTGCCACCAGTTTTTCTGAGCACGCGCTTTTCCCCGCGCGGACGAAGGTCGGCTACTCCGGTGCGTTCTGCTTCTCCCAAGCGTCGCGCGTGAGCGGCTTGACCGTCGCCAACCTCTTTTTCGAGAGATCGTCGTTGACCGCTGACAAGTCTGTGGCCGCCCATGCGTCGAAGTCTTTGACGACATCGGCGAGTTCGCGCGCGAGGGCGTCGGTGCGCTCGACCTGGGTTTGCGACGGACGGCCTTCGTAGCCGACGACGACGTTGCCGTAGAGTTCTGCGAGAAATTCGCGGAGTCGTTCTTCGCCCGTAATCGCGCCGCCTTCTTTGGTCGCGACGATTCGCTTGCGCAAGACATCAACCTCCGCCGAGGCCGTGTGGAGCCGCGCGCGGAGCGGGTCGGCGGCGGGAAGATTCGCGGCGCGGGCGTCGAGCGCGAGACGGACGCCGTTGATTCTCTCGGACGCAAAAGTTAAGTCGCCGAGCAGGTTGTAGAGTTTCATTGAGAGGTCGAACTGCGCGCGTCTGTCTGCCGCCGTGTGCTTCGCGCGCGGGTCGGGCATGACCTCTAAGCGCGTCGTGTAAACCTGCTTGTTTTTGGTCATCCTGACGGTGTACGTGCCGGGC
>JBGTHJ010000318.1:0-4547 GCA_041746175.1 Pyrinomonadaceae bacterium
GGGGCGGTGACGGCGGCAGCCAACGCCGCTGCGCCCGTCAGTCGCGCGCAAATCAACGCGAACGGACTGAATCTGGAAGCCGCCAGCGAAGGCGCGTGGGGCAACAATCTGCGCGCCCGCGTGGATTACGACACGCGCCCGCTGCAACCCGGCGAAACTCCTGACAGCCTGTTCAACCTCTCCGTCCGCGACGATAGCAGCGGACAGACCGAGGTGCATCGCAACGTCTCGGTGCTCGCCAATCACGCGCGACAGGTTGACCGCGTGCTGAATAATGATTCGACGCTGGCGCGCACGCGCGGCACGTTGCCGGGGGGGCGTCCGAGCGTGCATCCCAACCCGGCGGCGGGGCAGGACGTATGGGCGACCAATGCTCCCGCCACCAACAGCCTCGTCAGCGTCGGGGGGGGGAACGGCAACACACTCACGAACGCCGAGTTCACCGGCTCGGAGTCCGACAAGACGGGCATCTACGCGCTTGAGAACGCAGACCTCTTCAACCTCCTGTGCATCCCGCCGTTCGACGCCGACGGCACGGTTGATGCGAGCCTGATCGGAACTGCCGCAGTCTATTGCGAAAGACGCCGCGCGATGTTGCTCGTTGATCCGCCCGCCGATTGGGATCGGGTTAGCGACGTGACCAACGCCGGGACCGGCGTGGCCGCCATCGGCACGGTGAGCAAAAACGCCGCGCTCTATTTCCCGCGTCTGCGGCAACCGAATCCGTTGCGCGAAAATCAACTCGAAGATTTCGCGCCGTGCGGAGCGGTGGCGGGCGTAATGGCGCGCACCGATTCGACGCGCGGGGTCTGGAAAGCTCCCGCCGGGTTGGATGCGACGCTGGTCGGCGTGCCCGCGTTGAGCGTCGCGCTGACGGATGCCGAGAACGGGCAGTTGAACCCGCTCGGCGTCAACTGCCTGCGGACGATGCCCGGCGTCGGGCGCGTGGTGTGGGGCGCGCGGACGCTGCAAGGCAACGACCGGCTCGGCTCGGAATGGAAATATGTTCCCGTCCGGCGCACCGCGCTCTTTTTGGAAGAGAGCCTTTATCGCGGGACGCAGTGGGTCGTCTTCGAGCCGAACGACGAGCCGCTGTGGGCGCAGATACGTCTCAATATCGGAGCCTTCATGCAGAACCTTTTCCGGCAGGGCGCGTTTCAGGGCAAGTCGCCGAAGGAGGCTTACTTCGTCAAGTGTGACCGGGAGACGACGACGCAGAACGATATCAATCTCGGCATCGTCAACATCATCGTCGGGTTCGCGCCGCTCAAACCCGCCGAGTTCGTCATCATCAAGTTCCAGCAGATGGCTGGACAGATCGAAGTGTGAGGAGGACACGATGGCTCAATTCAGCGTCAACGCACAGCGTTTCGACCCGTACAAAAACTTCAAGTTCCGCGTCAAGTGGGACGGACGCTACGTCGCCGGAATCAGCAAGGTCGGCGCGCTCAAACGCATGACGACGCCGGTCGAACACCGCGAGGGCGGCGACCCGAGCACGGTGCGCAAGTCGCCGGGGCAAACCAAGTACGAAGCCATTACGCTCGAGCGCGGCGTCACGCACGACACCGAGTTTGAGAAGTGGGCGAACAAGGTGTGGAACTACGGTTCGGGTCTCGGCGTCGAAGTTTCGCTCAAAGATTTTCGCAAAGACATCATCATCGAGATGTACAACGAAGCCGGACAACTAGCCATCGCCTACAAGGTCTATCGTTGCTGGGTATCCGACTATCAGGCGCTGCCCGATCTCGATGCGAGCGGCAATGTCATCGCCATCCAAACCATCAAACTGGAGAACGAAGGTTGGGAGCGCGACTACGATGTGACCGAGCCGGGCGAGCCAACCTTTACCGAACCGGCCAACTGATAAGCAGGACGGGTAAACGACTATGCGTGCGCTTTCGTCCGGTGAACTGTTGGACGTTTGGGAGCGTGGACTGCCGCAGACGCCCGCCCGCCGCGCCTTGCTCTTGCTCGAAGCGGCGTGTCCGGAAACGCCGCCCGGCGTGCTCGCGCGCTGGAGCGTCGGGCAGCGCGACGCCGCGTTGCTCAACCTGCGCGAATGGGCTTTCGGCGCGCGGTTGTCGAGTCTGGCGGCGTGTCCCGCCTGCGCCGAACGCGTCGAACTCAACTTCGATGCGTCCGACATCCGCGTGTCTCAAGATGTCGAACCGCCGGAGACTTTCGCGCTGGCGTCCGGCGACCACGAACTGCTCTTTCGACTCCCGGACAGCCGCGACCTCGACGCCCTCGCGGGGTGTGCCGGGGTCGAAGCCGCCCGCGCGGTCTTGCTCGAACGGTGCGTCTTGAGCGCGCGGCGCGGGGGCAAGGAAGTGTCGACGGGGGAGTTGCCGCCGGAAGTCGGCGCGGCTATCGCGGAGCAGATGGAGCGCGCCGACCCGCAGGCCGACGTGGTGCTCGATCTCAACTGCCCGCAGTGCGATTGTCGCTGGCGCGTGTTGTTCGACATCGTATCGTTTTTCTGGGACGAGATTCACGCGTGGGCGAAACGCCTCTTGCGCGAGGTGCACATCCTCGCTTCCGCCTACGGTTGGCGCGAATCCGAAACGCTCGCGCTGAGTCCGTGGCGGCGACGTTTCTACGTGGAGATGGCGAGCGGATGAGCGACTACCTGACCAACATTGCAGCCCGCAGCCTCGACCGCGCCCCGGCGGTTCAGCCGCGTCTTGCGCTGCTGTTTGAACCACCGCTGCCCGACGCGAGCGAGCCGTCTTTGCAAGAGCCGGAATCACTCGCCGCGTCGCCAACATCGTCGCCATCGTCCATCGCAAATCTGCGGGACGCCGCCGCGCACGGTGCGGACTCGCCGCCGACAGGCTCGCACTATCCCGTGTCTCCGCACGCCGGTCTGGTTGTCCCGCCGCCAACGTCGCGCGCGTTCTCGCCAAAGGATTCGCCCGAAACGGCTGCTCCTCGACGCGCTGCCGAAACCCAAACTCCAGAACCTCGTGCTTCGGAAGAATTTCAACGCCGCGACCTCGCGCCCGCGCCGGACGACGCGCCACGCGACGCGCACGTCTCGCCACCACCACCACCACCGGCGACGCCCGCCGCTCGAAATAGTCGTCCGACGGACGAGACTAACCCTACTGTGATCGACGCGACGCGCCCGGCGAAGCGACGACCATCAGGCGCGTTGGATGCAGGTGTGGTCGAACCGGATGCGAAAGTCGCTTCCGGGCAGACGGTCGGGCGCGTGTTTGAAGACGCCGCGCCGCGCCGCGTCGCAGAGCGTTCGAGCAGTTCCGGCGATACGTTGTCGCCGTCGCCGCCGGGCACGCAACAAACTTCGGAAAGGGCGTCGTCGAGTTTGCTCGTGCCCGCCCCGCACGGCACACCTAGCGCGCGGGACGACGTTTCGCCGCCGAACGTATCGAGCGTCACCCGCGTCGCCGCGAATGCCACCGCGCCGGCTGAGTCTCACGCGAGGGCTGAGTCCCAACGTCTTCTTCGCCCGCGCGTCGAGACGTACGCGAACGATGAATCGTCGGCGACGCATGAAACCGCGCCGACGATTCACGTCTCCATCGGACGCATCGAGGTGCGCGCCGTCACGCCGCCCACCCCGTCGCCTGCTCCGTCGCCGGCACCAACGCGACCCGCCCCCGCGATGTCGCTCGACGAATATCTGCGCGCGAATAACGGAGGCCGCCGATGAGCAACGCGCTGGCTATCGCCTCCGTGACGGCGGTGTTGAAGGACTTGCTCGACAACGCACTGATCGACCATTCCGTCGGCGCGGCGGTCGGCGGGCCGGTGCTGGTGACCGCGCTTGCGCCCGACCTCATCGACCTCGAAGACAACGGCGACGACCGTCAACTGAATATCTTTCTCTATCACGTAACGCCCAACACGGCGTGGCGCAACGCGGAGCTTCCTTCGCGCGACGCGCGCGGCCAACGCCTGACGAATCCGCCGCTCGCGCTCGACCTCCACTACATGCTGACCGCCTACGGCACGCAGGATTTCGAGGCCGAAATTCTGCTCGGTTACGCGATGCAGTTGATGCACGAAGTCCCGGTGCTGACGCGCGAGGCGATTCGCCGGACGCTCGCGCCGCCCGACGCGCCCATCAGCGGCGTCGGGCTATTGCCGCCCGCGCTCGACGCGCTTTCGGCTTCCGACCTCGCAGACCAAATCGAACAGATAAAGATCACGCCGCTGCCGCTCAACACCGAAGAGATTTCCAAACTCTGGTCGGCGTTTCAGGCGAACTACCGCCCATCCGTCGCGTATCAGGTTTCGACCGTGCTGATCGAATCGACACGCCCGGCACGCGCGCCGCTGCCCGTCCTCACGCGCGGGGAAGGCGACACCGGCATCGTCGTGCAGGCGAGTCTCGCGTCGCCGTTTCCGACGATTGACTCCATCCTGCCGCCCAATCAACAGACGAGCGCGACGCTCGGCGACGAACTCGTCGTCAACGGCTATCAACTAGACCGGAGCGCGACCGCGAGCGTGCTCGTCCGCAACACGCGACTCGACGCGCCGCTCGCGCTCGCGCCGCTCGCGGGGACGACCGCGAC
>JBGTHJ010000319.1:0-15649 GCA_041746175.1 Pyrinomonadaceae bacterium
GCGCGGAGCCGCCGCCGCGTCGTCGCCCGCGCGCGGCTCTTTGACAATCGCTTCGAGGCGACCGTGCGCTACAGGAATAAAAAGATTGCCGGCTGGATACATAAAAGTAGATGTCAGAGGCGGGAAGCTAGAGGCCGGTGAAACGCTATCTTTAATCGACATCCAACACGTCCAGCATCCGTCTGGCGAGACTAACAGAAATGCGGCAAACCGGCTAATCACGGGCGCGGGATGTCAACGTCATGATTTTGCGACGCGGGCGCGTGACTAATTCGTCAGTCGCGGCATAGGATGAAACGATCCCGCCCGATATGCGGAGCACGCCGCCGGGCAGGTCGAAGGCTTGAGATTCTCGACCGGACACGCATCTTGACTTGTCATATTGAAAGCAGTAGTTTCTGCCGGTGAACCGCGCCGCCGACCGCGCCCCGGAATGGTCGAGCGCGGAGACGGAGCCAGAGGTATCAGAATGGACGACCCCCATGTCACACGCCCGCCCGGTCTAATCGCCGTCACCCGTCTATCAAACCAGAGCGTGCCGGCGCGCTACGGCATCGCCGTTGCGGCGGTCGGCGTCGCGTATCTGCTGACGTGGCTGACGTGGCCGGTGATGGACCGCATCCCGCTGGCGCTGTTCTTCGCCGCCATCATGGTCGGCGCGTGGTACGGCGGTCTGGGGCCGGGACTGCTCGCGACAGTGTTGGCGGGGGCGCTCGGCGAATATTATTTCATCCCGCCTTACGAGTCGATAAGCATCAGCCTTGAGGGCGCGTTGCGGACGGCCATGCTCGGCTTCGCCGCGTTGATAATCAACTCGTTCGGCGCGACGCGCCGACGCTCCGAGATAAAGGCGCGGGCGAGTGAGCAGCGTCTGCTGACGACGCTGCAAAGCATCGGTGACGGCGTGATCGCGACCGACGCCGGGGGGCGCGTGACGTTGATGAACCCGGTCGCCGAATCGCTGACGGGGTGGCGCGCGGGCGAGGCGCGCGGCAAGCCTCTGACCGAAGTCTTTCGCATCATCAACGAACAGACGCGCCTGCCGGTCGAGAGTCCGGTCGAGAAGGCATTGCGCGTGGGGCGCATCGTCGGGCTGGCGAATCACACGATCCTGCTGGCGCGAGACGGGCGCGAAATACCCATCGACGATAGCGGCGCGCCGATTCGCGACGACGCCGGAGAAGTCGTCGGCGTGGTGCTCGTCTTTCACGATATCGTCGAACGCAAAAAGGCCGAAAACGAGTTGCGACAGCGCGAACGCGAACTCACCGACTTCGTTGATAACGCGACCATCGGGCTGCACTGGGTCGGCGCGGACGGGACGATTCTGTGGGCCAATCGCGCCGAGTTGGAGATGCTCGGATACGAGCGCGGAGAGTATGTCGGCCACAACATCGCGGAGTTTCACGCCGATAGCGAAGTCATCAACGACATTCTGCAACGCCTGACGAACAAAGAGACGCTGCATGACTATGAGGCGCGTCTGCGCTCCAAAGACGGCTCAATCAAGCATGCCTTAATCAATTCAAACGTGATGTGGGACGGCGATGAGTTCGTCCACACGCGCTGCTTCACGCGCGACGTGACCCTCAGCAGGCAGTCGCAGGAATCGCTGCGCCACAGCGAGGAACGCCTCAGCCTCGCCCTCCACTCCGCCAAGATGGGGACGTGGGAATGGGATGTGCAAACCGGCGTGGTTGCGTGGTCGGACACGATCGCGCCGCTGCACGGCCTGGCGACGGACGAGTTTCCGGGAACATTCGAGGGCTTTCTCCAACTCATCCACGAGGAAGACCGCGAGCATGTGACGCGCGCGATTGCCCGCGCCATCGATCACGGGGCGAGTTACGACATCGAATTTCGCATCGTGTGGCCCGACGGCAGCATCCACTGGATAGGCGGCACGGGCAAGGTCTTGCGAGACGCCGACGGCAAGGCGGCGCGCATGGCGGGCACCGCGCTCGACATCACGACCCGCAAACTGTCCGAAGCGACGCTCGAACGGCTGGCGGCCATCGTCGAATCGTCGGATGACGCGATCATCGGCAAGACGCTCGACGGCATCATTACGAATTGGAACACGGGCGCGGAGAAAATTTACGGCTACACCGCCGATGAAGTCATCGGGCATCCGATCTCGATCATCGTCCCGCCGGAACACGCCGACGAAGTTCCGCAAATTCTTGAACGTCTCAGAAGCGGCGGCAGCGTCGATCATCTTGAGACGGTGAGAATAAGAAAAGACGGCACGCGGATCAACGTCGCCATCACCATTTCGCCCATCAAAGATTCGACCGGGCGCGTCGTCGGCGCCTCGACCATCGCCCGCGACATCACCGGACGGAAGCAGTCCGAAGCCGAACGCGCCGGACTGCTCGCGCGCGAACAGGCGACACGCGCCGAAGCCGAACGGGCGGTTGACCGCATCGTGCGACTGCAAATCGTCACCTCTGCGCTCGCCGAGACGCGGACTTCTTCGCAGGTCGCCGAGGTGGTGGTCAGTCACGGGTTGAACGCGCTCGACGCGCACGCGGGTTCGGTCGCGTTGCTCAACGAAGAAGCCTCGGAGTTCGAGTTGATCGGGGCGCGCGGCTATCCGCCGGAATTGCTTCACGAATGGCGTCGGTTCCCCGTCTCGATGTCGGTGCCGATTGCGGATGCGGTGCGGAATCGGGAGCCGGTCTTTATCGGCTCGATCGAAGAATGGCAGGAGCGCTACCCCGAAAGCAATGCGGCGCGCGCGGTCAACGGCAACCGGGCGATCGCGGCGATTCCGTTGATCGTCAAAGGCCGCGCGCTCGGCGCGATGGGATTGAGCTTTGAAGGAGCGCACGCCTTTACGCCCGACGACCGCGAGTTTATGCAGGCGCTGGCGGGACAGTGCGCGCAGGCGCTCGACCGCACGCGACTCTACGAGGCGGAAAGCCGCGCACGCGCCGCGGCGGAAGCCAGCGAGCAGGAGTATCGTTTTCTCGCCGAATCGATTCCGCAGATCGTTTGGACGGCGCGACCCGACGGCTGGCTCGACTACTACAACCGGCGCTGGTACGACTACACGGGCATGACGCCCGAACAAACCGCGGGATGGGGCTGGCAGCCCGTGCTTCATCCAGACGATACCGAAGCGTGTCTGCGCGCTTGGTCAACCGCCGTCAAGACGGGGCACGACTACGAGATCGAGTACCGTTTCCGGCGCGCCTCCGACGGAGTTTATCGCTGGCATCTCGGACGCGCTGCGGCGTTGCGCGATGCGGAAGGCAACATCATCAAGTGGTTCGGGACGGGCACCGACATCGACGACCGCAAACGCGCCGAAGAAGCTTCGCGTTTTCTCGCCGAAGCCAGCGAGATGCTCGCCTCATCGCTCGATTACCAGACGACGCTGACCAACGTCGCGCGGCTCGCCGTGCCGCACATCGCGGATTGGTGCTCGATTGACATGCTCAACGAGGACGGGTCGATTCACCGGACGACGACGCATTTCGATCCGCTCAAAGAAGCTCTGGCGCGCTCGCTCGACAAACAGTACCCGGCGAATCCTGACGTGCCGTACGGGGCGCATCATGTGATGCGCACGGGCAGCCCCGAACTCGCCGAGATCACCGACGAAGTATTGCAGGTCGCCGCGCACGATGAAGAACACCTGCGCGTGCTTCGCGAAATGAAATTCAAGTCGTACATTTGCGTGCCGCTCGTGGCGCGCGGCGAACGGCTCGGGGCGATCACGTTCGCGTCGGCAGAGTCCGGGCGGCTCTACACGCACGCCGACCTCGTCGTCGCCGAAGACCTCGCGCACCGCGCGGCGCTCGCCGTCGAGAACGCGCGGCTGTTTCACGAGACGCAGGAAGCCAACCGCGCCAAAGACATTTTCCTCGCCACGCTCTCGCACGAACTCCGCACGCCGCTAACGCCGATCATCGGTTGGGTGCACATGATGCGCGCGGGCAAACTCCGCGTCGGCGACGTGGAACAGGGTCTCTCCGTCATCGACAAAAACTCGCAGTCGCTCACCCGGCTCATCAACGACCTGCTCGACATGTCGTCGATTTTGAGCGGCAAGATGCGCATCGTGCGCGTCGCGGTCGAACTCGACGCCGTCATTAGAGAAGCCGCCGAAACCGTCCGCGCCGAAGCCGACAAGCGCGGCGTCGGCATCGACCTCACCGTCTTACCCTGCGACGACGGCCAGCCGATGACCGTGCTCGGCGACCGGACGCGGCTCGTTCAGGTCTTCTGGAATCTTTTGAACAACGCCGTCAAGTTCTCCGACGGCGGCAGCCACGTGCGCGTCACCTGTCAGGCCGACGGGACGACCGCGCGCGTCGAGGTGTTGGACGCGGGACGCGGCATCGAGCCGGAGTTTCTGCCGCACGTCTTTGAGCGTTTCCGGCAGGCCGACGGTTCATCGACGAGGCTCTACGGCGGCCTCGGCATCGGCCTCGCGCTCGTCAAGAGCTTCGTCGAAGCGCACGGCGGAGCGGTGTACGCCGCGAGCGACGGCGAAGGCCGCGGAAGCTCCTTCAGCGTTACCCTCCCGCTCTATCGCGCGATGCCCGAAGCCCTCAACGCGCCCGTCGCCGCCGCGCCGCCGGAGGCGCGCGAAAGCGTCGCGAATGTGCGCCGCGTGCTGATCGTCGAAGACGCGCGCGACACGCTCGATATGCTGCGCATCGTCTTCGAGACGCAGGGGTTTGAAGCGAAGGTCTGCGAATCGGCGGCGGAAGCATTGCGCATCGCCGCCTCGGTGTGTTTTGATGTAGTCGTTTCCGACATCGGACTCCCCCAAATAGACGGCTACGAATTGATCAAGCGGTTGCGCGAGATGCCGCATCTGCGCGGCGTCCCGGCGGTCGCGCTGACGGGCTATGCGTCGCCGAAAGATGCCGAAGCCGCGCTCGCCGCCGGTTTCGACGTGCATCTTCCGAAGCCCATCGATCCGGTCAAACTCGCGACCGTCATCGGGCCGCTGCTGCTGCAACCGTCGCGCGTGCCCGAAGTCGTGGAGTCCGACGCGCAAAACGCGAATGAAGAAGCGAGAGGCTAGAGAGCGAGGCTGGAGAGCGAGTCTCGCGGTTGGTCAAAAACTCGCAGGCAGGTCTCCGGCCTCTGGTCTCCAACTCCGGCATACGTAATCAGGCCGCGATTGCCGAACTTGGCAGAAAGAGTGTGCACCATTGAGAAAGATGACGCCGATCAACCCGAACCCCGATGTCGGCTTCCCGCGACTCTCGGTCAATCAAATGCTCCCTGAGCAGCCCCCGTCGCCGCCGCGCCACGCGCCGTTTACCAGCGACCCCGAAGATGATGCGCCGCCGCTCAAGCCGCGCGCCCTCGTCGTTGACGACGCGCCGGATGTGACCGAGATGCTGGCGATGCTCTTGCGCTACGCCGGTTACGATGTCGTGACGGTCTTCGCCGCCCGCGATGCGCTGGAAACGGCGCGCCACGAACATTTCGACGTGGTTGTCTCCGACATCGGGATGCCGGAGATGGACGGCTACGAGTTGGCGCGCTCGCTGCGCACGCTCGACGACTATCGCGAGGTGCCGATGGTCGCCGTCACCGGGTTCGCCATGTACGACGACCGCGACCGCGCGCTCGAATCCGGCTTCAACGCATTTCTGACCAAACCCATCAACCCCATGGACCTCATCGACCTGATCAAACGCCTGCGCGGGTGAGCCGACGCTCGAACTCGAAGGAGATGCGCGGTAATGCAACGCGAAGGCGCACACACCGTCCTCATCATCAACGATGTGCCGGAAGTCCTCGGCCTTATGAGCGCACAATTGCGCAAGGCCGGCTATCGTGTGCTCAGCGCCGACACCGGGGGGGAAGGCTTCCGCATCGCGCAACGCGAGCGTCCCGCGCTCATCGTCAGCGACGTGACGATGCCGCACACCGACGGCATCGAGTTGTGCCGCATGATTCGCGCCGATGCGCAACTGCACGAGGTTCCGCTGCTGCTCGTCAGCGCGCTCCGCATCGACGATGCGAGCGTTATTCAGGGACTTCAAGCGGGCGCCGACGATTATCTCGAAGCCCCGTATGACCCCGTTCGACTGATTCTGAAAGTGGCGCGCCTGACCGAGCGGTGGGCGGCGGAAGAGGCTCTGCGCGCGGCGGAGCAACGCGCCATCAACGAGTACGAGCGAATGCTCGACCAACTCGCCTCGCTTGCGCAGACCTTCGGAACCGTCCGCGACCTCAAGGCGGTGTTCCGCGCGCTCAGCTACTTCGCCTCGCTCTCGACGCCGTGCAACGGCCTGTTTATCTCGCTCTACGACCCCGAGCGACAGACGCGCTCCGCCGTCTACGTCAGCAACGAGGGCGAAGAGGTCGACGTGACCGACCTGCCGCCGATGCCGATGACCAACAGCCCGCACAGCCGCGCCGTCGTTACTGGCAAAATCATTATCGAGGATGATTTCCAATCGGTGATGGTCAATCAGCCGAGCATCAATCTTGTCGGAGCAGATATCGACCTGCGCCTGCCGCGTTCGGCGCTCATCGTGCCGATGAACTTCATGGGTCGCACGCTCGGCGCGATCGAAATTCAGAGTCCCGAACTGGCGGCCTTCAAACACGAACACGCGACCGCGATGCGCATGGCGGCCAACCTCGCGGCGGTCGCCATCGAGAACGTCCGGCTGTTTGAACGCGAGCGCGCGCGCGCCGAGCAGGAGGCCGAAAGCGAGAAGATGCGCAGTCTCGGCCAACTCGCGGCGGGCGTCGCGCACGACTTCAACAACTCGCTGGCCGCGATTCTCGGTCGCACGCAGTTGCTCTTGCGCGGCACCGCCGACGAAAAGCAGCGACGCAGTTTGCAGGTCATCGAAACCGCTTCGCTCGACGCCGCCGAAACCGTCCGCCGCATCCAGACCTTCGCCCGCCGCGCGCCGAGCGAACAACTCAGCACCGTCTCCGTCACCAAGCTCATCACCGACGCCATCCAACTGACGCGGACGCGTTGGGAAGATGATGCGCGGGCGCGCGGTCTCGACTACGAGATCAAGTTCACGCCCGACTTTCGGGGGCGCGACGACATTACCGCCAACCCCTCGGAGGTGCGCGAAGTGCTCGTCAATCTCATCTTCAACGCGCTCGATGCGATGCCGGCGGGCGGCAGTGTCGAGTTGACCGAGCAAAGATTGGAAGACCTCATCGTGGTCGAGGTTAAAGACACGGGGCAGGGTGTGCCGCCCGCGCTCCGCGACCGCATCTTCGAGCCGTTTTTTACGACCAAAGGGCCGCAGGGCTCCGGGCTCGGACTGGCCGTCAGTTACGGCATCATTCATCGTCACGGCGGAACCATCGATGTCGAAAGCGAAGTCGGACTCGGCACGACCTTTCGCCTGAAGTTTCCGCTGACGCGGCTCGCCGGCGCCGCGCCGCGCGAGATGCGGAGAAGCGTGTTGCCCGCGCATAGCGTGCTCGTCGTCGATGACGAAGACGTGGTGCGTGAAGTCTTGGTCGAGATGCTCAAGGAATTGAAACAGCATGTGACCGAAACCCGGAGCGCGGCGGAAGCCCTCGCCACGCTCGCCGCCGGCGATGTCTTCGACCTGATGATTACAGACCTCTCGATGCCCGTCATGGACGGTCTGAAGCTCGCCGCCGAAGCGCGCAAACTCGCTCCCGGCATGATGATCGCGCTCGCCACCGGCTACGGCCAGACCATCCCCGGCATCTCGCCGCTCGACCGCTCGCTGATCAACCTCATCGTCAACAAACCGTTCCAACTCTCCGACCTCGAAACCTCGCTGCAAGCCCTTTCCGGCAACGAAAAAAGTTGCGTTTGACACCACGTCGCCGCGCACGGTAAGGCGGCGCGCAGCCGCTCGCGCCTGCGCCTCGACCATTCATCTTGTGCCTTCTTTTGTCCGGTGCGGCTTCGTGCTATGTTGTCGAAAGAGTGGCGAACAGCTTCATGCGCCCGACGCTTTTTTTGACCGCCCGCGAGGGAGAACAACAACATCCATCATGTTTGAGGCTGACAAGATTGACCCGGCAGCGACCGAAGCGTCGAAAGACGCGCGGGCGCGGCGTGTGACGGAGAAGACGGTGGTGGAGGGGCGTCTGGGGCGCATCGGGATGTTGTTCGCGGGCGCGACGGCGTGCGCCGTCGTCTTCTTCTATCTACAGTTTCAAACCGACGCGATTCTCGACGTTGACGGCTACTATCATGTCAAATGGAGTCGTCTGCTATGGGAGGGCTTGCGGCACGGCGCGTTTCCGCCCGCGTTCCCGTGGTTGCCGCTCACCTCGCTCAACCCGAACGACTACGTCGATCATCACCTGCTGTTTCACATCCTGTTGATTCCCTTTACGTGGTTCGGCGACCTGCGCGTCGGGGCGAAGGTCGCGGCGGCCACGTTCGGCGCGCTCGCCGTCGTCTCGTGCTTCTGGCTGGTCGTCCGGTATCGCATCAAGTATTCGCCGGTGTGGCTGGTCGCGTTGCTCGCGTGCTCGGCGCCGTTCCTGTTCCGGCTGAGCATGACGCGGGCGCAGAGCGTCTCGATTGTGTTCATGGTGGCGGGCATCTTTCTCCTGTTCGAGCGACGCTATTGGCTGCTCGCGCCGCTCGCTTTTCTCTACGTGTGGACGTACAGCCTGTGGGTGATGCTGGGCGCGGCGGCGGTCATCTGGGCGGGCGCGATACTTTGGAGCGAGCGGCGCATCGAGTGGCGACCCGTCGTCTGGACGGGCGTCGGGACGATTCTCGGTTTCATCCTCAACCCGTACTTTCCAAAAAACGTGATGCTCTTTGCCGAGCACGTCGTGATGAAAGTGAAGCCGACGGAATTTACGACGAGCGTCGGCGCGGAGTGGTATCCGTACGAGAGTTGGTATTTTCTCGGCAGTTGCGCGGTCGCCTTCGTCGCGATGGTCGTCGGCTACGTCGCTTTCGATTGGACGGACAAACGACGCGCCGCGCGCCCGCTCTTCTTTCTCATTTTCTCGACCATCCTGCTCATCATCAACGCGCGTTCGCGGCGCTTCGTCGAATACTGGCCGCCGTTCGCCATCCTCTTCGCGGCCTTCGCGCTGCAACCCATCTTCGACGGCGCGCGCAACATCGTCAGCCGCCTCTCGTCCGACATGCGCGACGAACTGAAACCTTTCCTCGACCGCCATGAGCCGCCCGCCGCCATCGAAGTTGCCGAGCGCAAGCGGGTGCGCGCTATCTGGACGGCGATCTTTGTGACGGCGTTGCTCGGCGTGCCGCTCTATTTCAACATCCATTACACGGCGGAGACGATTCGTTCCGACTCAAGCCCCTTCGCCTATCAAAAAGGCATGGAATGGATTCGCACCAACGTGCCGCGCGGCGAACTCGTCTTTAACACTGACTGGGATGATTTCCCCAAACTGTTTTTCTTCGACGCCGACCATCGTTACGCTTCCGGTCTCGACCCGACCTATCTGCTCGACGAGAATCCAGAACTCTCCGACCTCTACAAAAAGGTGACGCTCGGCGAAGTCGGCGACACCGCGTCGATAATCCGCAACCGTTTCGGGGCGCGCTACGTCTTCACCGATAAAGAGGAAGTGCACGACGCTTTCTACAACGCCGCGATGGACAGCGGTTGGTTCGAGGAAGTTTACGACGATGAAAACTGCACCGTGCTCCGCATCCTTGAAGAACGCCGCGAAGAACCGCCGCCCCCCGCCGACCCGGACGATCCTGCCGACCCCGCCGATACGCAAACCGACCCCGCACCGCCGCCGCCGCCCGCCGGCGAAACAGGCCAGAAGACCGAACCGACAAATTGAGTTGAGAAGATTTACGCGGCGCTATTTTTCGGTCGGGAATCCGGCGTCGCGCCACGCCTTCCAGCCGCCCGCCATCGAATAGACGTTTTCATAGCCCATTCGTTGGAGCGTGTCGGCGACGAGCGCCGAGCGATAGCCGCCGCCACAGTAGAGGATGAGTTCGGCGCGCCGGTCGGGGACGGCGGTTTCGATGTCGCGTTCGATGATGCCTTTGCCGAGGTGTTCGGCTCCGGCGGCGTGACCGGCCAGCCATTCGTTATCTTCGCGCACGTCGATGAGACGGACGCCGCGCGCGGCGGCGAGGCGTGTGCGCGTCTCTTCAACCGTCACTTCGCGGACGCGGCTTTTGGCGTCGGCAACCAGTTTCAAAAATCCTTCCGAATGTTTCATCTCGACAGACCTCGCGCGTAGTTTCGACGTTCCGAGCGGTCGAACAGGGCGGACAAACTTCTTGACTTTAATCTCAGACGCGATTACATGATACCGCTTTTTACGAATCACCTGTGGAGGTTTCCCCATGTTGAGAAGATACGTTGGCTATGTGGTGTTCGTGGCGGCGTGCAGCATCCTCCTCGCCGGTTGCAAAAAAGATTCCGAGATTGAAGCCGTCCTCGCCGACATCGACGCATTCACGAAAGAACTGGTCGCCAAAGTCGAGTCAGCGTCGAACCCGTCGGCGGGCGTTGACGATGCGCAGAAGTTGATGGATTCGCGCAAGGGTGAGATTCGCGAGAAACTCAACTCGATAAAGTCGGTGCGCGGGTTTCAGGTCAGCGAACCAACCAAGAAGAAGATGGTCGAATCGATGACCGCCGACGCTATGAAGGTCGGCGGGCTAAAAGCCAAGTACATCAGAAATTCGATGAACGACCCCGCCTTCAAACGCAAACTTGATAAACTGGTGAGCGATTATCAAGAGCTGTTTAGAATCTAGACGCGCGCACGGGCGAAGCCACCGGCCAAAGTTCAAAGAGGCGCACATCGCGGATTCCCTCTGCGATGTGCGCCTCCTTGAGCTTTGGCCTTTTTCCTTCGCCCGTGCGCGCCTGCAAATTGGAGGAAATCGGCGAGACGGATTATAATATCTCGTTTTGAACAACCGCTGATTACGCACATCGAGAGAAGTCTGCGGGCGGAGGCACGCCCTGCGGTCGCGTGCACGTTGCAGAGCACGGCACGGTGCGTTTGAATCTAACAATTGCGGCGACGACGGCGACGGCAGAGCGGGACGGAGAGGTGACGTGTGATGAAGCGAGAAGAACTTTTGGAACGCGTGCGCGCGGGGCGGACACGGCTCGACGGCGCGCTCGACGGGCTGACTGAAGAAGCGGCGACGCGCGTGGGGTTGAATCCGCAGTGGTCTGTGCGGGACGCGCTCGCGCACGTCGTCGCGTGGGAGTTGGAGGGCGTACGGATCATCCGCGCCATTCAAGACCGCACGGGTAAGCCGCCCCGACTCACGCATGAAATGATCGACGACTTTAACGCGCGGGCGGTTGAAGAACGCCGGGCGCGCTCGCTGCGCGAAGTCGCAGACGAACTCGATGCGGCGCATGGCGCGATGGTCAGCCTCATCGAGTCGCTGCCGGAAGAGGTGGACGAAACTTCGGCGACCTACAAGTACATCGAAGGCGTCACCTTTCATCACCACGAATCACACGCGGCGCAAATCGAAGCGTGGAAACAACAACAAAAAAGCGACGGGTGACGGGCGACGGGTGCCGGGAAAGAGCAATCGTCCAAATAGTCTTGCCGCCGGTCATCCGTCACCCGTGACGGTCTTTAAGAGAGGAAACCTGAACATTGGCTACGGAACAGTTTGACGTAACGATCATCGGCGGCGGCCCCGGAGGTTATGTGGCCGCGATTCGCGGGGCGCAGTTGGGTTTGAAGGTGGCGCTGGTAGAAAAGGACAAGCGTCTGGGCGGGACGTGCGGCTTGCGCGGGTGTATCCCGACGAAGCAACTCTTGATGTCGGCGCACGTCTACGAACAGATGCAGCACGCGGAGGCGTTCGGCGTGCAGGCGTCGGAAATCAAACTCGCCTTCGCCGACGTGCAGAAGCGCAAAGACAAAATCGTGATGAAGAACGCCAAGGGCGTCGAGTTTTTGATGAAGAAGAACAGCGTCACGGTCTTCAACGCGATGGCGAAGCTACAGCTTCCCGGCAAGGTCGAAGTGACGGGTGCGGACGGTCAGAAACAGACCATCGACACCAAGCACATCATTATCGCGACCGGCTCGGTCGTCCGCCCGATTCCGGGTTTCGAGACCGACGGCGTGCGCGTCGTCAACAGCGACCACATCCTCGAACTCAAAGAGGTTCCGAAGTCGCTGATCGTGATGGGGGCGGGGGCGGTCGGCGTCGAGTTCGCGTCGGTCTATTCGCGTTTCGGCGCGGAGACGACGATCGTCGAGTTGATGCCGCATCTGCTCCCGCTCGAAGACGAAGACGTGTCGAAGGAGTTGGAGAAATCGTTTCGCAAGCGCGGCATCAAGTACCAACTCGACACGCGGCTGGAGAAGATGGAAGTGACGGAGGCGGGAGTTAAACTCTCCGGCAAAACGTCGAAGGGCGAAGCGGTCAACCTCGAAGCCGAGATGTTGCTCGTCGCAGTCGGGCGGATGCCGTTCATCGAAGGTCTGGGCATCGAAGGCACGAAGATCAAAGTCGAGCGCGGCGCGATTCAGGTCGACGAGTTTTGCCGGACGGGCGAGCCGGGCGTCTTTGCCATCGGCGACGTGATTCCGACGCCGTGGCTCGCGCATCTGGCATCGAAGGAGGGCATCCTTGCCGTCGAGCAAATCGCGGGACAGCAGGCCGAACCGATCAACATGCGGCAAGTTCCGTCGTGCACCTACTGCGATCCGGAAGTCGCGTCCGTCGGCCTCACGGAAGCGAAGGCGCGCGAGCAGGGCTTCGACGTGAAGGTCGGGAAGTTTCCCTTCTCGGCGTCGGGCAAGGCGCGCATCCTCGGCGAAGAAGAGGGTTTCGTCAAAATCATCGCCGACAAAAAATACGACGAGATTCTCGGCATCCACATCATCGGCCCGCACGCGACCGAGATCATCCACGAAGGCATCGTCGCGATGCACCTCGAATCGACGGCGGAAGAACTCGGACGCGTCATCCACGCGCACCCGACCGTCTCCGAATCAATTATGGAAGCCGTCGAAGGCGTGCACGGTTTGACCATCCACTTCTAAAGTCAGGCGGTGGACGACTGACCCGAAAGGCGTCGTCCATCGCCCGTAAGTCTACTTATGAAAAACGAAACACGGCGAAAGTCGGCGGGCGAGAGCAAGACGGCGCGCGGCGGCGGCAGCGGCGACAACAAAAATACAAACGCGACGATGGGCGTCAAACATTCGTTCGACGACCCCTTGAACGAGGCGGGCGAGTTGATCTGTTCGACCGCCACCGATCTCACGCACGAACAGTTGCTCGATCTTTATCGTTACCTGATGCTGACGCGGCTCGTCGAAGAACGTCTCGTCAATTTGTATCGACAGACGAAGGTCGTGGGCGGCGTCTTCCGGTCTTTGGGACAGGAGGCGACGGCGGTGGGAACGGCCTACGCGCTCGCGCCGCAGGACTTCATCGCGCCGCTCATCCGCGACCTCGGCGCGGTGCTCGTCAAAGGCATCGCCCCGCGCGAAGTCTTCGCGCAGTACATGGCGAAGGCGTGGGGGCCTTCCGGGGGACGCGACCTCAACATCCATTTCGGCAACATCGAAAAAGGTTTCATCGGCCCCATCTCGCATCTCGGCGACATGATTCCGGTGATGACCGGCATCGCGCTCGCGGGGCGGATGCAGAAGAAAAATCTGGTCGCGGTCGCCTACATCGGCGACGGCGGGATGAGCACCGGCGCGTTTCACGAGGGGCTAAACTTCGCCGCCGTCCAACGCCTGCCCGTCATCATCATCGCCGAGCACAACTGGTACGCTTATTCGACGCCGACCTCGAAGCAAACCGCCGTCGAGAATCTCGCGGACAAAGCGGCGGGCTACGGCATCCCCGGCCACATCGTCGACGGCAACGACATCATCGCCTGTTACGAGGTGACGCGGCGAGCGGCGGAGTTTGCCAGAAACGGCGGCGGCGCGGTTCTCATCGAAGCCAAAACCTACCGCCGCAAAGGTCACGCCGAACACGACGACCAACGCTACATCCCGGCGGGCGAGTTGGAGATGTGGGAGAAGCGCGACCCCGTGACGCGCTACGAGCGGCATCTCGTTTCGCTTGGGTTAGCGACGCGCGAGCAACTCGATGGGATCGTCGCTGACGTGCAGCGTCTGATCGATGAGGATGTCGCGTGGGCTGAATCGTCGCCGATGCCCGACCCCGAACAGGCGGCGCACGGCGTCTTTGACAACTCGGTCGTGCCGCCCGCTCTTCGTCCCCCGGTCTTCGGACGCCACGAGTAAATCACAAAATTTATCCGGCTGAAAAAAGGTTACATGTCTACAGCGATCAAAAAAGAGCACAAGCAAAATCGTCCGGCGCGCGGCGGCGTGGCGACTTTCGTCGAAGCGATTCGACAGGGGATATGGGAAGAGATGGAGCGCGACCCGACCGTCTTCGTCATCGGTGAGGACGTGGGGGCGTACGGCGGCGCGTTCAAGGTGACGGACGGCTTGCTCGACGAGTTCGGCGAGGCGCGCGTTATCGACACGCCGATTTCCGAGGCGGCGATTGTCGGCGCGGCGTGCGGCGCGGCGCTGTTGGGGATGCGACCCGTCGCGGAGTTTCAGTTCATCGACTTTATCTCCGCCGGGTTCGACATGCTGACCAACTACGCCGCGAAGTGTCGTTACCGGTGGGGCGCGGGGCTGCCGACGGTGTTTCGCGGCCCGTGCGGCGCGGGCGTCCATTCCGGCCCGTTCCATTCGGTCAACGCCGAAGCGTTTTTTCTCAACACGCCGGGACTCAAAATCGTCGAGCCTTCGACCGCCTATGACGCGAAGGGTTTAATCAAGGCCGCCATCCGCGACCCCGACCCCGTGCTCTACTTCGAGCACAAGAAACTCTATCGCCTGCCGCGCCTACGCGAAGAGTTGCCGGTGGATGATTACATCGTCGAAATCGGCAAGGCGCGGACGCGTCGTGAAGGGCGCGACCTGTCGATCATCACTTTCGGCGCGCAGGTTTTGAACGCGCTCGACGCGGCTGAAGAGTTGGAGAAGGAAGGTCTGGACGTTGAAGTCATCGACCTGCGGACGCTCGCCCCGCTCGACAGGGAAGCGATTCTCGCGTCGGTGAAGAAGACGAGCAAGGTGTTGGTCTTGCACGAAGCGGCGCGGACGGGCGGCATCGGCGGCGAGATTGCGGCGACCATCGCCGAGGAAGCCTTCGAGTGGTTGGACGCGCCCGTCGTGCGCGTCGCCGCGACCGATACGCCCGTGCCCTATTCGCCGCCGCTCGAAGAGTATCACTTGCCGCAAGTCAAAGACGTGATGGACGCCGCGCGAAAATTAGCAGCATATTAAAATCGTGACGGCTATCGCGCGACGGGCAACGAGAGGAAATCTTTAACCTGTCCGACGGTCGCCCGTCACCTGTCACTTTTGGGAGAGATTATGAGCACAGAAGTAGTCATGCCGCAGATGGGCGAGTCCATCGCGGAGGGAACAATCACACGCTGGTTAAAAAAGGTCGGCGACCGCATCGAACGCGACGAGCCGCTGTTCGAGATTTCGACCGATAAGGTCGATGCCGAGATTCCATCGCCCGCCGCCGGGACGCTCACCGAGATAAAATTTCAAGAGGGTGAGACGGTCGAGGTCAATAAGGTGGTCGCGATGATCGGCGACGGCGACGGCGCCTCTGCTCCCGCCGCCGCGCCGCCCGCGCCGCCCGCAGAAGCGA
>JBGTHJ010000320.1:0-5052 GCA_041746175.1 Pyrinomonadaceae bacterium
ATCGCCGCCTTCGCGTTCGCGTCGGGTGCGGGGACGGCGTTCACGTTCGCCGCGCTCGCCGCGAACTTCGTTGATCGGGTCGGGCTGCGTGCCGCGCGCCATGGCGGCCTTCGGGTCGAGAATCTCGCCGCGATAAATCCAGACCTTGACGCCGATGACGCCGAACGTGGTGTGGGCTTCGGCGAGTCCGTAATCGATGTCGGCGCGCAGGGTGTGCAGCGGCAGACGCCCCTGCAAGTACCATTCGCTACGCGCGATCTCCGCGCCGTTCAAACGACCCGCGACTTTGACCTTGATGCCCTGCCCGCCGAACCTGAGCGTCTCTTCGACCGTCTTGCGCATGGCGCGACGGAAGGCGATGCGCTTCTCAAGCTGCGCCGCGATCTTCTCGGCCTGCAACTGCGCGTTGAGTTCCGGCTTGTGAATCTCTTGAATCGAGACGAGCACTTCGCGTCCCGTACGCGACGAGATGTCACCCTTGAGTTTATCGATCTCCGCGCCCTTGCGCCCGATGATGATGCCGGGGCGCGACGTGTAGATGATAATCTTCAGACGATTGGCCGCGCGCTCGACATCGACGTGCGAGACGCCCGCGCCCGCAAAGCGTGCCTTCAACACTCGCTTCAGCTTGAGGTCTTCGAGCAGGTAATCGCCGTACTGCTTCTTGGCGTACCAGTGCGAGTGCCAGTCTTTGTTATAGCCGAGGCGGAAGCCGTACGGATGAACTTTCTGACCCACAATCTTCTCCTGACTCTACTCTTGAGCCGTCTCTGTTTCGGCGCTCTCCGCAGCCGCCGGAACGCTCTTGGTTTCTTCAGTGTTGTCAGCAGTCGCTTTTTTCGACGCGGGGCGTCCCGCACCGGCGACCGAGTTTGCGCGCTTCGCGGTCTTGCCTTCAGCAACAGTACCCGTCGGCGTCGTCACGTTCGTCGCCGCACCGTCGCGTCCGCGTCGTCTGCCGCCGCCGCCGCCGACCGCTTCGCGTCCCTCGCTCGACACCAGCACGGTGATATGACAGAAGTGTCGGCGTTCACGATAGGCGCGTCCCTGCGGCGCGGGGCGCATTCTCCGGCGACCCTTCGACGGCCCCTGATCGACGAAACAGGCTTTGACCCACAGTTCATCGGGATCGACCGCGATATTCGCCTTCTCCGCCGCTTCGGTCGCGTTCGAGATCGCCGAACGCACGCATTTTTCGATGCCGTCGGCGGCGCGCTTGTTCGTGAACTGCAACACGGCCAACGCCTCGTTGACGTTTTTGCCGCGAATCATATCGATGACGAGCCGCGCTTTCTGCGGCGACCCGCGTAAGTATTTTGCACTCGCTCTTGCTTCCATAACTTCCTCAAGCGCGTGACGGGTAAGAGGTGTCGGACGACGGGATCAAAACTTTTCTCGCGTCACCTGTCACCTGTCACTTGCCGCTATCTGCCAACTCTCGACGCCTTCTCAGCTTTCGTTCCGGCGTGGCCTTTGAATGTGCGCGTCGGGGCGAACTCGCCGAGTTTGTGCCCGACCATGTTCTCCGTGACGTAGACCGGCAGGTGTCGCTTGCCGTTGTGCACGGCGAACGTCAGACCAACCATGTCGGGGGTGATCGTCGAACGCCGCGACCACGTTTTGATCGCCGGTGGACGGTTCCCGCTCGCGCGGATACGGTCAACCACCTTCTGCACATGCTTATCAACAAACGCGCCTTTTTTTACTGAACGTGCCATGTTTTTTCGCTCTGCTCAAAATTTATTCATTGGCTCATTCATCGCGACAATACGTCGATGCGTCGATGCGTCGATGGATGAATGAATCAACTACTTGGTTCTGCGGTCGCGCACGATCATCTTGGTGGTGCGCTTGTTCTTGCGTGTCTTGTAGCCGCGCGTCGGTTGTCCCCACGGGGTGACGGGATGACGACCGCCGGAGGTCTTGCCCTCGCCGCCGCCGTGCGGGTGATCGACCGGGTTCATCGCGACGCCGCGAACGTGCGGGCGGATGCCCTTCCAGCGCGAGCGTCCGGCCTTGCCGAGCGAGACGTTCTCGTGTTCGGCGTTGCCGACTTGCCCGACCGTCGCCATGCAGACGACCGGCACGCGCCGGACTTCGCCCGACGGCATACGCAGTTGCGCGTAGTCGCCCTCTTTGGCGACGAGTTGCGCGAACGCGCCCGCCGAGCGCGCCATCTGCCCGCCCTTGCCGGGGCGCAGTTCGATGTTGTGAATCTGCGTGCCCAGTGGGATATTGCGAATCGGCAAGGCGTTGCCGGGCAGGATGTCGGCGGCGGGGCCGCTCATGATCGTCTTGCCGACTTCGATGCCGGACGGCGCGATGATGTAACGCTTCTCGCCGTCGAGATAGGTGACGAGCGCGATGTGCGCCGAGCGGTTCGGGTCGTACTCGATCTGCGTGATGCGACCGGGCACGCCCGTCTTGTCGCGCTTGAAATCGACGATCCGATAGAAACGCTTGTGGCCGCCGCCGCGTCGCCTGACCGTGATGCGCCCGTCGTTGTTGCGACCCGAGATGCGCGTCTTGGCTTCGAGCAGAGACTTCTCAGGCTCCGCGCCCTTCGTCAACTCGTCGCGCGTCAGATAGGTCTGGTAGCGTCGCGCCGGCGATGTCGGTGTAAGTTTCTTGATGCCCATAACTTTTTCCGTGACAGGTAACAGGTGACAGTTGACAGGTTTCAGGACTTGCGTAGGTCACCTGTCAGGATTTACCCGTTACGGCTCTTAAATGTTTTCGCCGTAGTCGAACGGCTTCTCGCCCTGTTTCAAGGTGACGTAGGCTTTTTTCCAGGACGGCTTGCGACCTTCGTATCGACCGCGCCGCGCCTTCTTGCCCATGTAGTTGATGGTGCGTACGGCATCCACTTCGACGTTGAAAATCTTTTCGACGGCTGATTTGATCTCGGGCTTGGTGGCGCGCGTATCGACGCGAAAGGTCAGCAGTTGTCGGGCGTCCTGCGACTCTTCTTTCGCCATCAGAGCCTTCTCCGTAATCACCGGCGACTTGATGATGTCCCACACAGTTCGCATCGTTTATGCCGCCTCCTCTTCTGCGTTCGGTTCGGTCGCGTGTCCGGCTGTTCCCTTCGCCGCGTGCGGGTCGAGGTTGCGCGACAACTCTTCGGCTGCCGTGCGCGAGAGCACGAGTTTGTCGTGATAGAGCAGGTCGTAGATGTTCAGCCCGCGACTCGAAACCACTTTCGCGCTCTTGACGTTGCGCGAGGCGCGCAGCAGGCTCTCGTTCGTCAGCGAATCGACGATCAGCGTTTTGCCGTCGAGTCCGAGCGCGGCGAGCGCGCCGATGAACTCCTTCGTCTTGGGCTGGCCGAGCGCGAACTCATCCAATACGATGACGTTGCCTTCGCGCACGCGCTCTGAGAGAGCCGAGCGCAACGCGCCGCGCCGCATCTTCTTCGGAAGGTTCTGCGACCAGTCGCGCGCCTGCGGTCCGTGGACGTTGCCGCCGCCCTTCCACAGCGGCGAGCGAATCGACGCGATCCGCGCCCGACCCGTCCCCTTCTGTTTCCAGAGCTTGCGACCCGAACCCGACACGTCGCCGCGCGTCTTCGTCCCGACCGTGCCCGCCCGCGCGTTGGCGAGGAAAGCCTTCACCGCCGCGTGAATCAACGCCTCGTTCAGCTCCACGCCGAACACCGCGTCGGACAGTTCGAGGTCGGCCACCTCTTCATTTTTTATATTGCGCACCTTGACGGTAGGCATAAACTAAACTCCCGTGACGGGTGACGAGTGACGGTCAACAGGTGAAAAGCTCTTATCTCATCGCCTGTTACCGGTCGTGGCGTCACTTGTTTTTTTGTCTCGCCGCCTTCTTGACCAAAACGACGCTGCCGGTCGCACCCGGCACCGCGCCGCGTACCATCAACAGATTATTCTCGACATCGACGCGCGCCACTGTCAGACCTTTGACCGTCACACGCTTGTCGCCCATGTGACCCGACGAACGCGTGCCCTTGATGACCCGCGACGGGTAGGCCGACTGGCCGATTGAACCCGGCGCACGCACGTTCATCGAGCCGTGCGATTCGGGACCGCGACTGAAATTGTGACGCTTGACCGTGCCCGCAAACCCGCGCCCCTTCGACTTGCCGACGACTTCGATCAAGTCGCCGTCGGCGAATTGGTCAACCAGCACTTTGTCGCCGACGTTTACATCGGGCGTGTCTTCGAGACGAATCTCCTTGAGCACGCGCGTCGGGGGCACGCCGCCGCCCGTCTTCTCGAAGTGGCCGCGCATCGGCTTGTTGACGTTCTTCAACTTGACGGGGCGCTCTTCCACCAAACCGATCTGCACGGCATCGTAGCCGTCAGGCCCGGCGGAAGTTTTCTTCTGAATCACGACACACGGGCCCGCCTTGATGACCGTCACCGGAGTGACCGTGCCATCCGCCGCGAACAACTGCGTCATGCCAACTTTTTTACCGATGATTCCGTTGATCATCTCTTACCTCGGTGACAAGTGACCGGTGACACATGACGGAGTAGAAGCTCGCCACTTGTCGCCTTGTGTCACGGTTTCTATCTATCCCTGCCAAACGCTTTGATCTCGACATCGACGCCCGCCGGGAGGTCGAGCTTCATCAGCGCATCGACCGTCTGCGGTGTCGGATCGAGAATATCCATCAGACGCTTGTGCGTTCTGATCTCGAACTGCTCGCGCGACTTCTTATCGACGTGCGGCGAACGCAAGACCGTCCACTTGTTCTTTGAAGTGGGAAGCGGTATCGGCCCCGCGACGCGCGCGCCCGTCCGCTTCGCGGTCTCGACAATTTCCGAAGTGGACTGATCCAGCACCCGGTGGTCGTAGGCTTTGAGTCTGATTCTGATTTTTTCGTTCAGCATAATTTCGCTTTCAACATTCGAGCCAGAGAGAGAGAGAGAGAGTTATTCGACGACTTCGGAGATGGTGCCCGCGCCCACCGTCCGCCCGCCCTCGCGGATCGCAAACCGCAACCCCTTCTCCATCGCGATCGGCGTGATTAACTCGATCTCCATCGCGATGTTGTCCCCGGGCATCACCATCTCCACGCCC
>JBGTHJ010000321.1:0-4066 GCA_041746175.1 Pyrinomonadaceae bacterium
CGGCAAGTTCCGCCTCGTCCGCGCCGCACGCTGCGACGCCCGCGTCGGCGTCCGACGCATCGCGCTGCCCGCCCGGAAAGGCGTAGAACCCGCCGAGAAAAGCGAGTGCCGCGCTCCGCCGCGCCCAGAAAACTTCGGGCACGCCGGTGGAGGGGTCGTCGTCATTTGGGCGCACGAGGATGACGGCGGCGGCATCCTTCGGCGTCGCATCTTTCGACACCGCTCCGGCGGGGATTTTTTCGGATTGTTTGCTTGTTTCTGCGCTCACAGCGACTCGAATGTTGTGCCCGTCTTTCAAATTTGGTGCTGACCTGCTCAGTAATGCAAACGTGAACGGGGGGACGGCAGTATACCACCGTTGCCGCGAACAAACGGAGTGGGCGCGAGCGAGGCACGGACGGTGCGGGACGTAAGGGCGTGAGCGAAGACCGACGCCCGGCAGCATCTGGCGTGATGCGTGGCCGGGCGTCGGAATTTCTCCGGCGCGCTTCGAGCATCAGGGGCCGAAACGCCGCTGGTACTCGGTGGAGTTGATAAAGGCTTTGACCATCACCGTCGCGTAGTCGACGCTGGCCGCGCCCGATGCGTCGCCGTCCCGCACCACCGTTATCGACGGCAAATGATTGACCCGTAAACGGCGTCTGTTTCGTGTGGTGGCGGTGAGCGGCTCAGGGTCGGCGGTGCGTCGCGAGCCAGACCCGTAAAAAAGGTTTGCGAGGTATTGCATCAAAAGCTCCTTTGAAGGGGGATTCAAGCAAGGCGGGGGAGTTATCGCGCATGAAATTAAGATATGAGTGATTCACATGCAACCGCCGACGTATCACGCTCACGACATTTTCCCGCGACGCATTCAAGCGCGGGCGACGACCCTTTTTATTCGGCTTCTGCCGATACGCGCGTGTGGGCCGCCGGGGCGGCTACTGCTTCGGGCGTCTCATCATCATCGACGGGCGGACGGCTGCTCGCGGGTGTGGGCGGCAAAAGCGTCGCGCCGATTCCGGCTTCGTCGAACGCTTGCTCGACCGCACGGGCGACTTCGTTTCTGACCGCGACTTTGTCCGTCTCGCGCGGGTTGTACCAGAAGCGGCCTTCGAGTTGAGTCGCGCCGCGCCGGTCGCCGCTGCTGCTGCTGCTGCTGCTCTTGCGCACGATGACGAGCGGTTCGACGCGCCCTCCGACCGAGGCGTTCGCGATCATCGCGCGCACGAAAACCTCACGTGCGACTTCGATGTCGGTCGCGGTCGTCAACTCGAACGCCACCGCGTCGCGCACGAGTCGCGCGGCGGAATTGTTGATGACCACTTCGGTAATCAGTTTGGTGTTCGGGATAATTATCATGCGCCCATCGTAGCTGCGCACGATGGTGTCGCGCATCCGGATGGTTTTAATCGTCCCCTCGTACGCGCCCATCTCGATCTGGTCGCCGATTTTGAACGGACGGTAAACCAGCAGCATCAACCCCGACACGAGATTCGATAGCACGTCTTTCAACGCGAAGCCGAGCGCGAAACCCGTCAAGCCCAGTCCCGCGACCAGCGCGCTCACGTTCAAGCCCGCCGTGCCGAGCGCGGTAATCAAACCGAAGATGAGCACGCTGTAATAGTAGATGCGCGAAAGGAGCAGCACCGCGCCCGTGTCGGCGCGCACGCGCGGCGCGGTGTACGCGATGATGCGCCGACCTATTTGCGCGACGATAAAGAAGATGCCAAAAACCATCGCCGCCGTGATGAGGCGCGGCGCGGTGTCGAGCAGGTCAGCCCGAATCTGTGCGAAGACCCCCGTGAGCGTGCTCACCTGCGACAGAGTCGGCGTCGGTGTCGGCGTTTGGAACATAACAGCAGATGAGTGATGCCGGATGCCGGTGCAGCATCAACGAATCCGAACTCCGGCAGCTGGTTCACTCGTCGTTTTGCCAGCGGAAGCGTTCGCCGTCGCGCCCGTTCCAGGGGTTGCCGCGCATGTGGTAGCCGCCCTCTTCCCAGAAGCCCGCCTGATCGCGGTCGAGGAAGCGCACGCCCTTGAGCCACTTGGCCGACTTCCACGCGTAGAGTTGCGGAATGATGAGCCGCACCGGGCCACCGTGTTCGGGGGGAATCGGCTGGCCGTCGTGCGACCACGCGAGCAATGAATCTTCGGCGAGAAAGTGTTCGAGGGGAATGTTGGTCGTCCAACCGTAATCGCTCGCGAGCGCGAGCGCGAACTGCGCCTCCGGTTTGACGCCGCACAACTCCGCCAGAGCGCGCGTCGCGACCCCGCCCCACACGTTATCGAGCCGCGACCAGCGCGTCACGCAATGAAAGTCGGCGTAGACCTTGACCGGCGGAAGCTGCATAAACTCATCGAGCGACCAGCGCACGCGACGCTCGACCAGCCCGTCGACTTCAAAGCTCCACGTCGCCGGGTCAACGTCGGGCGTGCCGTGCGCGTCGAGCACCGGCCACTTGCGCGTCCGTGTCTGGCCGGGCGGAATCCGGTTCTGCCGCCGCGTGTCCGGGCTGATGATGACATCGGCTGTCTCAACCGCCGCGACATCCTCCGCGCGTCGCGGTTCCTCCTTCTGGTAAAACGGGTCTTTGAATATCCCACTCAGAAAACTCATCACGTCTCCCCGGCGTGACGGGTGCTGGGAGGAAGACCGCTGCTATTCCTTCCCGTCACCCGTCACCCCTCACGATTTACGAGTGTTGCGTTCCGCCAGCGACATCAACTCGTCCGGCATCCATTTGCTGACGCCTTTGGCGAGCGGGTCTTTGATGCCGACGGTGCGGTCGTGCCATTCGTCGGCGGAGCCGGAATGACCGCGCTCGCGTTCGTACTTCTCCGTCTGCTCCAGACTGAGCACGATGCCGCTCGCGATCTCGTCCCAGTTCTCGGTCTGGATGCCGCGCGCGACTATCGACAGCCCGGCAGACCAATCCTCTTCGGGCGCGCGTGAATCCTGTTCGGGAATCGCCAGCGTCGCCATCGACGGAAACGCCCCGCCCTTGCACTCCCTGACGAGCCGCGCCTGCAAATCTTTATTCGACATCGACGGGTTCTCGCCCCTGAGCGCCTGCGCGCGGCGAAATAAATTCGCGACGGTCACTTGCTCTGTTGCCATCAGCCTCCACCCTCTCTTGAAGTCTTTTTTCGGTTGTGAACACGCATTAGTTTATACCGTCCGGCACGGGAATGACTACCGGACGCCCGACGCACTCGCCCGGCGGGATTATTTCGCGCCGAAGGTGCGGCGGAGCCAGCCGCCGAAGCCGCCCCGCACGTCGGCGAGAACGACTTGCGCGGTGTTGCGTCCGGATGCGGCGAAGACGCCGCCGCCGGGGTGCGTCGAAGCTCCGGTCAGGTAAAGATTTTCGATGGGCGTGCGATAGCCCGCGAGTTCGGGCAGCGGACGATAAAGGAACATCTGGTCAAGTTCCATCTCGACGTGCATGACGTTGCCGCGCAGCAGTCCGAGACGGCGTTCGAGGTCGAGCGGCGTCTGGATAAAGCGGTCGATGATCGAGTCGCGCACGTTCGGCGCGTAGCCGTTGACGACATCGATCAGCTTGTCGGCTTCGCGCTCCGCGATGTCGTCCCAATGCACCCCGTCCGCGAGTTCGTACGGATAATATTGCCCCCAGATAAACAGCGTGTGCTTGCCGGGCGGCGCGAGCGTCTCGTCGACCGCCGAGAAGGTCATCGCGAGCGCCGCCGGATGCTCCGATGGACGCCCGCCGAGATAGTCGCCGTAGGCCGCATCGAGATAAGCGAGCGACGGGCAGAGCAGTTGGAGACCTCTGTGACACTCGCTCGCCCGCCCGCCCGAAGGCGCCGCCGCGTAGTCGGGCAACTCCGCGACGGCGCACCGCACGACCATCCCGAAGCCGTTGCCGACGCGCACCGCGCGGACGCGAGAAGCCAACTCGCCCGGCAAGTTTTCCGCCCCGATGAGTTTGAGAAAGGTCGTCTGGACGTGAGCGTTCGAGACGATGCGCCGCGCCGCGATGCGCTCGCCGCCGGCGAGTTCGACCGCGACCGCGCGAGCTTCCCGCAACTCGATCCGCGCGACCTCCGCCGACAGTCGCAC
>JBGTHJ010000322.1:0-9426 GCA_041746175.1 Pyrinomonadaceae bacterium
AGCGCCAGCGTCCCGCTGGCCAGCGTGCTCGGAGCACGTTCAATGGTTCGCGTTCTCCGAACGCTCAATGCGAGCGGGACGCTCGCGCTCCCAGGCGATGCCGCTCTTTTATGTGCTACATGCAATTGCAACTTGCTATAAGAAAAGTCCGGGCATGAGTGTGACGGCTTCTGTTTTTGGCGGAGTGCGAGCGGTTTTAAGGTTTTTCGTAGCCGAGCACGCGGGCGGTGAGCGGTGTCCGGCGCGGGTCGGTTTTGAAAGTAACCCACCCTTCGCGCGTGGCGCGGCGCGGGAGAAAGGCGACCTCGAACTCGCCGCGCTCACCCTCTTGTCCGTCGCCGCGTTGCTGCACGACTTCGATGGCGACGCCTTCAGCGGTCGTGTCGCCGCGATTCGTGACGCTGACGGGGACGATGAAACTTGCGCCGCGCTGTTCGGGCGTGCCGAGTCGGACTTCGATGTCGGGCGGCGCATCGCCCATCGTCAGCCCGTCGTAGACAAGATAGCCGAGCACGCCCGCCACGAGCGCGAGCCCGACGGTGAACACCACCCACTCCAACCAGTTCTTGACCGGCCACGTTTTATTCGTCGGACTCATTGGAGCAACAGCCTTCCGGCGGAAGCGCCGAGCATCCCGGCGACGCCGAGCACCACCGTCTGCGTGAGGCACATGGCGAGCGCCTGCCCCTCGAAGCGTCCGAAGAAAAGGAGCATCGACGCCGAAGCAACGAGCGCCACCGCGTAAGTAATCACCGTCCCGACCAGCACATCGTGGCGGCGGTCGAACCGGACGTATTGCTGCGAACCCCTAAACTCGCTGAAATAGAGAATCAATGCGCCGAAGGTCAGCGAGAGCAGCGCGAGGCCGAGCGTCCGCAGCCATGAAATCTCGGCGGCGATCACCAGTATTTCTTCGGTCGGCGCGACGTTGGCGGCAAACAGCACCGCGCCGCACAGCGCCAGCGTCAACTGCCCGCGCAGCAGCCTCGCGTGGCTCGACGCCTCCCCCGCGCCCGACGCCTCCGCGTCGTCGCCCATGCCCGCGTCTTCTGCTTCTTCCGCGTCGCCGCCGAGTTGCGCCGTCCCGACCGAAACGCCGATGGCGACCGTCATCGCTTCGATAACGATCTGCCCGATGACCTCGTTCGACGGCATCCCGAATCTGATGCGACCGAGCAGCCACAGTATCAAGGCCGAGAGCACGAAGCCGAGTCCTAATTCCTCGACCGAATCAATCACCACTTCCAACATGCTCGCATCACGTCGCAAGCCCGCGTAGCGGTTGTAGCCGAGCAGCAGAAGGAATGTCGCAGCGACGTAGACTATCAGGTGTGACGGGTGCGCCATGAAGCCCGACCACCAGACCTCCATCGTGTAGAGCAGCGGCAAGCTGAAGATGAGTCCGCCCGCGACGCCGCGCCCGTATTCGCGCAACGACTTTTCGACCGGGCGTCGTGGCATCGCCGCCCGCCCCTGTCTAGTGTAAGGAGGTGCCATGCTCGAAATTGTCGGCGGCGTGGGCATACTCCGCGCGTCGCAGTCGCACCAGATAGGTCGCGAGAAGGAACGCGGCGAACATGATGGCAGCGGCGGTAACGAACGTCACGAACAGCGAGCGGTCGTCGATGTTGCGCGGCGCGGTCGCGCTGTAGATGAGAAAGCCGCCGATTGACGGGCCGATGACGCGCGCCAGACTCGCGGCGGATTGTGTGACGCCCATCACGCCGCCCTGCTCGCTCGCCCCGACGGTTTTTGAGGCGAGCGTCGTTAGCGACGGCGTGGCGAACGAGTTGCCCGCCGCCATTACGGTCAGCACCAGCAACAGCACGGGCAGCCCGCCGTGCAGCATCAGACCGACGAAGGGCAGCGCGACCAAACTCGCGGTGATCAGCAGCGCGCCCGTGATGACCAGCGCCACCTCGCCCCAACGCTTCACCAGCCGCCCGATCAGTCCGCCCTGAATGATGACCGAGATGACGCCGATGTAGGCGAACAGATAGCCGTTGTGCTGCGCGTCGTAGTTGAAGCGAAACATCGTGTAGTAGGCGAAGGTCGCCGTCATGATCGAGAAGGCGACGACGAACAGAAAGTAGATCGCCAGCACGATGGCGAGGCGTGGTTGTTGCAGATGCTTCCAGACCGCGCCCCAACCGCGCCGGGCGGAGGAGCGCGCCGGGTGGTCGGGCGTGACGGTTTCGGGAAGGAAAAGGTAGATCAGTACGGCGTTGACGAACGAGAGCGCGGCGGCGAAATAGAACGGCACGTTCATGCCCCACTGGCTCATGATTCCGCCGATCGCCGGACCGAAGATGAATCCCAGACCGAACGCCGCGCCGAACATCCCCATCCCCTTCGCGCGGTTCTCCGGCGTCGTCACGTCGGCGACGTAAGCCTGCGCGGTCGAGATGTTGCCGCCCGTGATGCCGTCGAGGATGCGCCCCGCGAAGAGCACCCACAGCGTCGTCGCCGCGCCCATGATGCAAAAACCGATGCCCGTCCCGATGATGCTGAAGAGCAGCACGGGGCGGCGTCCGTGCTTGTCCGAGAGCCGCCCGAGAATCGGCGAGAAGATGAGCTGCATGAGCGAGTAGGACGCGAACAACAAGCCGAGCGCAATCGGCGACGCGCGAAAGCGTTCGCTCTCGACGTAGTAGGGCAGGACGGGGATGACGATACCGAAACCGACCAGATCGATAAAGACCGTCATGAAGATGACTAGCAATGGAGAACGATTCATACGTGACAGGTGACGGATGACGGATGACGGGTTGCGAAAAGTCACAGGCTTTTTCGCTTCGCCTGTGACTTTCCGCCGGTCACGCTTTTATCGTCTGCGGTATCGAGGGTCAACCAGCAATTCGTCGAGCGATACGCGCCCGCCGCCCGCGATCAAAAGCGCGATTGACATGCCGAGTAGCGCGACGGTGTATTCGATGCCCGCCACGGGCTTGTTCGCGAGAAAGAACGCGCCCCAGTGGACGCCGAACATCGCGACCAGCATGACGACGGCCAGCGCCGCCGCGCCGAGCCGCGTCAGGAGTCCGACGAACACGAGCACGCCGCCGACGAGTTCAACCAGCGCCGCCGCGCCGAGCCACAACCAGCCCGGCTTCAACCCGAGCGGGACTTTGCCCGCCGAAAATGCCGACAGCCCCGCCCCGCCCCACACGCCGAAAACCTTCTGCGCGCCGTGCCCGATAAAAACGGCTCCCAGCGCGAGACGCACGGGCAGCGTCGACCACGTCGGCCATGTCTCAATCAATCGTTGAAACATCAATCCTTCTCCTTGTGGTTCAAGTTCTATACCTGCGCGAAAAAGCAGGTCGTCCGTTTGGCGACCCGCCGAGTCTTCACCCACGCGCCCCGTGCCCAAAACTGAAACGCTTGCAACCCCAGTGTTTTACCATACCCACGCCCCGCGCGCCACAGACGCCGGACAACACATCATTGATCCGCCGCCGCCGGCCTCCCGTTGACGGGGCGCTGCCCGCCCGCACCGCGTACGCGATCCGGCGGTGCGGGGCGGGTCGCGGGCGGTAGTTTTGGCTTGCTGAATGAATGCTCATTCAGGTATGATGCGGAGCTCCGGTCTCGATTTTTCTCGATAGGCAAAGATTCCAGGTATGCTTCGGATTGACAAAGCTGCGGTGTTGGGCGCGGGGACGATGGGGGCGCAGATTGCTGCGCATTTGGCGAACGCCGGGATACCGACGCTGTTGCTCGACATCGTGCCGCGTGAGTTGACGGCTGAGGAGCAGTCGAAGGGGTTGACGCTCGACGCGAAGGCGGTGCGAAACCGGATCGCGCGCTCCGGTTTCGACGCGGCGAAGAAGTCGCGCCCCGCCGCGTTTTTTACGCCGGAGACGGCGGCGCTCGTGAGCGTCGGAAATTTCGACGACGACCTGTCGAAGCTCAAAGACTGCGACCTCATCATCGAAGCGGTCGTCGAGCGGCTCGACATCAAGCAGAGTTTGTTTGAACGCGTCGAGCAGCACCGCCGCGCGGGTTCGGTCGTCGCCTCGAACACGAGCGGCATCCCCGTCAACCAACTCGCCGAAGGCCGTTCGGAAGATTTTCGCGCGCACTTCGTCGGCCTCCACTTTTTCAACCCGCCGCGCTACCTGCATCTCGTCGAACTGATTCGCACCGAATGGACGAAGCCGGAGGTGTCGTGCGCGCTCTACGGTTTCCTCGATCAGCGTTTGGGCAAGGGGGTCGTCATCGCCAAAGACCGCCCGAACTTCATCGCCAACCGCATCGGCACGTTCGGCGCGATGGCGACGATTCAAACGATGCTCGAAGACGGCTACTCGATCGAAGAGGTTGACAAGATGACCGGGCAAGCGGTCGGGCGACCCAAGAGCGCGACCTTCCGCACGTTTGATCTCGTCGGCCTCGACGTGTTTACGCACGTCGCAAAAAATCTTTACGAGGCGGTCGCCGAAGACGAGGAGCGTGAGGTTTTCGTCGCGCCGGAGTTTCTCAAGGAGATGGTCGGGCGCGGCTGGCTCGGCAACAAGACGAAGGGCGGTTTCTACAAGAAGCAGAAAGGCGAAGGGGCGAAGCAGGAAATCTGGACGCTCGATCACGCATCGCTCGAATATCGCCCGTCGGCGAAGGTGAAGTTGCCCGCGCTCGACGCGGCGAAGAATATCGAAGTCACGCCGGAGCGCATCAAGGCGCTCGTGTGGGGCAAAGACCGCGCGGGCGAGTTTTTGTGGAAAACGATTTCGCGGACGCTTCGCTACGCCGCCAACCGCATCCCGGAAATCGCCGACACGGTTCTGGAAGTCGACCGCGCGATGCGTTGGGGCTTCAACTGGGAGTTGGGCGTGTTCGAGGTGTGGGATGCCATCGGGGTCGAAAAGTCGGTGGCGCGGATGAAGGATGAAGGACACGCTATCCCGGCGGTCGTCGAGGCGATGCTCGGGGCCGGCGCGAAGTCGTTTTACAAAAACGAGAACGGGCAGCAGTCGTATTTCGACTTCACGAAAGGCGAGTACGTGCCGGTCGTCGAACAGCCGGGCGTGATTATCTTGAAGTCGGTGAAGGAGCGGACGGGTGTCGTCAAGAAGAACGCGGGCGCGTCGCTCATCGACATCGGCGACGGCGTCGCGTGTCTTGAGTTTCACTCGAAGATGAACTCCATCGGCGGCGACACGGTGCAGATGATCAAGCAGTCGCTGGCCGAGGTCGAGAAGAATTTCGTCGGGCTGGTGGTCGGCAATCAGGGCGTGAATTTTTCGGTCGGCGCGAACCTGATGCTCGTCCTGCTCAATGCGCAGGAGGAGGAGTGGGACGATTTGGACATGGCGATTCGCGCCTTCCAAAATTCGGTGATGAGTCTGCGCTATTCGCCGAAGCCGGTGGTCGTCGCGCCGTTCGGGATGACGTTCGGCGGCGGCTGCGAGATGGTTTTGCACGCCGACCGCGCGCGGGCGTCGGCGGAGACTTATATCGGTCTGGTCGAAGTCGGGGTCGGTTTGATTCCGGCGGGCGCGGGGACGAAGGAGATGGTCGTGCGCGCTCTCGATTCGATTCCGCAGGGGATGCCCGACGCCGACCCGTTCCCGTTCGTCAAGCGTGTCTTCGAGACCATCGCGCTCGCCAAAGTCGCCACGTCGGCGGAAGAGGCGCGCGGGTTCGGCATCCTCAGAGAAGAGGATTCGGTGTCGATGAACGGCGACCGGCTCATCGCTGACGCGAAGCAGGAAGTGCTCGCGCTCGCCGCGACCGGCTACGTCGAGCCGCAACAACGCACCGACATTCTCGCGCTCGGAATGCCCGCGCTCGCCACGCTCAAACTCGGCATCCATCAGATGAAACGCGGCGGGTTCATCTCGGAACACGACGCGGCCATCGGCGAAAAACTCGCGCGCATCCTGACGGGCGGCGACCTCAATCACCCGACGCGCGTTTCGGAGCAATACCTGCTCGACCTCGAACGCGAGGCGTTTCTCTCGCTCTGCGGGATGCGCCCGACACAGGAACGCATCGGCCACATGCTCAAGACGGGCAAGCCGTTGCGGAACTAGTCGCGAGTTCGATGTCGCGAGCCTAAACTTTGATTCTGACTTTTTAAGACTTCGGGCGCGCGTGATGGATTATCCGGTGACGACGGCGGTGCGGTTGTTGCGCGAGCGGCGAGTCGAGTTTACGCCGCACCTTTACGCATACGAGGAGAAAGGCGGGACGCGCCATTCCGCCGCCGCGCTCGGCGTTGACGAACACGCCGTCGTCAAGACGCTGGTGATGGAGACCGAGACGCGCCGACCCGTCATCGTGTTGATGCACGGCGACCGCGAAGTTTCGACGAAGCAGTTGGCGCGCGTGCTCGGCGTCAAGCGCGTCAGGCCGTGCGACCCGGCGACCGCGCAGAAGCACACGGGTTATCTGGTCGGCGGGACGAGTCCGTTCGGCACGCGCGCGAAAATGGCGGTTTACGTCGAGCGGACGATCTTCGAGTTGGAGCGAATTTACATCAACGGCGGCAAGCGCGGGTTTCTCGTCGCGATTGACCCGCCGGCGTTGAAGACTCTCCTGCCGCTCGCAGAGGTCGAAGTGGCGACGGATGCTTGAGTCCAAAAATCGGCGTCGAAGCCGGACGGTTGGACTCAGAATTGACTTTTGGACTTTGGACTTTGGACTAACATTATGAGAGACGCGGTAATCGTTTCGGCTGTGCGTACAGCCGTTGGGAAGGCTCCGAAGGGGACGCTCAAGGATACGCGACCCGACGAGATGGGCGCGGCGGTCATCCGGGAAGCCATGTCGCGCGCGGGCGGCGTCGAAGCCGGCGAAATTGAAGACGTGATTATGGGTTGCGCGATGCCGGAAGCCGAGCAGGGGATGAACGTCGCGCGGGCGTCGGCGATTCGCGCGGGGCTGCCGGTTGAAACGAGCGCGATGACGATCAATCGTTTCTGCTCGTCGGGGCTTCAGTCAATCGCGCTCGCGGCTGACCGCATCCGCACGGGGGGCGCGGAGGTCATCGTCGCGGGCGGTCTTGAAACGATGTCGATGATTCCGATGGGCGGTCACACCATCCGCCCGAACCCGTATCTCGTCGAACACTACCCCGATTTTTATCTCAACATGGGACTGGCGACCGAGAACGTCGCGCGCAAGTACGAGGTGACGCGCGCCGAGCAGGACGAGTTCTCGTTCCGCTCGCACCAGCGCGCCGCGCGAGCGCAGGACGAAGGACGTTTCGACGATGAGATTGTGCCGCTCAGCGTCGCGGTTGAAGAGTTGGACGAGCGCGGTCGCAAACAGCGCCGCGAGGTCGTCTTCGATCGCGACGAGGGCGTGCGACGCGATTCGTCGGCTGAAGGTTTGGCGAAGCTCAAACCCGCGTTTCACATTCAAGGTACGATCACGGCGGGCAACGCTTCGCAGATGTCGGACGGCGCGGCGGCAGCCATCGTCATGTCTGACGAGCGTGCGCGGGCGTTGGGGCTGAAGCCGTTGGCGCGTTTCGTCGCCTACGCGACCGCCGGATGCCCGCCCGAAGAGATGGGCATCGGCCCGGTGTTCGCCATCCCGAAGGCTCTCAAAATCGCGGGGCTGACGCTCGATCAGATCGATGTCATCGAACTCAACGAAGCCTTCGCCGCGCAGAGCCTCGCGGTCATCAAGACGCTCGGCCTCGACCCCGAAAAGGTCAACGTCAACGGCGGCGCGATTGCGCTCGGCCACCCGCTCGGCTGTACGGGCGCGAAACTAACCGCGACCGCGCTGCGCGAACTCGAACGCCGCAACGGTCGCTACGCGATGGTTACGATGTGCGTCGGCGGCGGCATGGGCGCAGCCGGAATATTTGAAAAACTGTGACAGGCGACGGGCGACGGGTGACGTGTTTTTGATCGCTTCATCCTGTTACCCGTCGTCCGTCACCCGACACCTGTTACGAGAAAGGATAAATTTATGTCAGCCGTAGCCGAAGATAAAAAAATCATCACGGGTGGAAGTTTTCTGATCGAAGAAACGATGCCGGAGACGGTCTTCACGCCGGAGGATTTTACCGAAGAACACCGGATGATTGCCGACACCGCGCGGCAGTTCATGGACAACGAAGTGCGCCCGCGTGTCGACGAATTGGAGAAGCACGATTGGACTCTGTTGCGCGATTTGGTCAAGAAGGGCGCGGACATTGGAATGGTCAGCGTCAACGTGCCGGAGGAATACGGCGGGCTTGGACTCGACCAGACGAGCGGCGCAATCATCGGCGAAATTCTTGGACGCGCCGCTTCATTCGCGACGACGATGGGTGCGCAGAGCGGCATCGGTCTGCTCCCGATTCTCTACTTCGGCACCGAGGAAGCCAAGCAAAAATATCTGCCGAAGATCGCGAGCGGCGAACTCATCTCGGCCTACGCGCTGACGGAATCGGGGTCGGGTTCGGACGCGCTCGCCGCGAAAGCGACCGCGCGCCTCAGCGAAGACGGCACGCACTACATCCTCAACGGCGAGAAGATGTGGATTACCAACGGCGGTTTCGCCGACGTGTTCGTCGTCTTCGCCAAAGTTGACGGCGACAAGTTCAGCGGCTTCATCGTCGAACGGCAGGAAGGTCTCCAGAACGGCGCGGAAGAACACAAGATGGGCATCAAGGGTTCTTCGACGACCGCGCTCGTGCTCTCGGATGTCAAAACGCCGGTCGAGAATCTGCTCGGCGAAGTCGGCAAGGGCGCGAAGATCGCCTTCAACATTCTCAACATCGGACGGTTCAAGCTCGGTGCGATGTGCAACGGCGGGATGAAGTTGATGGTGCACGAAGCCGTCCGCTACGCCAACGAACGACACCAATTCGGCAAGTCGATTTCGTCGTTCGGCGCGATCAAGGCGAAGCTCGCGGAGATGGCTATCCGAACGTGGGTCGGCGAGTCGATGAACTATCGCACGCTCGGCATGATCGAGACCGCCATTGGCGACACGACCAACCCCGATGCCAAGCTCCGCGCCATCGAAGAGTACGCGGCGGAATGCTCGATCATCAAAGTCGCGCTCTCGGAATACTGCGATTTCGTCGCCGACGAGACGGTGCAGATTTTCGGCGGCTACGGCTACTCCGCCGACTACCCCGCCGAACGCGCCTACCGCGATTCGCGCATCAACCGCATCTTCGAGGGCACCAACGAGATCAACCGGCTGTTGACCTCCGGCATGATCGTCAAGCGCGCCGCGCAGGGACGGCTGCCGCTGATGCCTGCCGTGATGGCGCTCTTGCCCAGGCTGGCCTCGGGCGAGACGGTCGCGGCGCCGGTCCAGGGGTATTTGGGCGCCGAGATGGGAACAGTCGAGCGCATGAAGCAGACGGCGCTGCTGTCGGCGGGGCTGGCCTACCAGCGCTTCGGCGCGGGCCTCGAACAGGAGCAGGAGGTGATGACGGCGTTGGCCGACCTGATCCTGCTGGCCTATGGGGCC
>JBGTHJ010000323.1:0-6091 GCA_041746175.1 Pyrinomonadaceae bacterium
GTCGGCGGCGGCCTGTGCTTGCGCCGTTGCGGTGGCGAGGGCGGCGAGTCGCGCGGCGTCATTGGCAAAGACCGGACTGAACAATCTCACGATGACCGCCTGACTGCCGCCGTTCAGATAAAAATCGCGGACTGCGAAACTCATCGCACTGTCTAACCACAGCCCGCCGAAGATGCGCTCGTAGTCTCCGAAGCTATTTATCACGGTCGCGACGTTGACCGGCCCGCGCAGGGCACGGCCAACGAAAGCGGTAATCGAGGTTCCGACGCCGGTGATGGTACGGACACCGCTCGGAATCTCTTCGATGTAGACGCCCGGATAGGTTGGTGTGATTGGCATTGGAAGCTCTCCCTGTTAACTAAACCTGAACGCGGATGCATCACCCGCGCGGGGTGCAGGTGACAACCGAAATACTAGGCCGAAGCAGTCCGTCAGAACTTTCCGACGAACCGCCGCCACGACACAATCGCTAGTGAAAACAACCGATACCCCGACACCGGGAAGATTTGGGGCTTCCGCGCGTCGAGATTTGTTTTAGTTGAGAGACGAGCGCATATATCGCCCTCTTGCGAAAGACAGGATGACAACCCAGAGGTGAAAAGAAGATGAGCGACTCGCAGTAAATACCTACGTCGCACGCGTGCGGTAACGTCGATGCCACCAAACCCGGCAGAAAGGAGGTGGGAACTCAGGCAGAACAGACCGTTTTGACTCTGATGATTGCGACTGCCGCACCGGATGACTGACGCCCCGAAGTATAGGATGTGGACTTATCCGGGCCCGGCAAAAAACTGCTCTGCACCGCACTGTCAATCTTTGATTTAATCGCGCGGGGATATTAGCAAGCATTCTTCCCCGCATCAATAAAAATTTGCAATTTGATGGCAAGACATCCTAATCACTAATCACCACGCTGCTTCACGGTTGGAGAGTAATCTCGTTAGGTTATGACGCAGCCCGCCAATTCATTTCAAACCGGAAGGCTTGGCGGGGCGGACGGGCGGAGAGTAGGGCGAACGCATCTTAAATGTTGAGAACTTTGAGCAAATAGCTTTCATCCCATCCTGCCTTGAGCCTTTTAGTCTTGATCCCCCGTTTGCAACTCTTCTCTTGTTTCAACAGATTGAGCACCAGATGTCTTAAAATTGCCATGTTCTCAGCCGAGTTCTTCTCTCTGATTCGGCAAGCATCTTCTCGGAAGGCCACATCCAACACCCAATGCAGGGAGTTTTCTATCGCCCAATGTCCGCGCACACACAGCGCAATGCTTCTTTGGCATCTGCCTCAAGGCTGGAGATGAAATATCTTCTCTCAACGGTCGCTGACTGACCGATGACTTCTCTTCGAGATTCCACCATATTCTTCCATCTCGGTCCACGCTACAGCCCCGCAAACAGTCGCGCAGATAGCAATCACCAGAATGTCGATCAACTTATGGCGCTTGGGGATCTCGCGGCGCGGATCGTTGATCTTCTCAAGGTGTTCAATGAGCGCAGGTCTTGGTTGTTCTTTCATCTGTCACCCTTTTGGCGTCTCGTTTAATGGTAAAACAAGATCAAGAATGACATATCTCTGCTTATTGCTTAAATTCAAGATGCGTTCGTCCTAGGGGGAGAGTATTTTTCCTTTTCGTCGCCGCTTTTTATGCTAGGCTTGAGTTCGTGAAAAGCGCGGGCGGCGAGGCGATGCGGGACGACTTAAGCGGGCGCAGGCTGTGGCGGCTAATCGCCGCGCGGCTTGCCGTGGCGACGTTGCTGTTGGCGGTCGGGGCGTTGTGGTCGGGCGACTGGTTCGGCAACGTCGAGCGCGGAGCGACGCGCGTGATGCTGCCGTTCGTCGGCGTCGTCTTCGCGTTGTCGCTGGTCTATGCGGCGGCGTTGCGTTTCGCGCTCGTGCGGCAGCGGATACAGGCGGGCGCGCAACTGCTGTTTGATGTGGTGCTGGTGTCGTGGCTGGTGTGGGCTTCCGGGTATTCGCGCTCGCCCTACGTGGCGCTCTACATCGTCATCATTTCGGTGTCGAGCATATTCTTGGGCGAGCGTGGGGCGTTGCTGACTTCGGTCGGGTGCGCGTCCGGCTACACGTCGGTGATGCTGGCGATTACATTCGGATGGATCGCGACGCCGCGCGGCGCAATCTTCACGGTCGCGGAAGCGGTCGAAGCCATCGGGCTGAACGTCATCGCGTTTTTCGTCGTCGGGCTGCTCTCGGCGCAACTCGCCGCGCGGCAGTCGCGCTCGGACGTGCAATTGATCGAAGCGACGCACGCGCTCACCAATCTGCGCGAACTCCACGAACGGATCGTCGAGTCGATTCGCTCCGGCGTCGTCACCACCGACCTCAAAGGCCGCATCTATACCTTCAACGCGGCGGCGGAAGAGATGACCGGCCACACCGCACAAATTCTGCGCGGCGAGCACGTCTCGATTCTGTTCGGCGACATCCGCGACAAGATCGAAGAGTCGTTGCGCGCGGCCCGAGAGGGACATAGCAGCCCGCGCTTTGAAGCCGAATGCCTGACCGCCGAAGGCTTACGACTACGGCTCGGCTACAGCGTCTCGCCGCTCTTTTCCGAGAGCGGCGAGACGACCGGACTTGTGATAACTTTTCAAGACCTGACCCACGTCCGCGCGATGGAAGAAACGTCGCGCCGGCAAGACAAACTGGCGGCGGTCGGGCGCGTCGCGGCGGGCATCGCGCACGAGATACGCAACCCGCTGGCGGCGATGCGCGGCTCGATTCAGGTGCTGCGTAGCGAGTTGAACGGCGATTCCGGTCAGGCCGAGTTGATGGAAATCGTGCTCAGAGAATCCGACCGTCTCAACCGCATCATCACCGACTTTCTAACTTACGCGCGGCCACGCCCCGTCGCGCTCGCCGAAATCGACATCCGCGAACCGCTTCGCGAGACGTTCACACTCTTGCGGCACAGCCCCGAAATTCGCGGCGATCAAATCATCGAAGACGATCTGCCGGACGAGCCGATCATGGCGCTCGCCGACGCCGCCGGCATCAAACAGGTCTTCTGGAATCTGGCGCGCAACGCGCTCGGCGCAATGCCCGACGGCGGACGCCTCCACGCCGAACTACACCGCACCGCGCCCGGTCGCTTCCGTTTCACCGTCACAGACACCGGATGCGGCATGTCGCCCGAACAGGTCGAACGCCTCTTCGAGCCGTTCTCTTCCTCAACCACCGGCAGCACCGGCCTCGGCCTGTCCATCGTCTATCAAATCATCCGCGATCATGGTGGTACAATCAACGTCCGCAGCCGCGAAGGGCACGGCACGACGATTACGGTCGAGCTACCGGCGGCGACTCGGAACGAGGACGTGACGGGTCAGTCGCCGGAAAGCATATTGAATATCAAACCACCCACTGATAGCTGACGAGTAATAGTTGAATCCTTAAAAATCATGGCGAACATATTAATCGTTGACGACGAGCAGGGAATGCGCCAGCTTTTGACGCTGGTCTTCAGCCGTGCGGGTCACAGCGTCCGGGCGGCGGAGAACGGGCGGCGTGCGCTCGAACTGCTGCGCGCCGAAACCGCCGACCTAATCATCTCAGACGTGAAGATGCCGGACATGGGCGGCATCGAACTGCTCCGCGCGGCGCGCGGTTTCCTGCCCGACGTGGCCGTCGTGATGATGACCGCGTTCGCCACCGTCGAAACCGCGCGCGAGGCGTTCAAACTCGGCGCCGACGACTTCATCCAGAAACCTTTCGATGTTGACGAACTCAAGCTGATCGTCGACAAGGCGCTCGAACGGCTCGCGCTCTTGCAGGAGAATCGCGCCTTCCGGCGGGCGCAGAATCAGCGCGGTCGGCTCGACCAACTCATCGGACGCTCGCCCCGGATGCAGACCGTCTACCAGATGGTCGAGACGGTCGCCGAAGTCCACTCGACCGTGCTCATCACGGGCGAGTCGGGCACGGGCAAGGAGATGGTCGCCCGCGCCATTCATAATTTGTCGCCGCGCGTCGATAAGCCGTTCATGCCGATTAACTGCGGCGCGTTCACCGAAACGCTGCTCGAATCCGAACTCTTCGGTTACGTGCGCGGCGCGTTCACGGGCGCGACCGCGAACCGCAAAGGTCTCTTCGAGGCGGCTGACAAGGGGACGATTTTTCTCGACGAAATCGGCGAGATGTCGTCCACCATGCAGGTCAAACTTCTGCGCGTGCTACAGGAGCGCAAGGTGCGTCCCGTCGGCGCGCACGAAGAGACGGCCTTCGATACGCGCGTCATCGCCGCCACCAACCGCGACCTCGCCGCGATGGTCAAACAGGGCGGTTTCCGCGAAGACCTTTTCTATCGCATCTCGGTCATCCCGATTGAGCTTCCACCGCTACGCGAGAAGCGCGAGGACATCCCCGAACTCGTCGAGCACTTCATGCAAAAGTTCAGCGCACAGACGGGACGCACGCTCGCCGTCTCGGATAAAGCGATGGAGTTGCTCGAACGCTATTCGTGGCCGGGCAACGTCCGCGAACTTGAGCACACCATCGAGCGCGCCGTCGCGCTCGAACGCACCGACGCGATTCAGACCGAACGCCTCCCCGAACACGTCACCAACTACAACCCGACGCGCATCGCCGCCGCTTTCGACCTCCCCGACGAAGGACTCAATCTCGTCGCGCATCTCGACCAACTCGAAAAGACATACATCCTCGAAGCCCTCCGTCGCACGGGCGGCAATCAGACCCGCGCCGCTGAAATCCTCCATCTCTCCGTGCGCTCGCTCCGTCACCTCCTCGACAAGCACGGCATCCGCAACATGACCGCGCAACTCCGCTCCGATGCCGCCGGTGGTCGCACCGGAGCGGAATGATGGCGAAAAGCGGCGGGCGATCGACGGGTGCGTGACGCCGAACATGAAAAGGGCTTTCAAGCTTGTTTAGCTTGAAAGCCCTTTTCGTCTGGTCGGGATGACTGGATTCGAACCAGCGGCCTCACCCACCCCAAGGGTGCGCGCTACCAGGCTGCGCCACATCCCGTTAACTCGGTGACAAGTATGGCCGGAAAAGATTTTTTGTCAAATCGCGCGCGGTATAAAAATCATCGTCAGCGTGGGGGGTTGCGGAACTAGCGTTTGACGGTGTCGAGCAGCGTGAGCAAGTCGTGCAACTCCGTCCGCAGACGACGCAGGGCGACGCGCCGGTCGTCCGAGAGTGGAACGCGCTCATCGACCGGCGCGGCTTCCGCAAAGCTCACGGGCGGCAGCGAGACATGAGACGTGGTGGTGTTCGGCGAAGTCGTCGCGTTCGGTGAAATGCCGGGCGGCACGAGGTTCTGCATCTCCGGCGGCGCGCCCGTTTGAGAGGCGCTCATCTCCGGGGTCACGACTTTGAGTTTACTCGCGCCGCGCAGTTCGCTGGAGAGTTTCTTCTTGGCCCCGGCGATGGTGTACTGGTCTTCGTAAAGCAGTTCTTTGATGCGCAAAACCATCTCGACATCGCGCTTGCGATAGGTGCGCTGCCCGGCGCGGTTTTTCTGCGGGGCGAGCATCGAAAATTCTGATTCCCAGTAGCGCAGAACGTGCGCCTGCACGTCGGTGATTTCACACACCTCGCCGATTTTGAAGAAGAGTTTTTCAGGAATGGAGACGGCTGCCCGATTCATGTCAGTTTTCGGAAGCCTTGACGGAGGCTTAGACCGACCTCGCTCAGAATGTTGAAGTGATTGCTGAGTGCGCGCCAGTTAAATTAACAGTAGGCATGAAGCCAGCGCGTCATGTTACTCGCCTCCGAAACGGGTGTCAATGCCCTTCTGCAAATGCGTCAAACGACGCTCCCGTAAACGGTTAGAGGTCGGTTTCTAGGGGTTTGCGAGACAACCGCGCGCGGTTCTTAGCGGGGGACGCGCGCGCAACTCGAAGGCTATCAAGACGCGAGTTTAACCGGGCTTGATGTGAATCAGACGGCGAGACGGGTCGAAGGACACTTGAAAAGGGCGGAGGGCATCGCGTCCGAGGAGGACGGGCGCGCCGCGATGCGTTCCCGAAAGGAAATCGGTCGGCACGCCGCGCAGGGCGAGTGCGCCGATGTGGACGGTCGAAGGGTGGAGACGGCGGGACGTGATGCTGCC
>JBGTHJ010000324.1:0-7799 GCA_041746175.1 Pyrinomonadaceae bacterium
GCGAGCACCGCGCCGACCGTGCCGCCGACCGCGCCGCCTATGCCAGCACCGTCAGCCGCGCGCGTGCCCGTCTCGATGGCAAACTCTTTGCTCTTGGTCGCGTCGGACATCAGGACGCTGATGTCGTCGCGCGTGTAGCCGCGTTTGATAATCGCATCGACCGCGGATTCGGCGGCGACGCGTGTTTTGAAAAGTCCCGTCACAAGTTTGTTGGTAGCCATGCTGCTCCTTCTTTTTGAATAAACGAGGGAAGTTAAAAAGCGAATCACGAGCCTCTTTTAACGGCAAGATTTTTTAACGGCAAGATTCATGCCGACTCGGCACGCCTTCGAGCGAAGTGTGCGGGGGACGGCGTAATGTTGAAGTATCGGGCGCAGAGCATCGACCGCGCACCGCGCGGCACGTTGCGGTGCGACGTACCAAAGCGAAACAAAAGGCGCGCGGGTGTCCTGTATTCCGGCGTGAAAAGTGAAAGGCTGCGTGAAGGCGATGACTCGCTTCACACAGCCTTTCGACCGGCCTTCAAACGTCGGCGATGCGTTTACCTGTAGCGCCCAGCCGTCGTTTTGACGGATGAACCGACAACGGGACTCGTTACTATTCCGTCCGGGTCGTCGCCCGCTTCGACGTTGAAGAAGAAGCGGAACACGCCCGTCTGCTGCACGCCCAGAACGAACTGGACATCGACGCTCGATCCGGCGGGCAACGGGTTGGAGAAGTCGATGGTGCCGGCCAGCCACGAAGAGTTCCAGCCACCGCCGAGCGGTTGCGCGGGCGGCATTTCGAGCGTCGTGCCGCTGACGGGAACCTGCGCGCCGCCCGTCAAGGTGACCATCACGTTCGACGAGGTGAGCGCGCGAAGATCAGCCGTGCCCGTGCTCGGACGCGGGAAGGTCGAGATGTCGATGATACGGAAACGCAGCCGCGAGACGGGCACGGTTGAATTGTTGGTGACCGTCCGGCGGAAGCTGAGCGTGCCGTTCTGCGCCGTCGTCGGGTTGCACTCCGGCGCGCTCGCGCATTGGACGCGGACGCGGTTCGGCGACGCCGATGTCGACGCCCCCGGGTCGAGGTTGGTGACACCGAAGAGGCCGTTGCGTTGAATGGGGCTGAAGATGTTTTCGGGGCCGGGCGCGCCGAGCCGCATCCCGAGTCCGGTTCCCTCCCCGTCGGTCGAAACGCCGATGAAGTCGTTCGAGTTGTCGCCAGTATCCTTCGGCAGTCCCATCACCGGCACAGCCATCGAGCGGACGAAACTGAATTCCGCCGTGTCAGCGTCGAACTCCGGCCCACCCGTCGGCAGCCCCGCGCCTTCGCGATAGAGCGCGCCGGCATCCGCGTAGCCCACCGCGTCGAGACGACTCTCCATCGTGAAGTTCGCCGAGTTGCTCGTGCGGAACAGCGCGACGCCGCCGTTGTCGGGGATGGGGTTGAAGTAAACGACATCGCCCTGCGCGGCGTTGGTGCCACCGTAGTTGGCGAGGCTGTAGCCGTTGCCTTGAACTCCGAGGAAGTGGCCGCGCGCCGGGATGGTCGTCCCGATGGGAATCTCGAAGCGCGCAACGCCGTCAGAGCCGACGAGCGACCAGCCCGATGAGCCATCGGTGGTGGCGACCACGATGTCGGCGTCGGTGTTGTTATAAATTTCGATGAACTCGTTGTTGTCAGCCACCGCCGTAGCGCCAAGCGGAGTTCCACCCCTCGATGGCTTGGTCGTATTCTGGGTCGCCGAAGGTTTGATCGGCACTGGCGACGCCGAAGGATCCGGCCCGCGCAGGCGAAACTCGCTGATGATAACCGAGCCTGCGGGCTGCGCCCCGCCGAGCGAGAAATATGCGACGGGCATGTCGTGGTCGGAGTTGCGTTCGGGACGCGCGGTGTTTGATTCATAGGTCGCCGCCGGAACTTCCGGGAAGTCGGCGTTGTTGCGCGCGATGGCGATGCGCGTCCTGCGTGCGTTCGCCACCGTGTTGATGATGACGTGGTCGAGCGCCTGCGGGGTGCCCTCGAAGATGAACGAATACTGCTCGGAGGGCGGCAGTTCGTCTATCAGGTTGACGAAGTTCGGGTCGACGACGTCGGGGCTTTGGTCAACGACGATCTGGTCGTCGGGCGTCGGGTTGCCCTTGATGGTCGCGATGGGGTCTGTGTAGCCGTCGCTGAACTGATAGGCGTTGTAGTCGCCGACCGAGATAACGCTCGTCGTCGGGTTGGCGGTCTGCAAGTTCTGAAGCAGGTTGGCGAGGAACTCGGCCTGCGCTTTGCGCTTGGCGCGGACGCGCGGCCCTTCGCCCGCGACGGCTTCGATATCGATGAAAGAGCGCGTGTGATTAACCACGACGATGACGGGCAGGTTTGCGCCCGAAGGGTCGATGTTCGCGTTCAGGACGAGCGGCGGACGGTCGTTGAGCAGTTCCTGCTGGCCGTTGTTGGGATTGGTGAACGTGTTGCAGGTGGCCGCCGTCCCGACGCATCCCGCTAGTTCTTCCTGGACGACGCTGTTGACCTCAACGCGCGACGTATCGACGAGGAACGCGACATCCTGATCGGCATCGCCCGATGTGTTGTCGGCCTCTTCGAGATATGCCTGATATGTCCTGCCGGGAGAGATGGAATTGACCTCTGTGGCGAGGGCTTGCAGGCCGGTGAGTTCAAAGATTTCCGCGTGGCCGATGATGTGCGGCAGGTGCATCACGTCGCGGATGGCGAGCGCGGCTTTCTGGCGCTGCGTCGCGGCGTTGTTGAAGTTCTCGATGTTGAAACCCGCGACGGTGAATTCGTTCGACATGGGCGTGGGGACAGGGACGGCGGAAATGTTGCCCGTCGCCGCCGGCGTAGACTCGGTGATGAGCCGGTAGCGGCTGAACGTGAAATCGAGCGGCCCGGCGATGTTCGAGAGTATCACGTTCGACGTGTACGGATTGAGCGCCGCACCGCTGCGCCCGTTCGTGTCGATGACGATGCGCTCCGGGTTTTTATCCCAGCGCGGGATGTTGGGGTCGATCATGCCGGATGTCGGGTCGGGCGGGACGGGCTGCGTGATGTCGATGCCGGGTTCGCGCAAGGGGCGCGGCACGCCCGTGATGACCGTGTCCACATCGTAGAAGTTGTCGTTCGGCGCGACGGTCGTGAGCGAGGTGGCAGACAGGCGCATGCCCTCGAACTTTTCGAGTTGCGGTTGCGCGGCAGAGGCTGCCGACGGATCAAGGATGGTCGTTGTCAGCGTAACGGGTGTGGGGAGCGGGTTGCCGGTGTCGATTACCGAGACGTTCGTGACCGAGGTAATCCGCGTCATCCCGAAGAACTCTTCGACCGTGCCGGTCACGTTCACTTCGTCGCTGACGGCGACGGTTGGAACCGCCGACGTGAAAACCAGAATGCCTTGTGACGTGTTCGGGTCGGCGTCCGCATCGGCGTCAGGCGTTTGGAGGAAGAAGTGATCGGCGGCTCCGCCCGTGTTGGTCGTCGTCTTGAGCAGCGTGACAACGCCGGTGGTCGTCACCACCTGGCCGACGATGGGCGATGCGGTGCCGCTGCCTTGAACCGTGTGAATCGGCGTCGGCGGGCCGCCCGCTATCGTGAAGTCGAAGATGAAGTCCTGCGCCATATTGTTGGGCGTGCCGTCCTGATCCGCGACCTGCGCGGCGACGACCGTGACCGTGCACACTTCGCCCGCCGTGAAATTGGTCGTCGGGTCGAGCGTGTAGGTCGTCGGGCCGCCCGACAGGTTAAACGCGTGCGTGCCGCTCGTGGCGCAGCTAATCTGGAAAGAACTGGTCGTCGCGGTAACGGGTTCGCTGAACGTGACGCTGATGTTGGATGTCGCACCGACGTTGACGGCGTTATCCGCCGGATTGGTGCTGGCGACGGTCGGCGGATTATCAACGGGCGGGCCGCCCATGAACGTCTGCCCCGTGTTGGGCGCGTTCTGCGTGTTCGCAATCGAGGTGGCGTTCCATGTGAAGTTGCCGTAGGTCGTCCCCGACCCCTGCAACTGGAGCGACGTGCCGACGGCGTTCGTGCCGCTCTGCGAGACGCCGATGTCGGTGCACGTCAGCCCGCTGGCGGGGCCGTTCGACGCCGTGAACGACCCCTCGTAGCAGAGGAATTGAACGACCGTCGTCCCGTTGACGAGCGCGATGCCGTCGGGCGCGCCGTTCTGAACGCCGTTCGAGGCGTAAGTAACAGCGACCGTGCCGTAACCGCCCGCTTGCGAAGGTATCGGGGTGGGCAGCGCATCTGTGTCGTAGCTCTGCCCCGCCGGAGTACCGCCTCCGTTGTAGAGCACGATTGTCCAGCCCGTCAGATCAGTCCCCGCCGGCCCTGCGACCTCGACGAACTCGCCCGTGTCGGTGCCCGTAACGTCGTAGAGAATCTCGTTGATAAAAATCGTCGACGCGGTTCCCGGTACGTTCGGCACGGTTCGCGCCGCACCCTTCTGACCGTAGGCCGTGATCGGCGAGACGGCCACGACAAATTGCAGCATTAAGCACAAGCTGATGACGGCGGAGAAAAATTGCGACGGCACAGACGCTCGGCAGCGTCCGCCACGAGGCGATAAAAGCACGGGTACTATTCCTTTCGTGATTAACTAACGGAGTGGTGGCTTCCACTTCACAACAAGGTGTGTGGAAGATAGGTTCGGCGAAGGTTTTTTACCGGATAAACGGTGCGAGGTCAAGCCTACAAACAGCCTTCCGGCCAATCTCAAAATCGAGCCAACTTGTCGCGGTGCAGTTGCTGCCGGAATGGTTAAGGCCGGTTTATATCTTCGTGAACATCGGGCGGGGGCGTTGGGCGGGCGCGGGTTGAAAATAGGGGATGTCCGGACGCCGCGTGTCGGTCTTCGACTTAACCGCTCGCGGTCGCGCGTCCGGACATTTGTTGTGGCCTTTCACCGCTCCGCCCGCCGTCGCCCATCTAAACGCGTTCGCAGATGATGGCGATGCCCTGTCCGCCGCCGATGCAGGCGGTCGCGAGACCGTAACGACCGCCGCGCCGGCGCAGTTCGAGCAGCATCGTTAGAGTGATGCGCGTGCCCGTCGCGCCGAGCGGGTGACCGAGCGCGATGGCTCCGCCGTTGACGTTTGTCCGCGCGCGGTCGAGTCCGAGTTCTTTTTCAACCGCGAGATACTGCGCCGCGAACGCCTCGTTGACTTCGACGAGGTCGATGTCTGCGAGTTTTAATCCGGCCTTCTCAAGCGCCTTGCGGACGGCGGGCACGGGGCCGATGCCCATCACGTCCGGCTCGACTCCGGCGTAAGCCCACGCGACGATGCGCCCCAGCGGACTGACGCCGCGACGCTTGACGTAATCTTCGCCCGCGATGACCAGCGCCGCCGCGCCGTCGACGATGCCGGAAGCGTTTCCGGCAGTGACGAAACCATCTTTGCTAAACGCGGTCGGAAGTTTGGCGAGCACTTCGAGCGTCGTGTCGGGGCGCATGTGGTCGTCCGCTTCGACCATTTTTATTCCCTTGCGCGTCTTCACTTCGACGGGCGAAATCTCTTCGGCGAAGATGCCGGCATCGAGCGCGCGTTTGGCTTCCTGTTGCGAGCGGAGCGCGTACTTGTCCTGGTCTTCGCGCGCGATTTCGTAGCGGCGCGCGAGATTTTCCGCCGTCCCCGCCATCGTCGTGTTGCAATAGGTGTCGAGCAACGCGACCATCAGCGTATCTTCGAGTTTGCCCTGACCGAGCGCGAACCCCGCCCGCGCACCGTAAATCGCGTGCGGCGCCATCGACATCGACTCCATGCCGCCGACGAGCGCGGTTTCGGCTTCGCCGAGTTGAATCATCTGCGCCCCGGAGATGATCGATTGAATCCCGCTGCCGCACAGACGGTTGACCGTCAGCGCGGGACGCTCTGCGGGCACGCCCGCTTTCAACGCGACGTGTCGCGCACCGTAAATCGCGTCGCCCGAAGTTTGCAGCGCGTTGCCGATGACCGTGTGGTCGATCTCGTCCGCCGCGACGCCCGTCGCTTCGAGCGCCGCACGCGCCGCGCTCGCCGCCAAATCAATCGCCTTCACGTCCTTCAACGCGCCGACGTAACTCGCCATCGGCGTCCGCTTGCCCCCCAGAATAAAAACGTCACGAGCCATTTCTTTGTAAACCTCTCAGATGAAAATTGTTGCCCCGACCGAACCGTCGAGTGTAGCCGATACCCCTCCGATGCGTCAATTTGCCGCGCCCGGAGGAGTGGGTCAGTGGGTCATTCATCTATGCGAATCAGTAGTTTAGGGGGCGGACAAATTAGGCGAGTTGGTAGAAATTCTTGCTTATAGCGGTTTGCAATTGGGTGAGTGCCGGGAGCGCCAGCGTCCCGCTGGCAAGCGTGCTCGGAGCAGGTTCAATGGTTCGCGTTCTCCGAACGCTCAATGCGCGCGGGACGCTCGCGCTCCCAGGCGATGCCGCTCTTTTATGTGCTACATGCAATTGCAACTTGCTATAGAGGGCTGCTTCGAGAAAAGAAGACACATCGCTTGATCGCAAAGTAAAGGGCGAGCAAAGTGCGCTCGACTGTTGCGGTGATGATTCATTGCTAAGGAAAGCTGGCAGTCGCCTTCTTTCTCCTCGTTTTCTACTGCGATTCGCATCTATGTACTTGCGCAGGCAAGGACTCTGCGTAAACCTTGTGTTTAACTTAAAAAAGTGCCACACTTTTTAAGTAAGAAAATCTATACTAAAGCGGCTTTAAGTATGGCTAAAACACCGCGTCGCGCGACCGGCAGATACATCTCTTGCTCTGAAAAGCACGACCCTTTTAGGGCTTTTGTGCCGTATCCGCTACCCCCCGATCCGCCGATAGTGTTAGACGATGGGATTTGCGATTTGCTGGAAAAGGCGAACCTTGCGCTTGGGAGACTCGACGGGGTAACAGCACTTCTGCCCGACACTTACCTCTTTACCTATTTCTACATTCGTAAAGAAGCTCTACTTTCATCTCAAATCGAAGGAACACAGTCGTCCCTACAAGAGCTTTTGCTTTTTGAACTTGATGAAGCTCCCGGTGCTCCGGTTGATGACGTGCGGGAAGTCTCGTATTACGTTCGCGCGATGGATTACGGTATCCAGAGTATTCGCGCCGACAGGCGACTACCGCTTTCGCTCCGACTTCTTTGTGAGGTTCACGGCATCTTGTTGGAGAGGGGGCGTGGAAGTAGCAAGAGTCCGGGTGAGTTCAGGATTTCGCAGAATTGGGTAGGGGGCACAAAACCTAGTAACGCTACGTATGTGCCACCGCCAGCTAATGAAATGATGGAGTGTTTAGATGCGCTCGAAAGGTTTTTGCATGACCAACCATCGCGCACATCCGTCCTCATCAAAGCCGCTTTGACTCACGTTCAATTTGAAACTATCCATCCATTTCAAGATGGCAATGGGCGTTTGGGACGACTTCTAATCACATTGTTGCTTTGCTCAGAGGGGGCATTAAAAGAGCCGATGCTTTATTTGAGCTTGTATTTTAAGACTTATCGGGATGAATACTATGCTCGACTGCAAAGTGTTCGAGAAGATGGTGATTGGGAAGGATGGCTACGCTTTTTCTTAAAGGGCGTGCTAGATACTTCACAGTTGGCGTACAATGCCGCTCTATCTATCCTAGCCCTGTTTGATACAGATAAGCGTCGCATAGGGACTTTAGGGCAACGGGCACACTCAGTACTCTGTAATTTAAGTTCCTTTGTATTGAACGTTCTCAGCTTGCACGGCTTCATAATGCCGGTTGAGTTTTGCCCGCGCCGAGGCGATGGAAAACTGCCACTCGATCTTGATCGCTTTCTTCGCCCGCTCTTTG
>JBGTHJ010000325.1:0-10009 GCA_041746175.1 Pyrinomonadaceae bacterium
TTCGGCGGCGGCGGAAGCGGCGGCAATACCTCCGCTCCGCGTCTCGGCGAGCGCGAAGATGCGCGCTTCGGGCACGGTCGCGCCAACCACATGCGCGACCGTGCGGCAAGTCGCAATTTGAAGTTTGCCCGCCCCCGCACGCAGCGCCGCCGTCGCACAGAGAATCGCCGCCCCCGGCATTTCGGTCGAACCGCCGATGACGAGCACGCGCCCGCGTTCCTCTTTGTCGCCTTCGGCATCCGGCTGCGGCAGGGGCAAACGACGGCGCAGCACGCCCGCCGTGGTGATGAGCGGCGCGCTATTCGCAGCGTCAGAACCGGCGGGCGGGCGTTTGGCAGACGCGCCCGCACGCTTTTTCGCCGGGCTATTTCGGGGCGACCGGGACATCTTTTTCCGTCGTCACTTTCTCGCCTGCTTCTTCGAGCGGCGCGCAAAAGTTGAACAGACGCAACGCGAGTTTGCCCTTGCGTCCGAGCATGGGGTCGAACTCGTACGAGGTGACCGAGCAGTTGGCGATGTCGGCCTGACGGTCGATGGCGAGGATTTCGGCTTCGCTCATCCGCTCCAGCAGATAGCGGCAACAGTTGACCGTCACCTGATGCGCGACGACGAGGACGCGCTCGCGTCGATACTCGCGCGTGATGGTGTCGATGACGCTGCGGAGCCGGAGAATCACGTCGCACCAGCTTTCGCCGCCCGGCGGTCGGAAATAAAACTTGCCGACCTGACTGTAGTGCTTCGACTCGTTCGGATACTTTTGCCGCATACCGGTTTTGGTTAGCCGGTCGAAGATGCCGAACTCTTTTTCGCGCAGGCGTTCGTCGGCGACGAAGGTGACGGCGTCCGTGTCGATGCCCGCGCCCGCCAGCACCAACTCCGCCGTGCGCCGCGCGCGAACGTACGGAGAAGAGAGCACCACGGTCGGCAACTCTTCGGGCGTCATCCTGCCGAACCAGCGACCGAGCGCGAGCGACTGCCGTTCGCCCAACGGCGAGAGCGGGACATCTACGTCGCGCGCCCCGATATCTATCACCTCATGCCCGGCGGCTTCCGCCGCGTCGCGCGCCACGTTGCCCGCGCTCTCGCCATGACGCACCACCCAAATCGCGTCAGGCCACTTCTGCGTTCCCTCCATGTTCATCCCCCCGGTTTCTTATGCGACTTCGTTATTGCGTTGCCCGGTCAGTCTTTCAACTCGACGACGACGGGTGCATGGTCTGATGGCCGCTCCCAACCGCGCGTCTCCAGCGCAATCCACGCGCCCGTCGAGCGCGCGGCGAGCGGTTCGCTCACCCAGATGTGATCGATACGCATCCCCGCGTTGCGTCGAAACGAACCCGCGCGATAATCCCACCACGAATAATGTCCGCCCTCTTCGACGTGGAGACGGAAGGCATCGACGAAGCCCCACCGTCGAACCTCTTCGAGTTGCGACTGCTCGCGCTCGCTGAACAGAACCTTGCCGCGCCAGAGTTCGGGGTCGTGCGCGTCGCGGTCTTCGAGCGCGACGTTGAAGTCGCCGCAGAGCAGCGCCGGCGACTGCTGCGAGTAGCCATCATCGAAAAACTTCCGGAGGCGTCGGAGCCATTCGAGTTTGAAGTCGTACTTGTCCGAGCCGACGAACGCGCCGTTCGGAACATAGACGTTGACCACGCGGACGCCGCCGACCGTCGCCGCGAGCAGACGCGCGTGCGCCCCCGTCGCGTCGTCTGGAAAACCGCGCTGGACTTCGGTGCAGGGTGTGCGCGAAAGTATCGCAACGCCGTTGTAGGTCGGTTGCCCATAGACCTCCGCCGCGTAGCCGAGTTCGGCGAACGCCGCGCGCGGAAACTTCTCGTCGACGCACTTGATTTCCTGCAAGCACAATACGTCGGGGCGCGTCGCGGCGAGCCAACGCAAGACGAGCGGCAGACGCGCCAGCACCGAGTTAACATTCCACGTCGCGATTTTCACGGCTCACGGTCTCGCTAAAATTTTTTGTCCAGGAGTTCGCGGGCGGCGGCGGTTGACTCTTTGTGTTCGGGGAGATATTCGGGGTCGGGGGGCGACTTGAGAATGGCTTCGAGTTGTTGGCGCGCTTCGGCGGGGCGTTTGACGGCGAGGTAGGCTTCGGCGAGCCGGAGACGAACCAGCGTATTGCTGTCGTCCACTCTCAACCCCTTTTCGAGCAACCCGACGGCGCGTTTCGCGTCGCCGCCCAACATCTCCGGCAACTCCAGATCAATCTGGCCGAGCACGACGTAGGCGCTGCCGCCCAAATATTTTTCGTCGATTTTGAGGACGGCTTCCATCTCGCGGCGGATTTCCGGGATGGTCGCGAGACTGCTGAGCGCGCCTTGCAACTTCGCGCGCCCGCCGAGGTTTGCGCCCAACCAGAAATGGCCTTCGGGACGGTTCGGCTCGATGCGGACAGCCGTTTCGCCCGCCTCGATGCCGTCGCGGAAAGCGACTTCGCGCGTCGCGTCGCCCGTCGCGTGGTCGCCGAGGTAGTAGTTGAACTTCGCCAGACGCCAGACGACTTCGTAGTTACGCACTCCGGCGGCGCGGGCGCGTTTGAGAGCGATGATGCCTTCACCCAGCCGTTCGAGGTTGTCGCGTTCGGAATAAAGTTTGTCTGCCTGGAGCACGAGGTCAGCGACGGGAACGGGTGACAGGTTGGACGACGCGGCGGGCGACGGCGTCGCGGGCGTGGCACACGACAAACTCAGACCGCCGAGCACGAACGCGACCGCCCACAATGATATTTTGGACACTACGGCTGACTCCTCAAAACTTCTTCGGGTTCGATTCTGCATTACGTTTGCGTTTGTCGCAGTATAGCATCAGGGATAATTTACCGGCTACGGTGGGGGCGCACGCGCGTCTGCCCGAAGAAACTTGACGGCCTCCGCTTACAAAAACCCGACGGAATAGAGTATATTTCCCGCCCTAAACATTTATCCGGGCATTTCGCGCGACGCTTTTTAGTCAACAGAAAAAGACTTTCAGGAGGATGGTTTGGCTGCCGCTTCATTCTACGACCTTGAGGGAACACTGGTCAGCACGAATCTCGTGCACACGCTCGGTTTCTACGCGCGGAATCAACAGGGCTTGTGGCGCACATTGACCAAAAGCACGACGACGCTCCTGAGCATTCCGGTGTTCGCCGTCGCCGACCAGTATAGCCGCAAGGTCTTCAACGACATGTTCTTCAAGCGGTACAAGGGCGAAACCGAAGACCGTCTGCGCTTCTTCGCCGACGAACTTTTCGAGGACGTGCTCAAGCCCGCCATCTTTCCCGGCGCGTTCGAGTTGATTGAAAAGTCGAAGCGACTCGGACTCCGGCAAGTGGTCGTTACCGGCGCGCTCGACATTTCGGTGAAACCTTTGATGGACTATCTCGGCATCGAAGTGTACGTGGCAAACCATCTTGAATTCGTCAACGGTATCGCCACCGGCAGACTGCTGCCGCCCGTGCTCGCGGCGGCGACCAAAGCTTCGTGGATCCGTTCCTACGCCGAACGCGAAGGCATCAATCTAACCGATTCCTACGCCTACAGCGACAGTATGAGCGACCTGCCGATGCTCTCGATCGTCGGGCATCCGGCGGCGGTCAACCCCGACATGCGACTGCGGCAAACGGCGCTCCATCACGATTGGCCGATTCTCAACTTGAAGTGACGACCGGAAAAGATTCCTTTCAACTTTTGGCAATGAAACTATCTCCGACCGAAATCTATAACGAGCGGAAAATCTTCCTCATCGGGAGCACGGGCTTTCTCGGCAAAGTCACACTCAGCATGTTGCTCTATCGTTTTCCGAACGTCGGGCGCGTCTACGTCACGGTGCGCGCGCGTTCGGCGGCGGAATCCGAGACGCGTTTCTGGAACAACGTCATCACCGCGCCGCCCTTCGACCCCTTGCGCGAACGCTACGGCGACGCCTTCGAGGGCTTCATCCGCGACAAGGTGCGCATCGTCGGCGGCGACATCGGCGAAGACAATCTGGGTTTCACCGAAGAAGCCGCGCAGACGGTCGCCGACGACATCGATGTCGTCATCAACAGCGCAGGCAACGTCACCTTCAACCCGACGCTTGAGAGCGCGTTGCGCACCAACGTCGTCGGCACGCAGAACGTCATCTCGTTCGCCAGACGGATGAAGCGTCCCGCCCTCGTCCATGTCTCGACCTGCTTCGTCGCTGGCAATCGTTCCGGCCCCATCTGGGAAAGCGACCCGGTTATCGGTTATTTTCCGCGCCGCGATGAACTGCCCGGCGTCGAGTTCGATGTCGAGCACGAGATCCGCGACTGCGCGAAACTCGCCGAGCGCGTCCGCGAAGAAGCGCGCGACGCGATGCAGGCCGCGCGTTTCCGCGAGCAGGCGCGGCAGCGTCTGATCGAAGAGGGGCGCGACCCCGACGACCTCGACGCGATGGGACTGGCCGTCGCGCGCGAACGCAAGGTCTGGACGCGGACGCGGCTTACCGACCTCGGCATCGAACGCGCGACGTGGTGGGGTTGGCCGAACATTTACACCTACACCAAGAGTCTCGGCGAGCAACTCGTCGCCGCCGAAAAAGAGATGGTGCGGAGCATCGTCCGCCCGTCGATCGTCGAATCGGCGCTGGCCTATCCCTTCCCCGGTTGGAACGAAGGGTTCACCACCACCGCCCCGCTCATCTTCATCGCGCTCAAAGGCCAGACGCAGATTCCCGTCAACGAGAAACTGATTCTCGACATCACGCCCGTCGATTCGGTCGCGGCGGTGATGCTCGGCGTCTCGGCGCAGGCGTGCGTCGAAGAACCGCGTCTCGTCTATCAGGCCGCGACGGGTGACAGCAATCCCAACGAGATGCGCCGCATCGTCGGACTGCTGGGGATGTACAAGCGCAAGCATTTCAGCGAAAAGGAGAGCGGCATCCGCATCGTCAACGAGATCGCCGGACGGATGGAGGCGCGACCCGTCAGCCCCGCCCGTTTCGATTCGACCTCGACGCCGATGGTCAATGCCGCCGCGAAAAAGGTCTCTTCGTTGCTCGACCGCGTGCGCCCGCGTTGGGGTGGCGGACGCCTCGCCGATGTTATCGATCAGGCGAAAGAACAGGTTGACCGTCTCGAAGAAGTGACGCGCGAAACCAAAGAAGCATTCGAGATGTTCAGCCCGTTCACGGTGGAGAACGCTTACATCTTTCGCGCCGACAACGTGCGCTCGCTCTTTGCGCGCATCCGCAAAGACGAGCAAGCGTTGCTGGCGTGGCAGCCGGAGCGGTTCGACTGGTACGACTACTGGATGAACATCCATTTCCCCGGCCTGAAAAAATGGGTCTTCCCGAAGCTCGAAGAAGACCTCCGCGCCCAACCGAAGCGCGTCTATACCTACCGCGACCTGCTCGAACTCTTCGACACCTCGACCAAACGCTTCTCGACGCGCGTCGCCATGCGTATCGAGCGCGACGGTCTGAAGGAACAATACACCTACGCCAACTTGCAGGAACTCGCGACGCGCGCCGCCGCGTTTCTCGTCGGCGCGGGCGTCGCGCCGGCTGACCGCATCGTGCTCGCCAGCCACAACGCGCCCGAATGGGGGCTGAGTTATTTCGGCATCCTCAAAGCGGGCGCGACGTGTGTGCCCGTCGATCCCGATAGCTCGACCGACGAAATCGTCAACTTCACGCGCGCGAGCGGCGCGCCCGGCATCATCATCAGCGACCAGATGCACGAAGCGCATCCCGCGCTCGCCGAACGACTCGCAGCGGCGGGGCTTGAAGCGACGCACGTCTGGCTCTATTCGGAAGTTTTCGCGCTGCCCGACGAGCAGACCGAAGACGAACGCATCGCGCGGCTGCCGCAACGCGTGCAGGCGCAATCGCTCGCCTCGCTCATCTTTACGTCGGGCACAACGGGACAGCCGAAGGGCGTCATGCTCTCGCACAAGAACCTGACGAACATGGTGTCGATGCTCTCGTCCGTGTTCGACATGTCAACGAGCGACGGCGTGCTCTCCGTCTTGCCGCTCCATCACACGTTTGAATTCTCGACCGGCTTCCTGACACCGCTCAGTCGCGGCGCGCAGATAACCTACCTCCCCGACCTGAGCGGCGAAGAACTCGCGCGTGCCATCAAGAACGGGCACGTCACGGGCATGGTCGGCGTGCCCGCGCTGTGGGAGTTGCTCCATCGCCGCATCAAGACTCGTCTGAACGAAAACGGCGAGTGGGTCGGACGCGCCGCCGACTTGATGATTAGCGCGAACAGCTGGCTGCGCGACAAGACGCCGCTCAATCTCGGTCAGATCGTCTTTCGTCCGATTCACACCGGGATGGGCGGTCGCATCCGCTATCTGATTAGCGGCGGCTCGGCCTTGAACGACAAGATCAAGCGCGAGATGCACGGGCTGGGCTTCACGATTCTCGAAGGCTACGGATTGACCGAAGCCTCGCCCGTGCTGACCGTCACGCGACCGCAGAACGGCCTGATTGCGACGAGCGTCGGCAAGCCTCTGCCCGGCGTCGAAGTAAAGATTCTCGACGCCAACGGCAGCGGCGTCGGCGAAGTCGTCGCGCGCGGTCTAAACGTGATGGTCGGCTATTACGAGAACGAAGAGGCGACGCGCGCCGCGCTCGTCAACCGTTGGCTCTACACCGGCGACCTCGGACGCCTCGACGATGAAGGCAATCTCTATCTCGTCGGACGCTCGAAGGAGATCATCGTCGATACCAACGGCAAGAACGTCTATCCCGACGAGATCGAAGAACTCTACGCCGACTCGCCGTTCATCAAGGAACTGAGCGTCGTCGGCTTGCCCGACGGCATCGGCGAAAAAGTGGCGTGCATGGTCGTCGCCGACCTCGACCATGACATCGCGCTCACCCGCGAAGAAGTGCGCCGCAAGGTCGAAGAACATTTCCGCGACGTGTCATCAATGCTGCCTTTCTTCAAGCGCGTCAAGGTTCTGCATTTCTGGGACGGCGAACTCCCGCGCACCGCGACGCGCAAGGTCAAACGCCGCGAAGTGGTCGCCGCGATGGAGACGCTCGAAGAGAGTGCGCGCAATGTTTCGCGCGTCGGCGCGGGCGGCACGACGCAGCAGGAAGACGGTAACGCCTCGTGGCTGCTCGACCTCGTCGCGACCGTCGCCAATCGCCCGCGCACGCAGGTCGCGCTCGACACGCGCCTCAGCGACCTCGGTTTCGACAGCCTGATGTACGTCGAACTCGCAACGGCCATCGAACAGGCGGGCGGCACGCTGACCTCGCCCGAAACTTTGACGACCGTCCACGACCTGCGCGAATTGCGCGGCGTCGTCACGCGCAAGCCGACCGCCGCACAGCAGCGCGCGGCGGAGGCACGCGCTGCGGAAGAGCGCCGCCGCGAGGATCAAGACATCTACATTCCGTCGGTCGCGCGCACCGTCGGCAACAAGGGTCTCGACGTGTTACAGCGTCTCTTTTATGAAAAGGTGATGCACACGAAATGCGTGGGTTGCGGCAACATTCCCGTCCACACGAATTTCATCGTCGCGTCGAATCACACTTCGCATCTCGATTTCGGACTCGTCAAAGTCGCGCTCGGCGAACAGGGGCGCGACCTCGTCGTCCTCGCCGCCGCCGACTACTTTTTCGACAACAAGTACAAGCGCGCCTACATGGACAACTTCACCAACCTCGTCCCGATGGAGCGCAGCGGGTCGTTGCGTCAATCGCTCCGGCACGCGCGCTCGTTTCTCGACCGGGGTTTCAACGCGCTGATTTTCCCCGAAGGCACGCGCTCGCTGACGGGCGAGTTGGCCGACTTCAAACCCGTCATCGGCTATCTCGCGCTGACCTCGCGAACGGGTATCCTGCCCGTCTATCTGAACGGGACGTACGAGGCGTTTCCCAAAGGGGCGAGCATCCTCCACAGCCGCGACGTGGGCGCGCGGGTCGGTCGCTTCCTCGACATCGAACACCTCGAAGACATGACCAAAGGGATGCCCAAATCCGAAGCCTATCGACTAATCGCCGCGCTCGTTCAACACGAAGTGGAAAATCTGCGCGACGGAACCAACAACGGTTTCGACGCCGAGTCGCTCCGCCGACGCTGGAAGATCGAACGCCGCGCCGCCCACCACGACGAATCAGACCGCTTCGCCACCACCGGAGATTGAAGCCGAAGACTACGGTTGAAGAATGGGGATTAAAATAGCTATCCCTCATCATTCATCAGCCGCGATTCCCTATTTATGACGACGACCAAAAAAAGCCCGCCGCGCAAACCGGCGACGAAGAAGACGACCGGCGAGAAGAGTTCAGCCAAGAAACCGTCCGACAGGGCGACGCCGAAGGACGCGCCGGGCAGAGCACGTCAGACGCGGACGCTGGTGACTGGTGGGACGGGGTTTCTCGGCGCGCATCTGGTGCGTCAACTCGTCGCGGCGGGCGAGAAGAATCTGCGCGTGCTGACGACGGGGCAGCCCGCGTGGCTGGCGGAAATCGGGGTCGAAACGGTCGGCGGTTCGATCATGAGCGCCGACGACGTGGCGCGGGCGGTTGAAGGCGTGACCGACATTTATCATCTCGCGGGGCGGGTCTCGCGCAACAACGACGACGCGCACGAGATGTACGCGCTGCACGTTGACGGGACGCGCCTACTCTGCGACGCGGCGCGGGCGGCGGGCGTCGAAACCATCGTCCTCGCCTCGTCGAGCGGCACGATTGCGGTCACCGCAGAGGGCGACATCGTACCCGATGAAAATTGGACGCCGCCGCTAGACATCATCTCGCGCTGGCCTTACTACGCGAGCAAAGTTTATCAAGAGCGCGTCGCGCTCGAACATTTCGCGGGCGACGGACGCCGACTCGTCATCATGAATCCGAGTCTGCTGCTCGGCCCCGGCGACGACCGGCTCAGTTCGACCAAAGTCGTGCTCGATTTCCTCGCGCGCAAAATCATCTCCGTGCCGCACGGGGGTCTCAGCTTCGTCGATGTGCGCGATGCCGCCGCCGCGTTTCGCGCGGGCGCGGCGCGGGGCAAGCACGGCGAACGCTACCTGCTCGGCGCGGTCAACTGGACGTTTGAAAAGTTCCTCGGTCGTCTCGAACGATTGACCAAGACGCCCGCGCCGCGCATCTCGATTCCGGCGCGCGTCGCCGTCCCCGGCGCGCAGCTTTTCAGCACGCTCTATCGCCACTGGAACTGGACGCCGCCCGTCGAACCCAAAGAGATCGAGATGGCCGAACACTTCTGGTATCTCGATTCGTCGAAGGCCGAACGCGAACTCGGATTCGTCGCCCGTGACCCCGCCGAAACCCTCCACGACACGGTCGAACATCTCCGCCGGAACGTCCTCGGCAACGAAGCCTTCAACTAAAATCACAGGCGCGGAACAGGGCTGCGCACGCGGAGCGCGGCGGGCAGTATCTCGAAGGTCGCGGGAAGTTGGCCGACGATTTCGCCATCGGTTTCGACCGGGATGACTTGGCTTTCATCGACGGGTCGCGCGCTGAGCCTTCGCGCGTGGGCGTGTGTCACGTGCTGCATTCCGAGATGCTTGCCGAGATAGAGACGGAAAGAGTTGGCGACGATGGTGAGACGGCTGAGGTCGCCGACGGTAACGATGTCGAGCAATCCGTCGGCGAGTTTCGCACCGGGCGCGATCTTCATTCCTCCGCCGAAATACCGACCGTTCGAGACGCACAGCGCGGTGATGGTCGGTCGGAACTCCGGCTCGTCGTCAACCCTCAAGAGCACGGTCGGATTGGTGTATGAGAGCGTCGCTTGCAGCGTGGCGACCGCGTAAGACAATTTACCACCGAAGGCGCGCGAGAGCGTCCCGGTCAGCCCGCCCGTCGAATTGGCCTTCATCCGTTCGAGCACCGCGCCGCCCATCCCGAACGAAGAGACGTTGAGAAAATATCGCGTGGCGCGTTCGCCTCCGCGCCCGGTGAACTCGACGCGACCGACATCAATGCGCCGTGTCCGGCCTTCACGCAACGAACGCGCGGCGTCCCGCACCCGCAGCGGCACACCGAGCGTGCGCCGGAAGTCGCC
>JBGTHJ010000326.1:0-4791 GCA_041746175.1 Pyrinomonadaceae bacterium
GGGGCGGCGGCGGCGGCGGCGGCGAACGTTGTCGCGACCGGACCGGAAACGAGGGCGACCAGAAGCAGGAGACGGGCGAAAGTTCGGTGGAGTTCGAGAAGCATTAGGCGCGTCCGTGTTCCTTCAAAGACTGATAGGAGAAACTTATTTCGGTTTCCCCGGCAGATAATAGAACCGCACAATAAGCAAACCGGCGAGCGCGGCGACGCTCACGAGCAAATCGAGCGGCTTGACATCGGGGCTGACGGTTTTGCGCGCGATGACGAAGATGATGACTTCGATGGCCGCACTCGTGCGATGAAACAGGAGCAGCAACGACAACTCGGCGGCAATCGCGATGAGCAGAATGCTCCCGATGATCTCCTGAAGCACGTTGTATTCGTCGGTCGTTTGAAAGAGCTTCGGGAAATCGTTGACGATCATGTCGTAGGTGGCGATGGCGGCGGCGGCGAGAATGAGGATGGCGAGCATCGAGAGAAAAAAGTGGATCGCGCTGCCGACGTGACGATTGACAAAGTTCTCTAACGCCGTCGCCTCGCCCGCGTCCTTCTTCTCGCCGGCGTCTTCTTTGTCGCTATCGCTCATCGGTACACGCCCCTTTTTATTTTCCGTCAACCCCGGTTTCATCTAAAAACTGCGCGTCGAACGGACGCGGGAGGAGTTCGCCCATTTGGAGCGTTTCGGTATCGCCGCGCAGGTTGGCGAGCACGACGGGGATGTCGCCGCAAAACTCCCAGATGAGTTGGCGACACGCGCCGCACGGCGGCGTCAGGCGTTCGGTGTCGGCGACGACCGCGATGCGTTTGAATCGCCGCGCGCCTTCCGACAGAGCCTTCCAGATGGTGACGCGCTCGGCGCACATCGTCAGTTCGTAGGTCGCACTCTCGATGTTGCAGCCGGTAAAGACGCGCCCGTCGCCGGCTTCGATGGCCGCGCCGACGCAAAAATTTGAATAGCGCGCGAGCGCGCAGTTACGCGCCTGCGTCGCCGCATCGATGATGGTTTGTTCCTCTGTCACAACGCTCAATTGCCTTGCCCCCTTCTTCGCGCGTCAACCGCGCCCGGCATCGCGCCGGTCTGTTTCCAATTCTCGTCGGCCAGTCGCTCGCGAATCCTGCCGCTAATCAACCCGATGCTGACGAGGTTGTGCCCGCCTTCGGGGATGATGACATCGGCGTAACGCTTCGACGGTTCGACGAACTGCATGTGCATCGGGCGCACCGTTGCCAGATATTGCTCGATGACGGAATCGACCGTTCGCCCGCGCTCAACGATGTCGCGCCGCAGACGACGGATGAAACGGATGTCGTCCGGCGTGTCGACGAACACCTTGATGTCCATTTCACCGAGCAGTCGCGGGTCGTTGAAAATCAGGATGCCTTCGATGATAGTGATCGGCTTCGGCTCGACGCGCAGCGTTTCGGGCAGGCGCGTGTGCGACTTGAAATCGTAGAGCGGAAGTTCGACCGCGCGCCCCGCCTTGAGCGTTCTGATGTGCTCGATCAACAGTTCATTGTCTATCGCGTCCGGGTGGTCGAAGTTCACCTGACGGCGAAAGTCGAGCGGCATCTGATCGAGATTCCGGTAGTACGAATCCTGTTGCAGAAACGCGACCTCGTTCGCCTCGACGGATTCTAAAATCCCGTTGGCGACCGTCGTCTTGCCCGAACCTGTTCCGCCGCAGATGCCGATAATCATAGTTGGTGATAGGTGATGACAGGCCGGCACAAGTTTTGTTTTATCGTCCGTCGCCCGTCGCCCGTTACTGAAGTTTTGGAATCACTTGACGCAGCAGTTGCGCGAAAGTTTCGCGGACGCGCTCGCCGGTTTCGATTACTTCGGCGTGGTTAATCAGCATGTCGAGCACGCCCGCCGCCATGTTGGTGATGCACGACAGGCCGAGGACTCTGAGTCCCATGTGACGCGCGACAATCGCTTCGGGCACGGTGCTCATCCCGACCGCGTCCGCGCCGAGCAGCCGGAGCATCCTAATTTCGGCGGGCGTTTCGTAGCTCGGCCCGGTCAACCCCGCGTAGACGCCGCGCCGCAGTTCCAGCCCGATTGAGCGCGCCTCGCGGATCGCGATCTCCTGATATTCGTGGTCGTAAACCGCCGTCATATCGGGGAAGCGTGGGCCGAAGCGTTCGTCGTTTGCGCCGCGCAGGGGGTTTGCGCCCATCAGATTCAAGTGGTCGCTGATGACGATCAGCGAGCCTTGCGAGAAGGCGTTGTTGAGTCCGCCCGCCGCGTTGGTCAGCACAAGCGACTTGACGCCGAGCGCGCCGAGCACGCGGATCGGAAACGTCACGTCGGGGAAATCGTAACCCTCGTAATAATGAAAGCGTCCCTGCATCGCCGCGACCGGCACGCCCTCAATTTTGCCGAGCACGAGCCGCCCCGCGTGCCCCTCGACGGTCGAGCGCGCAAAGCCGGGAATCTCCGCGTAGGGCAGAGACTCGGCGTCTTCGAGGTCGTTGGCAAACGCCCCCAACCCGCTCCCCAGAACGAGCGCGACGCGCGCCTCCTCGTTCCACCGCGAGCGAATCATCCGCGCCGCGTGTTCCGCGCGTTCGTACATCGTGTCGGGCGCTAAGGTTGCCGCGTGCGGGGTTTCAGTCGCCGCAGTTTCCATCGGTTTCATCGCTTCCGCCTCGGTTCGTTGCCGGTTGAATCAGCGTTGGCCGGGTTTGTCTTTAGATTTCTCGTCGTTGAAAAGGATATTGAACACTAACATAATGCCGCCCGTCGCCGCCACCAAAAAGAAGATGATGGCGAGACCGGGGTAGCCGAGAATTGTGAACGGCGTTTCGACGCGCATCATCAACGCCGCCCCGACGATCAACGCCGCCAACACGAGTCCGAGCGTGATGCGGTTGGCGATCTTCTGAAACCCTTCCATCAACAACGACTCGTCAATCGCATCGACTTTAAGCTCCAACTCGTTGTTGGCCGCTTGGTCGAGCAACTTGTTGACCCTGCCGGGCAGCTTCTCGATGAAGTCTTTGACTTCAAGCGCCGACATAAAGACGTTGGCGGGCGTCAGACTCTTGAGCATCCGCTGCCGCATCATTTCGGAGGCGTGGCGACGAATCGAGGCGTTCGGGTCGAAACGCTCGTCGAGCGTTTCGACCACCTGATCCAGATTGAGCAGCGTCTTCGCGATCAACGTGAAATCGGACGGAAGACGAAAACCGTTCTCGCCGGAGATGCGCGTGATTTCGAGCACGACGTGCCCGGCATCGAGGCTTTCGAGTTGCGTGCCCTGATGCTGTGTCACGAGGTCGGCGACTTCGCGCTTGAACTTCATCGCGTCGAAATTATCTTTCGCCTCGCCCATCCGGATGGTGCGTTCGGCGGCCTCGTCGCCGCGCCCCTCGCTGATGGCGAGCAATAGTTGGAGCAACTCTTCCTGAAAACTCGGCGTGATGTGTCCGACCATGCCGAGGTCGATGAGGGCGATGCGGCGGTCGTCGGCGAGAAAGACGTTGCCGGGGTGCGGGTCGGCGTGGAAAAAGCCGTCAATCAGAATTTGCTGCAAGTAGGCGCGGAAGAGTTGTTCGGCGAGCGCGCCGCCGTCGAGGTCGATACGCGCCAGCGGGCCGAGCGCGGTGATCTTCTTGCCCTGGATGTAGTCCATCGTCAGCACGCGCGAGGTCGTGAAATCTTCGACCGGCTGCGGCACGATGATGGTGTCAAAATCTTTCAGATTGTCGGCGAAGGTGACGAGGTTGCGCGCCTCCTGCCGGTAATCGAGTTCGCGCAACAGGCTTTTGCGCAGTTCGACGAGGATGTTTTGAAACTCGTAACGCTTGCCCGTCTCGGTATGTGTGTCGAGAAATTCCGCGATTGATTCGAGGGCTTCCAAATCTTCGACGATGACTTCGCGCACGCCCGGTCGTTGAACTTTGACGACCACCCGACGCCCGTCGCGCATCTCGGCGCGATGCACCTGTCCGAGCGACGCCGCCGCCACCGGCTTCGACTCGAACCACGCGAACGCTTTCGAGACACGCACGCCGAGTTCCGCCGCGACGATCTGCTCGACCTCGCCGAACGAGAACGGCTCGACGTTGTCCTGTAGCCGCGCGAGGGCTTCGAGGTACGCGTGCGGCAGGATGTCCGCCCGCGTCGAAAGCAGTTGCGCGAGTTTGACGAACGTCGGCCCCAAACGCTCGAGGTCGCGCGCCAACTCTTCGGCTTCGGGCGGCACGGCCTCCGTCCCGTCCGCCCCGTCGCCGCCCAACGCATCTTCCAACCCCGCCCGCCGCACAAGGTCTGTCCGCCCGTACTTCATCAACAGGCGCGCGATATCCTTGTAGCGTTTGAGATGTTCGGTTTTGAGAGAGATGCCCATTCAGTCACCGTCGAAGTCGAAAGGCTGGAGATTGCCTTCCGCTTTCTGCCTGCTGGCCGCCCGTCGTCGGTTCACCTTTCCTTCTGGTACGGAATGCCGAGCGAGCGCGGAGCGCGCGAGAGTCCGATGAAGCCCGCAAGCACGACCATCGTCAGCACGTAGGGGATAATCTGGATAAACTGCACCGGGATTTTGGTGACGCCCTGCGCCTGTATCGAGACGGCTTCCGCGAATCCGAACAACAGACACGCGAGCATCGTCTGAACGGGTCGCCACTTGCCGAAGATCAAAGCCGCGAGCGCGATGAAGCCACGTCCGGCAGTCATATTGCGCGTAAACAGCGACGCCTGCCCGATGGACAGGTACGCACCGCCGATGGCCGCCAGCGCGCCGCTCAGCAGCACCGCCAGATAACGCACGCGCGCGACGCTGACGCC
>JBGTHJ010000327.1:0-22841 GCA_041746175.1 Pyrinomonadaceae bacterium
GCGCAGGAGACCGCCGCGCTGCTCGCCCGCGCGGGTTTCGCGGTGGTCACGGGCGGCGGCCCCGGCATCATGGAGGCGGCCAATCGCGGCGCGTTTGAAGCGGGCGGCGTCTCCATCGGCTGCAACATCGAACTCCCCTTCGAGCAACGTCCCAACCCGTACCAGACGCGCACGCTCAGCTTCAAATACTTCTTCGTCCGCAAGACGATGTTCGTCAAGTACAGCGCGGCCTTCATCATCTTCCCCGGCGGCTACGGCACGCTCGACGAACTCTTTGAAGCCCTCACGCTGATCCAGACGCGCAAGATAAAGAACTTCCCCGTCGTGCTGTTCGGCAAACAATACTGGGGCGGGATGCTGGACTGGCTGAAGGGAGTAATGCTTCGTGAGAAGAAAATATCGGAAGCTGATTTGCGGCTATTCACCGTCACCGACTCGCCTTCGGAAGCGGTCGAAATCATCGCGCGCGCAGGACGCACTGCGCAACTATGACGAAAGCGTCAGCCGCGATTTGTAGCAGCCGCGAGCCGCGACGAACGACTAACTCTGCGCGCCCTGCTGCGCCGCGCCTTCGCCTGTCATCGGCGACTCTTCCGGCTCATCTTTCATTCGTTGGATCGGTTTGACCGTCGTCGTCAGCCATTCGAGGTACGGCGCGGAAATGGCGGCGACGGGCAACGCGACAATCTCCGGCGTCTCGTAACTGTGCAGAGCGCGCACCGCGCTTTCCAGTTCGACGAAATTAGCGCGCATCGTTTTGGCGACGAGCAGGATTTCGGGCGCGCGTTTGACTTTGCCCCGCCAGTGATAGACCGATTCCATCTGCGGCATAATCTGCACGCACGCCGCGAGCCGCGAGCCGACCAGCAACTCCGCGAGCCGCGCCGCCTCTTCGCTGCTTCCCGCCGTCACCAACACCACCAGAGCATCGGTCGTCTGATCGCCCATCACGTCTAATTCCCCGTCAAGCCGGTCTTCATCCGGCCTCGCATCGCCCGACTCAAACGTCTCCACGCGCGTGGCAACGACCGGCTCACGAAACGACCGCGCTCATCAACAAGCACGTCGCTGCTACCGCTCGCGCTCTTGCGCCTCCGCGTCGTCCGCCGCCTGTTCGTCGTCCGCCGCAGATTGTTCGTCTTCGGCGAGGGTGGTGCCAGTCAGCGGCGAGGTGTCGCTGCCGAAGAAGGCGTTGTAGAGTTCCTGCGCACGGTCGAAATCGCGCTCGTCGACCAGAATCATCGCGCCGGGAGAAGTGGTTGAGAGCAACGGTGAAAAGGCATCCATGCCGCCCGATTGCACGGCGGCGCGGATGCCGTTCTGCAACAGTATTTCGTTGACCATCTCGGCTTCAGCCGGGCTGCCGACGTTGTGCAACGGCACGAAGCGCGCCTCGCTGTGATCGCGCACGGTGTTCTCCGGCGTCAGACGCTCGACCAACTCCGTGTTGTCGTCAGGACACGTCGTGATGCCCTGCTCGTACTCTGATTCGCAAACCGGACAGAACATAAAAACCACTCTCCAAATTGTCTTCTGGAAACTTTGTAAGACGGCGGCAAGTGTAACGCGCGGACTGCGGAGTGACAAGGCATGAAAGAAATTGGTTCACGGGTTCATCTGCTCAATGAACCCGTGAACCGATGAACCGGTGAATCAACTCTCTACTACCCCTCAGCGGCGGCGACGGCGCGCTCGAAGGGGATTTCCTCGAAATGCGTCATGCGTTTGAACTCGCCGAAGCGCGCGTTAACTTCCTCGCTCGTCAGACGGCTGACGCGCTCGGTGCCAAACTCTTCGACGTTGAACGAAGCCATCACCGAACCGAAAATCATCGCCCGCCGCATCGTCGCGTTGTCGATTTTTTCGTGGCTCGCGAGGTAACCCATAAAACCGCCCGCGAACGTGTCGCCCGCGCCCGTCGGGTCGAAGACGGATTCGAGTGGATAAGCCGGAATCGCAAAATAAGTATCGCCCGTAAACAACGCCGCGCCGTATTCGCCGCGTTTGATGACGAGCGCGGACGGCCCCCACGAAAGAATCTTACGCGCCGCGCGGATAAGGTTGGGTTCCCCGGCGAGTTGCCGCGCCTCGGCGTCGTTGATGATGACGACGTTGACGCCGCGAATCGCTTCGACGACCCGTTCGGGCACGGTGTTAATCCAGTAGTTCATCGTGTCGAGCGCGACGAGTTCCGCGCCACGCACCTGCTCGCGAACCTCGCGCTGGAGGTCGGGCTGGATGTTGCCGAGAAAGACGAAACGCGACTGGCGCGAGGCGGGCGAGAGTTTCGGCTTGAAGTCGGCGAAGACATTGAGTTGCGTGTCGAGCGTGTGCGCCGTGTTCAAGTCAAAATCGTAACGCCCGCGCCAGAAGAAAGTCTGGCCGTCCGCGATGCGTTCGAGGTCGCTCGTGTCGATGTCGTGACTATCGAACATCGACATCTCAGCCTCGCCGAAGTCACCGCCGACGACGCCGACGACGCGCACGTCCGTAAAGAAACTGGCCGCCAGCGAGAAATGCGTCGCCGACCCGCCAAGCATTTTTTCGCGTTTCCCGAACGGCGTCTCCACCGCATCGAACGCAACCGATCCAACCGCCAGCAATGACACTTTCTGTTTTCTCCTCTGTGGGTTCAAGGTATCGGGGTGGCAGTGTTCGATGAAACGCACGCGCTTTTCAGCCAGCATGGTTTCCGCCGAAAGCCGCCCACCGAACACCGCCTATGGCTTCTCGTTTTTTTTAACCCCGCCCAACGGAGCGAGGTCGTTTTCCGCGCGCTCGCGAAACTCACTATCGGGGTATTCGCTGACGACTCGTGAGAGATATTCGCGCGCGTCTTCGCGCAACTTATCGACGGGCGTGGTCGTCTTCTGCTTGCCGCGATTCTCCGACATGCGGAGGCTGCTCGCGCCCGCGATGTAGAGCACTTCGTCGAGCCGCGAGAAGGTCGGGTTCCCGGCGATGATCTCTTCGCAACGCGTGACGGCGGCCTTGTAAGCCTTCTTCAGTTTGAAATAGTGTCGCGCCACTTCCAGATTATGCAGCGACTCTTGTTCGAGCGCGGTGTCGCGCAAAACCGTCGAATCGGGTCCGGACTTGAGTCCGCCCTGCGCCCGCGCCGTCGTCGCCGCGCCGCCGATACATAACAGCATCAAGCTCAAACTCAACCAACTAACTTTTTTCATCGCAACAACCTCTTCGATAAAAGTTCGACGCCACACCGGCGACTCCTAATCGGATTGATTCGACGCCGACGATGGCTCTCCCTCGATTTGATTTTCCGGCACGTACTTTTTGATGATGGCTTCGAGCTTCCGCGTTGTCGCTTCCGGCCACAGATCGGGCGGCGTAAAAATGGCGTTCTTCATCGCCGAGCCGCACGCGCAGCCGCGTCGCTGTTCGCCGAGCCGCCGCACCGCTTCGCGCAGTATGATCTGCGCGTTGCGGACGTTCTTGTTCAAATATTCGACCACCGTTTCGACCGACACCGCATCGTGTTCTTCGTGCCAGCAGTCGTAATCGGTGACGAGCGCGAGCGTCGAATAGCAGATTTCGGCTTCGCGCGCGAGTTTGGCTTCCTGCAAGTTGGTCATCCCGATGATGTCCATGCCCCACGAACGGTAGACGTTCGATTCGGCTTTGGTCGAAAACGCGGGGCCTTCCATACACAGGTACGTCCCGCCGCGATGCGCTTTGACATCCGCCGCGCCGCACGAAGCTTCGAGCACGTCGCCGAGTTCGGCGCACACCGGATGCGCGAACGTGACGTGCGCGACGATGCCCGCGCCGAAAAAGGTCGATTCGTGCGCGCGTGCGCGGGTGCGGTCGAAAAACTGGTCGGGGATAACCATGTCGAGCGGCGCGTACTGCTCTTGCAACGAGCCGACCGCCGATGCCGACAGGATGCGTTCGACGCCGAGCATCTTCAGCGCGTAGATGTTCGCGCGAAACGGCAACTCGGTCGGGCTGTAACGATGCCCGCGCCCGTGTCGCGGCAGAAACGCAACGCGCACACCTTCGAGCGTCCCCGTAATAAAGGCGTCGGACGGCTTGCCGAACGGCGTCTCGATTTCGACCTCTTCGATGTCTTTCAATTCGGGCATCTGGTACAAACCACTGCCCCCGATGATGCCAATCTGTGCTGTACTCATAAATGTTTTCGACTCGATTCAAAGTTAAACTGCGTGTATATCAGCGTATTCGACCGCGCGGAGTTTGCCGTCTTCTTCGACGAGGCGACAGAGCGGCACGTCTGGGTCGTGGTAGAAGAAACAGCGCCAGCCTTCGCGCGCGGCTTGCGGAAGCAGACGCTTCTTCGCGTCGAGCGTTTCCACAGGATAAAGATCGTAGCCCATCACCCACGCCAGCGGGACGTGCGCCCGCATCGGCACGAGGTCGGCAAAGCCGTAGAGCAGTTGCCCGCCGCGTTCCAGACGCGCGCACTGCATCGTCCGCGAATGCCCCGCGACCGTTTCCATCCGCAGCCCCGGCACGACCTCGTAATCGGCGGGCTTGAGTTCGAGTTGCCCAGACGCTTCGAGCGGCTGCCAGTTTTCCGGCAGGTAACTGGCGCGGTCGCGTTCGTGCGGCGCGGCGGCGTGCGCGTGCTCGTCGCGCGAGACGAAATAGCGTGCGCGCGGAAACGTCGGCACGGCGCACCCACCGTCGTCGAGCGTAGTGTTGCCGCCCGCGTGGTCGAAATGGAGATGCGTGTTAACGACGATGGTTATCGCTTCCGGCGCACAACCCGTGACCGCTTCGACCGACTCGCGCAAGGTTCGCTTCCGCTTGATGCCGTACATCGCGGCGTGTCGCGCCGACCACTTATCGCCCAGGCCCGTGTCGATCAACACGCGCTCGCGCCCGGCTTCGATGAACAGGCAGTTTGCGTTCAGACGGATACGGTTCTCCGCGTCCGGCGGGCAGACCTTCGACCACAGCGCGCGCGGCACGACGCCGAACATCGCGCCACCGTCCAGACGAAACTCCGCGTCCGGCACCACCTCAACGCGATAGTCACCAAGTTTCATGGGCAAAGATTGAGAGGCTGGAGGCTAGGATGTTGCCCGCCAGCCTCTGACTTCTGACTTCTATTTATTCCCCGGAGGCGCGGGTGCGGGTTGCTGCGGTTGCGGCTGCTGCGGCATGGGTTCGCCGGGTTCGCCGCCACCACCACCACCACCACCACCACCGGGCATTTGCTGCGGCAGCGCCGAAGCGGGCGGCGCGGTGACGGTGAAATCTTCCGGCACGACGACCTTGGTGCGGCTGACGATCTGTTCGAGAAACTTCTCTTGTTTCTCGTTTTCGAGCGCCGCGCGCGCCTGATCGCGTGGCGACTGCGGCGGGCCGAACGGGTTCGCACCACCACTGCCACCCGGCGCGCCGGTCATGACGAGCACGTGACGAGCTTTGACCTGTTCTTCGGGTTTGCCGTCGGCTCCGTCTTGGGTGCGCCGTTCGTCAACCTTGATGACGTGAAAGCCGTAGGGCGTCTCGACCACTTCGCTGACCTCGCCGGGCTTCAACGCAAACGCGGCATCTTCAAACGTCTTGACCATCTGCCCGCGCCCGAACCAACCGAGGTCGCCGCCCTTGTCCTTGTTGCTCGGGTCTTCGGAAAACTGTTTGGCGAGCGCGCCAAAATCCTCGCCGCCCCGCGCGCGTTTGACAACATCTTCGGCCTTGCCGCGTTGCCCTTTGGTGTCGTATTCGGGGTGGCTGGCGATGTAGGCGTCGACCTCCTGATCGGTCACCTTCATTTTATCGGCCATCTCTTTGGCGTAGATCGACGCCAGCAACCGCGACTGTTGCAGGTCAATCTGCACCAGCGACTTGGGGTCTTTGTCGAGTCCGGCGGCGAGACCTTTGCGTTCGGTGATGAAGACGCGCGCCCATTCTTTCTTGAGGTCTTGCTTGCGCGCTTCGTCGAGTTCGGTCTTCGGCAGCAGCCCCATCTCCTGCACATCGGTCAGGAAACTTTCATACTTCTTATCCTGCCCCGGCTCTTTCAGAAATGCGTCGATCTCTTCGGTCGTAGCCACCGACTCCGGCTTGAAAGAAGGCCCGGCTTTCTCGCGCTCGCGCACCGTATAATTTTGCGCGATGACGAAGGAGCGCAACAGTTCTAGTTGACGCTGCACTTCGGGACGTTTGGCGATGCCCGTCGCACGCGCCTCTTCCGCGACCGCGAACAGTTGCTTCAAATCCTTCGCCAACTCTTTGCGCGCGTTCTCATCGCTCACCAACTGCGCGCGCATCTGCGGCGGCAAGCCCTCGGCGATGACGGTCATGTCCTGCGGGGTCAGATTGGTCGGCTGATGCCGGTTGCCCTTGATTTGCCAGAAGATTATCCCGACCGCAACCGCCACGGCAACGCCCGCTGCGATCAAAGCTTTGGCGGTCGAACTCAGCCCTCCCGGAGCGGTCGTCGGATGCGTCGGCGCGGTCGCGGTCACCCCCGGCGAATCGTCACCGCGCAAGGTGTTGACAGACGGCTCCGCGTCGCCGGTCGCGCCAACAGCATTCAACTCGATTTCAGAGTTAGTATCTATGTTTTCCGGCACCGAATTTTCGTTTTCATTACTATCAGTCATAATTTTTCGATTCCTCTCTCTGCCGTCCCGCCATGCGTCAATTCGTCTGCACGCGGCGGAACCTCTCCGACAAATTTCTCTCGACTCTCGTCATCTGTGCTTCCAAACGACTCAACCCCCTCGACTCCGCTCAACCCTCCCCGGCGCGCCAACTTTTTCAAGCACACACCGGGACTCTTTCCAAACAGACGACCGCGCGCGAGATGAATATTAACAACTCGTACCGCGCGGCGTCGAACCGCCGGAGCGCGAGTCGTTGCCAAAAGGCACACGATAAAACTTGAGTTCCTGCCTTCCGACTTTCGACTTTTAACTTTTGCGCTTCGTCCTTCGGCTAACCGTCGCCGGGCGCGGACTCTTCTTGTTGCGCTCATCCGCCGCCGACGATGATGATGGTGACGCCGTTGGAGCATTCCCTCCATCCGTGCTGCCGGTCGCACCGGGCGCGACGGGCGACTGCGGGGACGTTCCCGGCGTACCGACCACGAAGTCGTCGGCGATTCGGACACGTGAAAGTTTGACGAGACGGTCGATAACTTTGTCGCGCTTCTCGACTTCGACCGCCACACGCGCCTGTTCGCGCGGCGACTGCGGACGACCGCCCCCACCCGGCGCGCCCGCCGAGATTAGGATGTGTCGCGCCCGCACCTCTTCGATTGATGTGCCGCGCGTGCTCGTTCCCGTCCGCCGTTCTTCGACTTTGATGATGTGAAATCCGAACTGGGTTTCGACGAGGCCGCTCAGTTCGCCGGGTCGCAAGGCGAACGCGGCATCCTCAAACGGCGGCACCATCTGTCCACGTCCGAACCAACCGAGGTCGCCACCGCGATCTCGATTGCTCGAATCAGCGGAGAACTGTTTGGCGAGCGCGTCGAAATTCTCGCCCGCGCGCAGTCGTCCCAGCACATCTTCGGCACGGGCGCGCGTCTTCTGCGGGTCGAGTTCCGGATGCCGCGCGAGATAGGCGTTGATTTCCTGTTCGGTCGCCTTGAGGCCATCGCCCAACTTCTGAAAGTAGACGCCGGTCAGCACCCGCGCGTGCTGCTCCATAATCATCAACTGCGTCGCACGCTCTCGATCAACGCCCGCGGCCAGTCCCTTGCGGTTCCCGACCAGCACGCTTGCCCACTGGCGTTTGAGATTTTCGCGTTGGACATCGGGCATCGGCGCGGCGCGCGACGAGGGCGGAAGACCGCTCTCGTAGTCTCGCAGAAACGTCTGGAAGTTGGCGTCCTGCCCCGGCTCATTTAGAAACGCGGCGACATCTTCCTTCGGGATCACCTGTTCGTAGGTCGTCGCGCCCGCCGCCTGTCGCCGCTTGCCGTATTCGCGCGCGATGACGAGCGCGCTCGACAGCGCCAACTGACGCTTGACTTCGGGAGCGGCGGCGACGCCCGTGGCCTTCGCTTCCTCGGCGACCGCGAAGGCCTCCGCCAAATTCTTGATGAAGGCTTCGCGGCGCGGCTTGTTCGCCTCAAAATCATAAAGGACTTCGGGCGACAAGTTGAGCGAGGCGACCATGAGCGTCAAATCCTGCGCCGAAATTTCGACGAGCGGGGCTTTGGTCGCCCGTGCCGCTTTCGTGGTTCGCGCGCGCACGGCGCGACGTTTCTGTTGTGCGTTGAGACTCGCCGGAAGAATGATCGTCAGCGCAACGACCGTGAAGAGGATTTTGGTTAGTGCTGTCAAGATGCTTGGAGATCCTCCTGAGAGGTTTGTGGGGGATGCTGATGGTGGTGGTGGTGGCCGTCGGGAACGTGTTCGACGAGTTCGAGGAGCACGCCGCCCGCCGTCGACGGGTGGACAAAGGCGACCAGACACCCGCCCGCACCGACGCGCGGCGTCTCGTCGATCAACCGCGCGCCCTGCTCTTTCAAACGCGCGAGCGCGGCGCGAATGTCTCCGACACGAACCGCGATGTGATGGATGCCCGCCCCACGCTTCGCAAGAAATTTCGCGACGGGCGAAGACGGCCCCGTCGGTTCCAGCAACTCGATGCGCGGCTCGCCGACGGGCAGCATCGCCACACGGACGCCCTGCTCCGCGACAATCTCGGTTTCGACTAGTTCCAGCCCCAGCGCGTCGCGCCAGAACAGCAGCGCGTCGTCAAGGCTCGGCGTCGCGATCCCGATATGTTCAAGCTTCATTTCCATAATCTGCGTCAGCGACTGTTTGAGATGCATCGCTCGGGTCGTTTACTGCCCGCCCGGCACTCCGGCGGCGAGGATTTCCTCGACGGCTGAATACGGGTCGCGACTTTTTTCCGCGACTTCGTCAGCCAGCGCGTCGAGCCGTTTCTCCGCGTCTCCGGCATCGAGCGCGCGCGCCAGCAGACGCTCGCGCAACAGTTCGAGAATACGCCAGCGCGCAATCGCGGTGCGCCGCGCGCGGCCTGAATCCTTGCCCTTCTGAAACTCGCGATAACTGTCAATCGCGCTCGCCAGTTCTTCCAGCCCCTTGTTTGCCGTCGCGACGGTCTTCACAATCGGCGGCACCCACATGTCGTCACGATGCGCCAGCGAGAGCAGCGCCTCCAACTCTTTCTCGGTTCGCAGCACGCCGTCGCGATCCGCTTTGTTGATGACGAAGACATCGCCGATTTCCATGATGCCCGCTTTGATGGCTTGAATGTCGTCGCCCATACCGGGGACGAGGACGACCGCCGACACGTCCGCCGTCTTGACGATTTCGACCTCGTCCTGCCCGACGCCGACCGTCTCGACGATAACTTTATCGAAACCGGCGGCATCGAGAATCGCTACGGCATCGACGGTCGCGCGGGCGAGTCCGCCGAGGTTGCCGCGCGTCGCCATCGAACGAATGAAGACGCCGGGGTCGAGACCGAGCGTCTGCATCCTGATGCGGTCGCCCAGAATCGCGCCGCCCGAAAACGGACTCGACGGATCGACCGCGACGATCCCGACGCGCTCCCCACGCTGCCGGTACAAACTCGCCAGACGGTCAACCAGCGACGACTTCCCCGCCCCCGGCGAACCTGTGATGCCGACTACCACCGCGCGCCCCGTTCGCGGAAAAATCTCTTTCATCAACTCGGATGCGCCCGCCGTCCCGTCTTCGACTCTGGAAATCGCACGGGCGACGGCGCGCGGCTCGCCCGCAAAAACGCGGCTGGCTAAAGTTTCACTCTCCATAAAACGGACTATCGCACCTTTTGCGCGGTGGAGTCTTCTTTGGCTCCCGGTGGCGCGCTCGCGGTCGGCATCGCGCCGTTCGCTCATCACTTCTCTCGATTCATTGCCCGTAATTATCTTGCTATCCGCGCAACACTTGTTTGGCAATCACGATGCGCTGAATCTCGGACGTACCCTCGCCGATGGTGCAGAGTTTCGAGTCGCGCCAGTATTTTTCCGCCGGATAGTCTTTGGTATAGCCGTAGCCGCCGTGAATTTGAATCGCCTCTTCGCAGACGCGAACGCTCACCTCCGAGGCGTAGAGTTTCGCCATCGCGGACTCTTTCGTCACGCGCTTGCCGCGATCTTTGAGGTACGCGGCGCGGTACATCAAGAGACGCGCGGCGTCGATTTCGGTCGCCATGTCGGCGAGTTTGAACTGAATCGCCTGAAACTCCGAGATGGGTTTGCCGAACTGTTCGCGCTCTTTCGAGTAGCGCAAGGCCGACTCGTACGCGCCCTGCGCGATGCCGACCGCGAGCGCGGCAATCGAAATGCGACCGCCGTCGAGAATCTGCATGGCTTGGAGGAAGCCTTCGCCCTCGTTGCCGAGGCGGTTCTCGTCGGGCACGTAGCAATCTTCAAAGACGACGCTCGCCGTCTCAGAGGCGCGCAGCCCGAGCTTGTTCTCTTTCTTGGCGGGGGCGAAGCCCTCCATGCCCTTCTCGAAGACAAACGCGGTGATGCCCTTGTTGCCTTTCGCGCGGTTGGTCGAAGCGACGGCGACGCAGGTGTCGCCGTGTATCGCGTGCGTGATGAAATTTTTCGAGCCGTTGACGATCCAGCCGCCGTTTTGCCGGACGGCGGTCGAGCGCGTCCCCGACGCATCCGAACCCGCCTGCGCTTCGGTTAGCCCCCACGCGCCGAGATGTCGTCCCTGCGCGAGCGGCACGAGGAATTTCTGTTTTTGTTCCTCCGTGCCGTACATGTAGATGTGATTTGAGCAGAGCGAATTGTGCGCCGCGACCGAGATGCCGACCGAGCCGTCAACGCGCGATAGTTCTTCAATGATCGTCGCGTATTCGACGTAGCCCATCCCCGCGCCGCCGTACTCCTCCGGAAAGATGACGCCCATCAAACCCAACTCGGCCAGCTTAGGAATCAGCTCGACGGGAAAATGCTGCGTCTCGTCCCACTCCGAAACGTGCGGCGCGATTTCCGCTTCCGCAAACTCGCGCACGCTCATCTTGATCTGCTGCTGTTCTTCGTTTAACTCAAACTCCATGCTTCCCCCCAGATGACCGGTGACGGGTGACGGGCGACAGGATTAAGAAATTATTTTCATATCAACTGTCACCTGTTACACAATATTGTACCCTAATCTTTCTTCGCGCCGTGACCCGCGCGGCGTCGCAGAGGCTTCTTCGCCACGCTCTTCTTAGTCGCGGGGCGTGTGCGTTTGGGGGAGAAATGTTTGCCGCGAAAACTCGACACCTCGGCGGGCGTGAGCAAACGCCACATCTTCGGGGGGATGCGTTCGTCTTTGATCGGCCCGATTTGCACGCGCCGCAATTTCAGGACGGAATGACCGACATGTTCGAACATGCGCCTGATTTGTTGGTTGCGTCCCTCATGCAAAACGACCTCGAACCACGCATTCGAGTCGGTCTCTTCGAGCCGCGTGATTTTCGACGGGGCGGTGCGCACGCCGTCAGCGAGACGGACACCGCGACGCAGTTGTTCAATCGCCTCTTCCGCCGGCACGCCTTTGACTTTTGCCTCGTAAACTTTCGCGACGCCGTTCCGCGCGGCGGTGACGAAGTTGGTGAACTCGCCGTCGTTGGTCAGAATCAACAAGCCCTCGGTGTTGAAGTCGAGACGCCCGACCGGATGCAGCCGTCCGAACGACGCCGGGACGAGTTCGCTCACGAGCGGGCGTCCGTCCGGGTCGGCGAGGCTCGCCAGATATCCGCGCGGCTTGTTGAGCAGGACGTACACCTTTTCACGCCCCGCAAGCAGCGGATTGATGAGCCGCCCGCGCACCTTGATGTGGTCGCGCGCGGGATCAGCCTTCGTGCCAAGTTCGGTTACGATCTGGCCGTTGACCGTTACCTCGCCCGCCGCGATCAACTCTTCCGCGTGTCGCCGCGAAGCCAGCCCCGCCGTCGCGATCAGTTTTTGCAAGCGTTCAGACATAGATGTTTGGATGTCGGATGTCGGATGTCGGATGTTAAGAGTTGGCTTTGGTCTGACATCCGACACCCAGCCACTAATCTCCGCGTTTATGTTCCCGCCAGGTCTTCAAAGTCTTCGACGTTGGGAAGGTCGGCCAAATCCTTGAGGCCGAACTGTAGAAGAAAATCTTTCGACGTGCCGTAGAGCATCGGGCGACCGACGGTCTCCTTGCGACCTTTGGCGATGATGAGCCGCTTGTCGAGCAGCGTCTTAATGGCCGAAGAAGACTGCACGCCGCGTATCTCCAGAATTTCGGGGACGGTGATGGGTTGTTTGTAGGCAATGACGGCGAGCGTTTCGAGCGCGGCGAGCGACAGCTTGGCGCTCGGACGCGACTTGAGAAAGGCTCTCACCTGTTCGTGATATTCGGCGCGCGTCGCAAACTGCCAGCCGCCCGCCACCTCGCGCAACATCAAACCGCCGTTGCGTTCGTTGAACTCCTTCGCGAGTTCGTCAATCGCCATTGCCACCCAGCCGCGATCTTCGTCGAGCACGTCGCCCAACGTCTTCGCCGATAGCGGGTCTTCAGAAACAAAGATGAGAGCTTCGACGATTGCCATCAAATCGGTCAGGCTCCGCACGCCGCCGCCCGGCGCGACTTCGTCGGGGAACACCAGCAACGGTTCTTCGTTCGCTTCGATCTGCTCCGCGCCGCCGCTCCAACGCGCCAACTCTGCGGCGTCCTCCGCGTCAGCATCGTGGATAACTACTTCCGGCTCGTCTTCGTCATCCGACTCTTCGTCGACGACTTCTTCAGCCGCCGCAAGTTCGCCCGCCGATTGTTCGTCAGCAACTTTCTCATCAGCCGACGGCGGAGCGGTCGCCTCCGGCAGCGACGCGGATTCGTTTGCCGTGACGGAGTCGGCGGCGTGCGAATCGGCTACGTGGTCAGCGGCGTGCGAAGAAGCGTCGGCGAATGAGATGTCTTCAGTCTGTTCGGTCATTGCGGGTTGATTAACTGCTTGGTCGGGCGATGATGTCGCCGAAGGTTACACGTTGAACGAGTGTGAATTCGTTGGCGCGGACGAGTTCGAGCACGGAGAGAAACGCGAGCACGAGTTCGCGTCGCGACTGCGCCCGCTCGAAGAACAGATGGAGGTTCAATTCGCCCGCCGAGCAAATCATGGTGCGCAGACGTTCGAGCATTTCGGTCATCGTCGTCTCGTCGCGCTCGATTTCGAGCATCACCTCGTCTTTGTGACGCGCGAGAATTTCCTGAAACACTCTGAGCAAGTCGAAGACGACCGCCGACACTTCCGGATTCTGCTTGTCGGTTTCGAGCGGGGCGCGCGTGTAAGTTGCCCGCTCGACCGTCGCGCGCTCCCAAAGCATCTCCGCCGCCGCTTTGTATTTTTGATGTTCGAGCAGGCGGTCGATGAGTTCCTTACGGAGTTCGTCCGCCGGGTCAGCCGAATCATCGGAGGGGTCGGGCGGCAGCAGCATCCGCGACTTGATCTCGATGAGCTGCGCCGCCATCACGAGAAATTCGCTCGCCACAGAAATGTCCATGCCCTGCATCAGACGCAGGTAACGCAAATATTCGTCGGTGATCCGCGCGACGGGAATGTCGTAGATATCAACCTGCGCTTGCCGGACGAGGTAAAGCAAGAGGTCGAGCGGCCCGGCGAACTCGCCGAGAATCAGTTTCAACTCTTCGCCGCTTTCGGCGGCGACGATTTCCGGTAGCGCGCCCGCGACGCTCAAAGACACGGGCGGCGCTTCCGCGCCCGGTTGTTGCGGTTGGGCGTTGGCGTTGATCGCGTCTGACAACTCTTGCGACAAGGTTTAAGCTCCCTCCAATCCCATCCGCGTTTTCACTTCGCGGAGCGTCGCGCGGGCGATTGTTTGCGCGCGTTCGCGGCCTTCGTCGAGGATGCGCGTCAGTTCTTCGTCGCCGATGGCGGCGAGCCTCGCTTGAAACGGTCGGAGAAATTCGACCGTCGCTTCGGCCAGTTCGGATTTCAGTTGCGCGTAGCCCTTGCTCTCAAAGTTGGCTTCGATCTCGCCGGGCGTTTGCCCCGTCAACAGTTGATAGATGGTGAGCAGATTGGTGATGGCGGGTCGCGCGGGGTCGAAGCGAATCTCGGAGCCGGAATCGGTGACGGCGCGTTTGAACTTGCGTCGAATCGTGTCGGCATCGTCGAGCAAGGTGATGACGCCGCCCACGTTCTCGTCCGACTTCGACATCTTCTTCAGTGGGTCGTCGAGCGCCATGATTTTCGCGCCGACCTTGGGGATGAAAGATTCGGGGATGCGAAACGTCTCGCCGAAGTCGCGGTTGAAACGTATGGCGAGGTCGCGCGTCAGTTCGATGTGCTGTTTCTGGTCTTCGCCGACGGGGACGAGTTCGGCGTTGTAGAGCAGAATGTCGGCGGCCATCAGCGCGGGATAAGTGAGCAGACCGGCGAGCACGTTCTCGCGTTGCTTGCGCGCCTTGTCCTTGAACTGCGTCATGCGTTCGAGTTCGGAGATGCGGACGACGCAGTTCAAAATCCACGCGAGTTCGGCGTGCTCCGGCACATCCGACTGCACGAAGACTGTCGAGACCTGCGGGTCGATTCCAGCGGCGAGATAGATGCGCGCCACGTCGCGCGTCTTGCGCGCCAGCAACTTCGGGTCTTGCGGGATGGTGACGGCGTGGAGGTTGACGATGCAGAACAGGCTCTCGTATTCGTGCTGCAACTGCGCCCAGTTGCGCAACGCGCCGAGATAATTTCCCAGATGGATGTTGCCGGTCGGCTGCGCGCCGCTGAAAATTCGTTTAGCCATCGTCTCTTGAATTAGCGCTCCTGCCGGCAACGCGGCGGCGTCGCGCCTACAACTCCAGCAGAAATCTGATAAGCAGCGCGACCGGCGTGAAGATCGCGCTGAAGACCCCGAAGTAAACCCCGACCATCAAAATCAAAAAGCCGTATTGCTCAAGCGTCTCAAGGATGGGCTCCGCGCTCGCGGGCAGAATACTGTAGAGCACCTTGCTGCCGTCGAGCGGCGGAAACGGCAGCAGGTTGAAAACGGCCAGCGATGCGTTCATCGACAGCAACGACGACAGAACCAAAAAAACCGGCTCGCTCACCGACCCGAACAGGCCGCCTTCGGCCAGTACGCCCGTTATGAGAAAAACCTTTAAGACGATCAGTGCGCAAATCGCGATGGCGGTGTTTGCCATGATGCCCGCCAGCGAAACCATCACGTTGGCCTTGTCCTTGTCGCGCCAGCGCAGTGGGTTGACGGGCGTCGGCTTGCCCCATCCGATGAGCGGCAGCAACACGCCCTGACTCGACGAGATAAACCCGATGATCGGTATCAACAACGTGCCGATGGGGTCGGTGTGCGAGACGGGGTTAAGCGTCACGCGTCCGAGCAGACGCGCCGTGTCGTCGCCGAATCGCGAAGACATCCAGGCGTGCGCCGCCTCGTGCGCCGAGACCGCGAACAGCAACACGACGATGTAGATAATCAACTGCCCGACATCAAAATTGTCCATTACGAATGCACCTTGCCGGAGAAAAACATGCTCGCGAAACATGCAAAAGTAGCACGCGCATTTGGCAGTGTCAAAAGAGCAAACATCCGCCGGTCGCGGTCTCATCAACCCGGAAGTCGACGGTCGCTCGCCGGGTGTCGATGACTTGTCGGCTGACGGCTGGCGGGCGCTAAACGAGCGTTCCGCGAATGCCGAGGGGGAGTGTGAAGACCGTTTCGTTAGTGGCGACGACCATGTCGCCCGCCGCACTGAAGGCGAGGCCGACGACGTTCATCCCGGCGACCACGACCTCCGCCTCGCTGCCACCCGGCGGGATGCGGATGATACCGCGACGCCCGCGCAGCGAAGCCGCGACGTAGAGGTTGCCCTCGATGTCGAAGGCCAGCCCCTGCGGGCGTCCCAGACCGCGAAAGAATACGTCGGAGGCGCCGTTGGCATCGATGCGCGTGATGGCGTCGAAGCTTGAGACGGTCGGCCCCGAAACGTAGAGCGCGTCATCCGGCCCGAAGGCGAGATGATAGGCCGCGACGGACGGCTCAAGGCTCGTCCACTCCTGCGCTTCGCCGATACCGTTGACGCGATAAATCGTCCCCGTCCGGTCGCCCACGTACATCCGTCCTGTGCCGTCGAAAGCCAGCCCCGTCGCGACGCCCAAATTTCTCGCAAAGACAACGGCTTCGCCAAACGAGGCGATACGATAGACCGTGCCATCGGCGCGGCTGGTGACGAACATGCGCCCGGATTTGTCGAACGCGATGCCGGTCGGGTTGACGACATCGACGTGCATGTTGATTAACTCGCCGCTCGCGTCGATACGAAACAGAGGGACGGGCACGCGCTGACCGCGTGCCCCCGAACGCGTCACATAAAGCGAGCCGTCTTCGGGGTCGAAGGCGGGATTGGCGACGAGATGAAGGTCTTCGGCGAGCTTGGTGGCCGCCGTCATGCGCGACGGCGCGGAACGCTGCGCGCCCGAGCTTTCCAAAACAACCTCGACCTCGCCCGCCAGATTCGTCTCCGGCGCAATCGCCAGCACACGCTGCGGCGACGCCCCGACCAACCACCCGCGCACGCCGTCAAACATCGCCCGGCACTCGCCGAGATTGCTCGTATCATAGTCCGCGCACTCGATGGCGACCTCGCCGCCCGGAATCGCCGCCGCCGGAGAAACGCGCATAATCCGTCCCGCTCCGCTCATTTTGTTACCCCGTTTTGTTAGTCTTGGAGTGCATCATACGCCGTGCGCGCGAGTCGTGTCCACGCGCATCGGCACAACGCCTCACGTCCTTCGTGACGACTGCGTGGCAACTCCTGTGATTCGCGTAGCGGACGGTCTTTTGGTGCTTGCCGGATTGTCGCTATGTTATAATTCGCCCCGGCCAAAACATCTCGTGTGCAGGGCGCGGCGTCCCGGCAGTTTCCGAACGCGCACGACTCCGACCGGCGCAAGCGAGATACGGCAAACGACTTGAGCGACGTGTTTTTGCACAGAGCAACACTGCGGGTTTTTCAACAGCGTCCGATTCCCACCGCTCGCTTCACTCTTTCTCTAACTTATTGCCGCAATCTTCTCGCCCCGGCGCGGGCTGCGTGTGTTTATCGCCGTGCGTGTTGCAGCGCGGAGGTTTGCGGGCGACCGACGGAGGGTTAACAACATCAGTAACGTACACGGCAACACGCAGGGTCTCAAACCGAATCAGCTTCGACGCATCGAGAAGCTTTATTCGCGCCGCATCGCGCCGCAGCAAATCGTCACCCCGGAATTCGCGCGACAGATGTCGGAACTTTCGCACGAGACGCGGCGACAAATCGGCGCGCTCATCGACCGCAAAGGCTATGTCGAATACGTCGTCGTCGGCGACGCGCGGCGCATCGAACTGCCCGACCTCAAACGCACGCGCGTCGCCGAGGATCGTTTTCGCGGGCTGCGCTGCGTCCACACGCACCTGCGCGGCGAAGAGTTGACGCAAGACGACCTCGCCGACCTCGCCCTGCTGCGCCTCGACCTGATGGTCGCCATCGACGTTGACGGCGCGACGGGTTTGCCCGGCGTGGTGCGCGCCGCGCATCTCCTACCGACCACCGCCGCCGCGCTGGACGATGGCGGCGAGACCGAGCCGTACGGCTTTCTCGAACCGCAAATCCCTGCGCAGTTGGACGTTGATTTTCTCGCGCTCATCAATTCGCTCGAAGAGGAAATCGCGCGTAACCGCCGCTCGACGCGCCGCTCCGCAGGGCGCGACCGCGCGATCCTCGTCGGCGTGCCGACCGGATCGATGGAGGTCGCCGAAGAGTCGATGGCCGAATTGCGCGAGTTGGCTGAATCGGCTAACCTTCTCGTGCTCAACGAAGTCATCCAGCGACGGCAGGCCATCGACCCGCGCACGGTGCTCGGTCGCGGCAAGCTCGAAGAACTGATCGTGCGCGTACTGCGTCTCGGCGCGGACATCATCGTCTTCGACCGCGAACTCAGCCCCACACAGGTGCGTTCGATTTCCGAAGCGACCGACCTCAAGGTCATCGACCGCGCGCAACTCATCCTCGATATCTTCGCGCAACGCGCGCAGACGCGCGAAGGCAAGATTCAAGTCGAACTCGCGCAGTTAAAATATCTGCTGCCCCGACTCATCGCCGGACACGATTCGGCCTTCTCGCGTCTGGCGGGCGGCATCGGCGGGCGCGGCCCCGGCGAAACCAAGCTCGAAACCGACCGCCGCCGCGTCCGCGACCGCATCAACCGGCTCGAAAAAGAGATCGAGACGCATCGCCAGCGCCGCCAGCAACGCCGCAAGGAGCGCACGCGCCGCGAACTTCCCGTAATCTCCATCGTCGGCTATACCAACGCCGGAAAATCCACTCTGCTCAATACGCTGACGGCGAGTTCGGTTCACGCCGAGCAACGCATGTTCGCCACGCTCGACCCCACTTCGAGGCGACTCCGGTTGCCACGCGAGCAGGAAGTTATCATCAACGACACGGTCGGATTCATCCGCGATTTGCCGCCCGACATCCTCGCCGCATTTCGCGCCACGCTCGAAGAGATCAACGATAGCGACCTGCTCATCCACCTCGTCGACGCTTCAAACACTCGTTGGCCGCAGCAACTCGAATCGGTCGAGAGAATTTTAGGCGAACTCGGCCACACGCAGATTCCGCGTCTCGTCGTCTTCAACAAAGCAGACCTGCTTGCGACCGACGATCTGGAGTCGATCCTGCGACAGACGGCGCAGAACGGCGAGCGCGAAGCCATCGCGGTGTCGGCGATTGATGCCGCGAGCCTTCATCCGATGATCGAGAAGGCTGGTGAAATCCTCGCGCGCGACCTGACGCACGAACGCGAGTACGCCCTCGCCGCACAAGAGTCGGGCGACTGAAGCGCGAAACCAAACCAAAAACATGACAGCTCGACGCACTCCAAATCGTCCACGCTTTACCACGCCGCTCGCCGATGCTCGCAAGGTCGTGTTCCGCGCCGTCGCCCGCCCGTTCAACTGGTTCCGCCCGACCACGCGCTTCGCCATCGGTTTCACGACGCTGACGCTGCTCACCACGCTGCTGCTCGCCAAGACGCACACACAGGTTCCCGCACAACTCTACGGCGGCGGCGAGGTCGTGCGCTCGAACATCATCGCGCCCGCCGACATTTCCACCGAAGACCCCTACGAGACCGAGCGGCGTCGCGCCGAGGCGGCTATCACGACCCCGCCCGTCTGGGTTTACGACCCGACGCGCGTCGAAACAGCGGTGCAGAATTTCCGTTCCGCATGGGAGGACGTGCGCGCGCAGGTCGCGGTGCGGCCCCCCGCCGGCGATGCCAGAAACAACGCCACCAGAAACAGCAACGTCGAACGTCCCGCACCGCGCTGGCCGGGCGTGCCCGACGAAGACGCCGCCGCGCACGCCGCGCGTGCCGTTATCGACCACCAGTTCGACGCCGCCACGCTCGAACGGCTCACCCGCCTGATTCGCGAATCGGGCGACAACTACGTCTACGACGAAAACGAAGTGCGGCAACTCAAGCCTGAAATTCAACTCGTCGACGCGCGCAACGGGATGCGTTCGAGCATCAACACGATGCAGAGCCGTCTGGTATCGCTGGCGGCGGCGCGAAGCAGTTTGCGCGCGCGTCTCCTCGGTCAACTCGTCGGCTGGACAGCGGACGAGCGCGAGGCGGTGTCCGGGGTCGTGGAACCGGCCATCGTCCCGACCATGACGTTTGATCGGACGGCCACCGAAGCGGCGCGCCGCGCGGCTGCCGGAGCGGTCGCGCCCGCCATCATCGCGCTCAAACGCAACCAGATCGTCGCACGCGAAGGCGACACGGTGACGCCGCAGATGCTCGCGCAGTTTGCCGCCATCCGCGCCTATAGCCAGACGCAACGACGCCCCAACCATTTTATCGGCCTCTTCTTTATCGTCGCCGCGCTCTATGGCGCGGCGTGGCGCTACATCGATTACCGCAGCACAATCACGACGCTCCCCATCTCCAAGAGCCGTTCATTTACGCTCATCGGCACCGCGCTGCTCGTCGAATTGACGTTGTTGCGCATCGGCTTCATCGTCGCCGACAGCATCGCGGCGCAATCGCTCGTCCCGCCGATGAACGATCCGATGCTCTGGAGTTTTGCGATTCCCTTCGCGGCGGCGGCGCTCCTGCTGGCGTTGCTCGTCGATTCGCAACTGGCGTTGATGACGGGAGTGCTGACCGCGCTTTTCGCCGGACTGCTCGCGCCGAACGGGATGCTCATGGCGTGCTATGCGATGGTCTCGTCGTCGGCGGCGATTTACGGCATCGGTCGTTACCGCGAACGCCAGTCGGTGACGCTCGCGGGCGTCTTCGTCGGGGCGATTAACATGGCGATGGCGCTCGCCGTGCTGCTCGCCACTCAGCAGCCGCTGACGCTCAACTCGATCGCGCTGGCGGCGGCGTGCGGCATCGCCGGAGGTTTGCTGACGACGATTTTCACGGCGGGCGGGCTGCCGGTCAACGAGTCGCTGTTCGGCATCATCACGGACGTTAAGCTGCTCGAACTCTCGAACGCCGACCTCCCCGTGCTCGGTCAACTCGCGCTGCGCGCCCCCGGCACAAACCAGCATTCGCACGCCGTCAGCCAGTTGGCCGAAGAAGCCTGTCGCGCCATCGACGCCAACCCGCTCCTGGCACGCATCGGCGCGCTCTATCACGACATCGGCAAACTTGCCGCGCCCGACATGTTCGTCGAGAACCAGGCGGGCGATAACCCGCACGACCGCCTCCGCCCGACGCAGAGCGCACGCATCATCATCAGCCACGTTACCTACGGCTTACGGCTGGCGAAGGAGATCGGGCTGCACAAGCTTATTTCGGATTTCATCCCGCAGCATCATGGCACGCGCACGCTTCATTTCTTCCTCCGCAAGGCGCAGGCGCAGGCTGCCGAGGGCGAGGTGATCGACGAGCAAGAGTTCCGTTACCCCGGCCCGAAACCGCAGTACAAAGAGACCGCGATTATGATGCTCGCCGATTCGTGCGAGGCGGCGGCGCGCTCGCTGGCGCGTCCCGACCCCGAAAGCATCCGCACCATCGTCACCAAAATTTTCGACGCCATCGTCAGCGACGGCCAACTCGACGAGTGCGATCTTTCGCTCCGCGAACTGACCAAGATACGCGAGTCGATCATCACCTCTCTGACCGCTATCTATCACGCGCGCATCGACTATCCCGGCTTCAATCCGCCCTCGCTCAGTCCATCGCTCGCCCCGCTCCCCGAACCCCAACTCGACACCGAAGAGCGCGGCATCAGCTACCACAAGCCGTCGGAAATACCTATCAGCAAGGGCGGCGAAGTCGAAGACGAGGCCGTTACGCGCGAGTCGTAAAGGGCTGTGACAGATGCCGGGTGACGGGCGATAAGAGAAGCGCGAAGTCTTTTCCTGTTACCTATCGCCCGCTACCTGTGAAGGCCCTTAAAATTTACCGCGCAGTTTGGCGTAGGTGGTGCGGAGGTCTTCGGGGATGATGCGGGTTTCGCTGACGGTGGACATGAAGTTGGCATCTCCCATCCAGCGGGGCATGACGTGCAGGTGGATGTGCTCGGCGACGCCCGCGCCCGCCGCGCGCCCCAGATTCATGCCGAGATTGAACCCGTGCGGGTGGTAGGCTTCGCGCAGGATACTCTGGCTGCAACGCGCGAGTTCCATCAACTCTGCGGTCGTCTCACGCGACGCGGCGTCGAGGTCGGGCGTGTGCTCGTATGGGACAATCAGAAGATGGCCGCTGATGTAAGGATAGACGTTGAGGACGACGTAATTATGTTGTGCACGATGAAGGATGAAGGTTTGTTCGTCGTCTGAGCGGTCGCGCAGGGTACAAAAAATGCAGGCGACGGAAGCGTCGCCTGACTTCTCTCCGGTCGCGCCTTTGATGTACTGATACCGCCACGGCGTCCACAAATTATCCACGGTCGATCACCGACACCTTGTCAGGCCAAAAACTACTGATTGAAGGGCCAGGGCGGCGTGTAGCTGCCACCGGCGGCGCTCTCGTCGTCATTCGAGTCGGGCTTTTGCTCCGCCGCGAACTCCGGAATTTCGCGCTCAGAGACGGGCGCGTTCGATACGGCGGAACCCTCGCCCTCAGGTCGTCCGGCGTTTTCCCCTTCGTTGATGAGTTCCTTGAGTTCCTTGCCGGGCTTGAAATACGGGACACGCTTGGCGGGGATGTCGACGGGGTCGCCGGTTTTCGGATTCCGCCCGCGCCGTGCGCCGCGCTCACGCACGCGAAAACTCCCGAAGCCACGGAGTTCGATTTTCTCGCCGTGATTGAGGGTTTCAATGATGCTCTCGAAAACAATTTCGACGAGTCGCTCGGCGTCTTTTTTGGTCAATTCCGCCGCCCGCGCGACATCTTCAACCAACTCCGCTTTTGTCATACGGTCATCACCTTTCGCTCTACCGCTGGGGGGAGTTGTCGCCCCGTGCAACTTCGAGGCCGAAATTATCACAGGTTGCAATTCGTGCCGGTAAGTTAAAGTAACAGAAACCGCCGACCTCTAGCAAGGGGAAACATCTCTACGCCCAACAACTTAGAGAGATGAGACGGAGGACATCCGGGGTATAAAGGTGGAATATCGACCAAAGACCAATCCATCGTCTTCCGGCATCTATAGCAAGTTGCAATTGCATATAGCACATGAAAGAGCGGCATCGCCCGGGAGCGCGAGCGTCCCGCTCGCATTGAGCGTTCGGAGAACGCGAACCATTGAACGTGCTCCGAGCACGCTGGCCAGCGGGACGCTGGCGCTCCCGGCACTCACCCAATTGCAAACCGCTATATACCTATCGCCTATTCATTCTCCAGACTTCCTCCTTGAACAGAGCCGCCCCGCGCACGTCGAAAATTTTCGACGTGCGCGG
>JBGTHJ010000328.1:0-2486 GCA_041746175.1 Pyrinomonadaceae bacterium
GGTCGCGCGCGAAGGGTTTCGCGTGTGCATCCTGACGCGCGGCTACGGTCGCGCGAACGCGCGCGCGCGCGTCGTCGTCTCGGACGGCGTGACGGTGTTTGCCGACGCGCATGAGGGCGGCGACGAACCGCGTCTGCTGGCGGAAAAGCTTCTCGGCGCAGCGTCGGTCGTGAGCGACGGAGACCGCGTCGCGGCGGGGCGATGGGCGCAGGAGAATCTATCGAGCGATGCGTTCATCCTCGACGATGGGTTTCAGCATCTGCGCATCGCGCGCGACCTCGACATCGTGACGGTTGACGCCGCGAATCCGTGGGGCGGCGGTCAATTGCTCCCACGCGGGCGTCTGCGCGAACCGCTGAAGCACCTTTCGCGCGCCGACCTAATCGTCATCACACGCGCCGAACTCGCCACCGACCTCGCCGCCCTGCGCGCCGAAGCCGAACGCTTGAACGGTAAACGTGCCGCCGTTCTTACTACGACCACACGCACAATCGACGTGCGCCCGCTTGACCCGTCAATGCTGCCGAACACCGATGCTCTCAGCAGCCATCATCCAACTTCCCTTCCGCGTTTTCAGCAGCCCGTCGGCGCTTTCTGCGCGCTCGGCAACCCCCAGGCATTCTTCGAGCATCTGCGTCGCGACGGTTACGACCTGAATCATACGCGCGCCTTCACAGACCATCATCGCTACACGCAACACGATGTCGAAGACCTCGCCCGCGAAGCCCGAGAGCGCGGCGCGCGTGCATTGCTCACGACCGCGAAGGATGCCGTCAAACTCGGTGGGTTGCATTTCGCGCTGCCGTGTTACGTCGTCGAAATCGCGTTGGAGTTTGACGACGAAGTCAGGCTGCTCGCCATTGTCCGCGAAACGATTTCGCGTCGAAAATAGAGCCGGGCGAATACCCGGTACACCACGATGCGAAGAAGAAAACGGGGAAGGCGCAGAACGGAATCTTCTCTGCGCCTTCCCCGTTTTTGCTCCGCGCGAAACCCCAACGCCCCGATTTCGCCGGTTGCGATTCGTGGGTCGCGTCTGACGGGTCGCCTATCGTTGATGTCCCTCGCCGTCGGCGTGGCGGTGGCCGTGCGCGTTCCAGGACTGATTGGGTCGCTTCGACTTTTGTTTACCGCCGGTCGCTTTCCTGGCCGATAGGCTGCGGTGGATGGTCTCAATCCATGTCCCGGTGTTGATAAATCCGGTTCCCCACGTCTTCCAGGCGTCGGGCAAGCCTTCGGCTTTGATCTGTTCGAGAGTCTTTCCGGCGGTCATGCGCTTGCGGATGATATCGGTCGTTTCGAGCAACATGCGATGATACGCCTTCAAGTCGTCGAGGTTCGAGAGCGGGCCGTGACCGGGGATGATTTTCACGTCGGCGGACAGCATGGTGATAATGTCGCCGACGTTTCTTCCCATGCCTTCGACATCGCCGCCGCTATCGAGATCGACGAAGGGGAAGCGTCCGGCGAAGAAGTTGTCGCCCATGTGCACGACGTTCGAGGCGGTGAAGAAGACGACGCTGTCGCCGTCGGTGTGGCTGTGCGGGAAGTGGACGACGCGAATCTCCTCACCGTTGAAGTGGACGGCGAGCGACGCATCGAACGTAATCACGGGCAGGGCTTCTTTGGGCGCGGGGGGAACCTCGTCGCCGCGCACTTTTTGCCCGGCGGCGAGACGTTTGCGGACGTTGGTTTGCGCGATGATGGCCGCTTCGGAACCGAACTTCTCGTTGCCCCCGGTGTGGTCGCCGTGCCAGTGCGTGTTGAGGACGAACTTCAGCTTCCCGTCGCCAAGCGACTTGAGAGCGGCGCGGATTTTATCGGCCAGTGGCGCGAACTGATCGTCAACGATGAGGATGCCATCCGCGCCCACCGTGACGCCGATGTTGCCGCCCGCGCCCTCCAGCATATAGACGTTTCCGGCGACGCGCGTCGCTTTGATCTCGACCTTGGTGAAGTCGCGCTGCGCCGATGCGCTGACCGCGCCGAAGCAGACCAGCAACGCGGCGAAGGCTATCCTCAGACGCTTCAGTTCGACCGCCGAGAAATCCTGTCGCGCCGCCGCGCCCGTCGCGCCAAGACACACCAACAACGCTGCCACGATTATCCTGAACCGTTTCATGTTGACTCTCCTTAAATTTATCGACGTGTTGATGCGGGCTTCAACGCCGCACGCTTTCGGGTTCTGACGACCATCAGTTGACCGGGGGAGTTTCGGCGCTTACGTCCGGTGGCGACGGGTCGGGCGGCTTGGGTGCGGGCGTCGGGGTCGAGCGCGGCGGAATAACTACCGTGGGCGGCGTCGCATCGGTTGTCGGCAAAGTCGGACGCGGGCTTGAGGTTTGCCGGGGCGTGGGCGCGGGGGGCGGCTCAGCCTCGTCGTTGTTCGGCTCCGGCGACTCGTTCGTGTTGGCGTTTTCGTTAGGGGTTGGCGTCGCCGTAGCGTTGACATTCGAGTTGTTGTTTGTCGGCGTCGCGGCGGGCGC
>JBGTHJ010000329.1:0-2475 GCA_041746175.1 Pyrinomonadaceae bacterium
CCCCGCCGATGGGCTGCGCCGCCGAAGCGGTGGGGGCGCGCGACACCGAAGCCGCATCGCTCAGCGCGAGCGCGTAGATCGAGCCGTCGGCGGCGGTCGCCAGCGAATGAATCTCGCGCAGCGGCGAGTCGAACAGCGCGAACGCCTTGCCCTCTGGCGAGACGCGCAAGACCAGCCCGCCCGGGTCCGTCCCCGCGTACAGACGCCCCTCTTTGTCAACCGCGAGCGAGATGACGTGCGTCTCGTCGATGTCGATGAGCAGCGAGGTTTCGGGCTTCGCATTCGCCGCCGTGACCCGGTAGATTTTGCCGTTGTCGCCCGTGCCGACGACGAGCGCGCCGTCGGGCAAGACGGCGAGTGACCAGATGTATTTGTCCGCCGGGTCGAAATAGGTTTCGGCGCGACCGTCCGCGCCGATGCGATAGACTTTGCCGTCGGGCGACGTGCCCGCGTAGAGCGCGCCGTCGCGCCCGATGACCATCGCGGTCACATCCAACTCCGGCGCGTCATAGAGCAGCGCGCCTTTGCCGTCCTTGCCGACGCGAAAGATGCGCCCGTCGTGCCCTGTGCCGAGATAGACCGTGCCCGCCGCGTCCGCCGCGCTCGACCAGATATAAGCCTGTTCGGTGTCGAACACCTGCGTGAAGCGCGGCGCGAGAATCAGCGCGCCCGTGTCCGTGACCGAGACGCCGCGCGCCTCGCCGTTCAACAGCACGGCACGCGAATTCGTCTGCCACACCACCGGCCCGCCCGCTTCGACGGGGACGACCGGCAACATCAACGCGACGAGAAGAAAAAGGATTTGAGAGGCGCGGGTTAAGGATTTCTTGTTAGTCATTAAAGGGTCTGCTTCGAGTCAGTTTAACCGACGATCAATGATGGGCGATTTCGCGCGGCAAATCAAACCGGTTCGGAAAAGGTTGAGAGGCGCAGCGGATAGATAAGACAGCGCGGGTCTGCCGTCGCAGCGTTTGCTTGTCTGTTCCACGACTCCCCTTTTTACCTCTCACCCGCCCGCCTTAGTTTCCGACGTAGCGCGCGTAGAGCGTGCGCGCGGTGGTAGTGTCGTCCGTGCCGCGAATGATGGCGCGGGCGTCTTCAAAGACGGTCAACTCGTATTCGCCGACTCTCAGGCGCAAGAGGTATGGATTGACCTTCACGTCGCCCGCCGATTTGAGACGATGCGCGAGCGCATGAAGATCGACCTGCGTCGTGCGTCGCGGCGACACTTGCACGGCATCGCGCCCGCAGAGCACGGTCGTCAAGTCAGACGCCCCGACTTCGAGCATCTCGAAGCGTCCGAGCGCGCACGCCGGACAGTCGGGCGCGGGCGTTCCCGTCGCGATTCGGCGCCACTCATTCTCCCACACGTCGAACTGCATCAGCGAACCGTGCAACTTCTCGACGCGACCCGTGATGAGTTTGAGAGCCTCGGTCACCTGCACCGCCGCGACCGACGCGATGACGGGCATGATGACGCCCGCCGTGTCGCAGGTCGGCGCGCTCGCCGCCGCCGGAGGCTCCGGAAAGACGCACCGCAGACACGGCGTCGAGTGTGGCCGGACGGTCATCGTCACGCCGTACGAGCCGACCGCCGCGCCGTAAACCCACACGACCCCGCGCTTCACGCACGCATCGTTGATGAGATAGCGCGTGGCGAAGTTGTCCGTGCCGTCGAGCACGACATCGCAGCCTTCAATCAAGCGTTCGACGTTGGCGTGGCTCACGTCCGCCACTTCCGCTTCGACTTCGACATCCGTGTTGATGCGTGCGATGCGCTGCTTCGCGGCGACCGCTTTCGGGAGACGTTCGTGCGCGTCTTGCTCGGTGAACATCAGCTGTCGTTGCAGGTTCGACTCTTCGACGAAATCGCGGTCGACGATGTGCAGCCGCCCGACGCCCGCACGCGCCAGCATCTCCGCGTGCGCCGAACCCAACGCCCCGCAACCGACCACTACGACGCGCGCCGCGCCGAGCCGCCGCTGCCCTTCCGCGCCGATGCCGTCGAACAAAATCTGTCTGCTGTAGCGTCCGCTCATAAAAATCAGATGCCGGATGTCGTAGGTTGGATGCGAGATCGTGAGTTTTCCCCGGGGTCGAAATGTGAAAACGGAACTCACTCGCCCGTCATCCGCTGCTGCGCCGCCGCGCGCATCGCTTCGACCGGGGCATCCTCGCCCGTCCAGAGTTTGAACTGCGCGGCAGCCTGCGCGACGAGCATCGCCAGCCCGCCGACGCTCCGGCAACCGGCTTCGCGGGCTTCGCGCATAAAGCGCGTCTCGGATGGATTGTAAACGAGGTCGTAGGCGAAGCGCGCTCCGCGAAGTTGAGCGGCGACGGCGGGCGTCGCATCCTGAAGTGTCCCGCGCGTGCCGAGCGGCGTCGTGTTGATGACGACATCGAAGCCGTCGAAGCGCGCGGCGTTGAGCATTGACACGCGCGCGTCGAACTCATCCGCGACCGCGTGCGCTCGCT
>JBGTHJ010000330.1:0-22385 GCA_041746175.1 Pyrinomonadaceae bacterium
CGACGCCCTCGAAGCGGGCGCGCGACGGCTGGCTTTGACGCTCGGCAGAGCGACCGAATTGGCTTTGCTGGTGCGCCACGCGCAATGGTCGCTCGACCATGAGCGGGACGAGCGCGCACGCGCGGCGGCGAGAATCTTTGCGCGGTCGGGCGTCGATCTCATCCGGGATGAAAATCACGCTGACGCGCGGCGCCTCGCCAACGATGATTGATTTGCGGAATGCGGAACGCGGATTCATACTGAACGCTTCGCAATTTTCGCCCGGCATTTCGCGACGAAGTTCGCATTTTCAGACACCGCCCCATTAACCGCATCTTCAAACGAAGGAGCACGAAACCCATGAAAGCATGGCTCTACTGTATGGCAGTCTTGATGGTCGTCATCGCACACGCGCCCGTCGTCCCGGCGGACATCGCGCTGCCACCCGAAAACAAAAACACAAACACGACTCCGGCCAAAGCGCGAGTTGATCGTCTGCCTTTGCGCGAGATGGTCATCGAGCGGAAGAAGCTCGAAACTCCGGAAGTGCGTCTGCAAATCCCGCAGAGCATGTTGAAGCAACTGAACGCGGCGGGGCTGACGGACGGCGCGCCGAATCAAACGGCGGCGGTCAGTTCGCGGCGACCGTTTCAGACGATAGTGGCGGGCTTGTTCATGTCGTTATCGGTGGCCTTCGCGGGGTTGTGGCTGATACGCAGTCGTCGAAGTCCGGCGAACCGTCTGGCGGTCGGTCTTATCTTGACGCTCGCGGCGACAGGATTGCTGAGCGTGATTGTGTACGCCAACATCCGCCCGCCCGTGAGATACGGCGACCCCGGAACGCTGCCGCGTGCGGTGTCGGGCGAAGCTCTCTCCGGCATGGTCAGAGTCGAGGTCGTCGCCGAGGGCAACAACATCAAGTTGATTCTGCCACCGCAGCCATAGCACGCGGGTGAACTGAAGTGGAAAGAGCGGCTAATTTTGACGGGTTCGAGGCGTGCGCGGTTGTGGGCGACGCGCGCGGGTCGGCGTCGGGGTTCGCGTGTGCGTCGCTCGGCGTGCTCATCGCGGCGTGCGTGCTCGCGGGTTGGATGCCGCTACGCTTCTCAATCGTCACCGTGTTTCTGTTTGCGGGGCCGCACAACTGGTTCGAGTTTCGCTACTTCCTCGCGCGGATGCCGGCACGTTGGGGCAAGTCGCGGAACTTCTTTCTGCTCGCGTTCTCCGGCATCATCTTGTTGACAGCGGGCTTCGCGGCGTTTCCGTACGCGGCGCGGGTGGGCGACTGGAGCCGCGACGGGTGGCTCATGGCGGTCGGCGTCTGGAACAGCCTCTTGATTATCTGGATCGCCGCGCTCGTCATTTTGCGAGGGCGTTTGACGATGCGTCGCGACTGGTCTTGGGCGTGGCCGTTCGCGCTCGCGCTCATCGGGTTCAACTGGCTCGCGCCGGAGTTGTTGAGCCTCGCGCTCGTCTACCTGCATCCGCTCGTCGCGCTCTGGTTTCTCGACCGTCACCTACGCCGGACGCGCCCCACTTGGCGGCGTGCCTATCACTTCTGTTTGTTGCTGCTGCCGCTGTTGGTGGGGCTGCTCTGGTGGCAACTGGCAAGCGCCCCCCCGCTGCCCGACGACGACGCGCTCGGCTTTCGCATCACTCAGCACGCGGGAGCGACAATCCTGACCGGCGTTTCGAGCCATCTACTCGTCGCGACGCACGTCTTTCTTGAGACGGCGCATTACGGCGTGTGGTTGTTGGCGATACCGCTAATCGGAATGCGCGACGCGCCGTGGCGCTTCGCGTCGGTGCCGCTCGTCCGTCACCCGCGCGGCTGGCCGCGCCTGTTACGGACGGCGTTGATTGTGGGCGCGGCGTTGATGCTCATTCTTTGGGTCTGTTTTCTGGCAGACTACCCGACCACGCGCGATGTATATTTCACCGTCGCGATGTTGCACGTGCTGGCCGAAGTCCCTTTCCTCTTGCGAATGCTCTGAAGCACAGACGATGACGCCCCACGACCTCTGGTTCTTTCTTCCGCTCGGCTACCTCGTCACCGTCGCCATCGAGACGCCCGTCCTCCTGTTCGGACTTTCGACCCGCCATCCCCCGAGTCGCCGACTATTCGCCGGACTTTGGTTGACCGCCTGCACCTACCCGGTTGTCGTGCTCGTCCTCCCGCTCCTCTTCGGCGACGCCGCGCGCGTGAGTTATCTCATCGTCGCCGAAACTTTCGCCCCGCTCGCCGAATGCGTCCTCTTTTATGCTGCCTTCCACGACCGCACGGTTGTGCCGCACGCCCCCTTGTGGCGCGACTTCGTTGCGATAACAGCGGCCAACCTTGTGTCGTTCGGTCTGGGTGAAGTATTCAACGCATCCGGCTGGTTTGGTCTGCTGAACTGACGAAGCATTCACGATGGCTGTCAGGATTTATTCACATGCGTACGCACACGATACGGTAGGCTGTAACACCTAATCGTATAATTTTATGCTCGTAATGACGGTGAAATGACTTAATAAAGGGCAAACAGCGCGCTTCTATAGCTTGGCACGGCGCTTGTTTATAGTCTCCCTGAGTTTCGTGCTCTTCCAACAGAGGGTTGCGAATTGAGCCGTTGAAATTAAGGGAGACATTAAAGATGAAAAGCAAAACACAAAGCTTGATGACGCGCACCCTGATGCTGGCGCTCGGCCTTTTATTGTTGTTGCCAGTGGGCGCATCAGCACAGCAGTGGCCGTGGGGACAGTCGAACGATAGAAACGATGACCGATACGAGCGGAGGCAAGATCGTAACGAGCGGCGACGCGACCGTCGTGAGAGACGCCGCGACCGACGTGATGACCGGCGCAGAGACGGCGGTTACAACGACAACTACGGTAATAACGACAATTACGGTAACTACGGTGGGTCTTATCAGCTTCGCCAGACGGCGCTGAACGCGGGCTACAACGAAGGCTCCAAGGAAGGGCGCAAAGACCGCGACCGCAACGACCGCTTCGACTATCGCGACGAAGATTCGTACCGTAGCGCGAGCAAAGATTACAATTCGCGCTACGGCGACCGTGAACTTTATCGACGCTATTTCCGCGAGGGTTTTGCGACCGGCTACGAAGACGGTTACAGGGGCTACTAACCCTTTCCCGCAGATACATCCCACGAAGGGAGCGCAAAGGCCGCCGGTCTTCGCGCTCCCTTCTTTTTTTGTCGACGCGCACCGCGTCACACCGGGAAGTTATAGCAAGTTGCAATTGCATATAGCACATAGAAGAGCGGCATCGCCTGGGAGCGCGAGCGTCCCGCTCGCATTGAGCGTTCGGAGAACGCGAACCATTGAACGTGCTCCGAGCACGCTTGCCAGCGGGACGCTGGCGCTCCCGGCACTCACCCAATTGCAAACCGCTATAGATGGGCTTCACGTCGTCGATTTCTCTACGCTGCTACCGGGCGGCGTCGGCTTCTCCCTCTCTAGCTCGTCCCAAATCAAAACGTGTCTGGTTTCTCGGAGCAGCAGCGAGCCGATGATGAAAGTTATCGCGGCGACGATGATGGGGTAGTACAAACCGGCGTAGATGTTGCCCGTGCGCGCCACAATCGTGAGGCCGATGAGCGGCAGCAGTCCGCCGAAGACGCCGTTGCCGATGTGATAGGGAAGCGACAGCGATGTGTATCTGATTTTTGCCGGGAATGCTTCGACGAGATAGGCGGCGATGGGGCCGTAAACCATCGTCACCCAGACGACCTGAATCAAGACGAGCAAAATTAGTTTCCACGCAATAGGGTTGCCGAGCAGACTACTGATGTCTGTGTAAGGCAAAACTTCGCGGGCGGGTTCGAGCACGCCGTCGCGCACGGTCATCGGGACGAGACTGATGGCGCCCGTCGCTTCGTCACGCCGGGATGATGCGGTGACGACGTTCGACCCGGCGGCGGCCTCCATCGCCCTGTAAATCGGGATGTACGAGATGGCGGCGAACAGACAGCCGAGCATGATAATCCACTTGCGTCCGAGACGGTCGGAGAGCGCGCCGAAGAAGACGAAGAAGGGCATCCCCAACAATAGTGCGACGGCGATGATATATGTCGCGGAGGTGGTGTTCACCTTGAGAATCGTCTGCATGTAAAAGAGCGCGTAGAACTGTCCCGTGTACCAGACGACGCCCTGCCCGGCGGTCGCGCCGAACAGCGATACGATGACGCGTTTGAGGTTCGGCCATTTCGTGAAAGCCTCTTTGAGCGGCTGCGCCGAGGTCATGCCCGTGCTTTTGATGTGCTGAAAAATCGGCGACTCGTTCATCCTCAGTCGGATGTACAGCGAGATGCCGACGAGAAAAATAGAGATCAAAAAGGGCAGCCGCCAGCCCCACGCGCTGAACGCCTCGCGGCTCATCGTGTTCTGCACGATAAGGATTACGGCGAGCGAAACGAACAGTCCGAGCGTCGCCGTGATCTGGATAAAACTGGTGTAAAAGCCCCGACGATGATCCGGCACGTGTTCGGCGACGTAAACCGCCGCGCCGCCGTATTCGCCGCCGAGCGCCAAACCTTGCAGCACGCGGATCAGCAGCAGGATGATGGGCGCGGCCACGCCGATGGTTTCGTAGGTCGGGAGAAAGCCGATTAACGCGGTCGCCCCGCCCATCATCAAGAGCGTCACGAGAAAGGCATATTTGCGACCGACGAGGTCGCCGATGCGTCCGAAGAAGAGCGCGCCGAAAGGCCGCACGACGAAGCCGACGGCGAAGGTCGAGAGATACGCGATTAAGGCGAATGTGTTGTTGCCCTTCGGATAAAACAGCGGGGCGATGACCGCCGCGAGACTGCCGAAAATGTAGAAGTCGTACCACTCGATCATCGTGCCGACGGCGGAAGCTCCGATGACCTGCCAGATTTTGTAGTCGCCGGAAGTCCGCGCGAATGCGCTCTTGTTGGCGGGGTCGACTGGCGGGGCGGCGTCGGCTGACGCATGAGCCATTTTTTCGGTGCTCCTTCAATGGTTGAGTTTTGCAGTGGTGACGATTCGAGGCGTCGGATTATAGCCGAGAGTCGGTGTCGCACAACAACATCGTCTGAATGTGCGCGCGGTGGTAGAATGAACCGACTGATCGTAAATCAACAATCGGCGACTGAAATCGTCTTGGAGGACAAAGCGATGGCTGGAGGATGGGACGGCGACGCGCTCGCAGGACAGTTGGAAGACGCCTCGGAGCGACAACAACAGGCGGCGGAAGAGTCACGCATCCGCGCGAACAACTCTTCACCGGAATCACGCGCGCGCGATGCCCGACTCGAATCGCTGCGGCTCTCGAAGTCGCGGATCACGGATCAACTCAGCCGCGCCTCCAACCCCGCACATCGCGCGATGCTCGAAAAGGCTTTGAAATCGCTCGATGCCGGGATAAAAGAATAGGGACGGCCAACCCTGCGAATCATTCTGCCCGACGCCGACGAGGACTTGCTGCGCGAATGCGAGGTCGAAACTTTTCGCGCGAGCGGCCCCGGCGGGCAGCACGTCAACAAGACGGAGACGGCGGTGCGTCTCCGGCATTTGAGGTCGGGCGTCACCGTCACTTCGCGTCAATCGCGCAGCCAGCATCAGAACAAGATGGAGTGCCTGCGCAAACTGCGCGAGAAGGTCGAGCGGCTTAACCACCGACCCGCGCCGCGTGTCCCGACGCGGGTTCCGCGCTCCGCAAAAAATCGCACGCTCGAAGCCAAGTCGCGACGCGCCGACACCAAGCGTCTGCGCACGAAACCCTCCGCCGACGATTGACCCTCCCTTGTTCACTCTCAAAAGCGCGCCGCTTCGATCCATGAGCAGAATGAAACGCATCCAGAACGGGCGTGGTGTCACTGCACATGTTACAAACTATTTACAAATCGGCGGTTGACCTCTCCGTAGATATTTAAGAGGATTGGTGCACGAAAGTTAAATGCCCCTATAGCGAGTTGCAATAGCATGTAGCACCTAAAAGAGAGTCGCCCCCTGAGAGCGCGAGCCTCCGGCTCGCTTTGAGCGTGCTTGATCACGCAGGCCAGCCGAGACGCTGGCGCTCCCAGGATTCACCCAATTGCAAAGCACAATATTTGTCGAAGCCCTGCAACCTGTCGAACATGAAAATATCAAAGCCTTGCGCGTCGTTGTTGTTCATCCTATTTGCGGTCTTACTGCTCCCGCACAAAATCGAAGCACAGCCGCCCGCCGTGATGAATGCGGCGGAAACCGAACTCGCTTTGCGTAAACTGAGGGTGACGGCCAGCGTGCTCTACATCGCCGCGCACCCCGACGATGAGAACACGACGCTGCTGTCGTATCTCGCGAGCGAACGCGGCGTACGCGCCGCCTATCTCTCGCTGACGCGCGGCGACGGCGGGCAGAATTTAATCGGTACGGAAAAGGGCGAACTGCTCGGACTCGTGCGGACGCAGGAACTGCTGGCGGCGCGGCGCATCGACGGCGCGGAGCAATACTTCACGCGCGCGATTGATTTCGGCTACACCAAGTCGCCCGAAGAGACGTTGCGCGTCTGGGGGCGCGACGAGACGCTGGCGGATGTCGTGTGGGTCATCAGACGATTTCGCCCCGATGTCATCATCACGCGCTTTCCGACGACGGGCGAGGGCGGGCACGGACAGCACACCGCGTCGGCGATTCTCGCGCGCGAAGCTTTCGACGCGGCGGGCGACCCCTCGCGTTTTCCAGAACAGTTGCGCGAGGTCGCGGTGTGGAAGCCGAAGCGTCTGTTGTGGAACGTCTTTAGCAGACAGGGCACGCAGCCGTCGGACATCCCGAATCTCGTGAGCGTCGATGGCGGCGCGTACAACTCGCTGCTCGGCAAGTCGTACACCGAGATTGCCGCCGCGAGTCGCAGCCAGCATAAAAGTCAGGGCTTCGGTTCCGCCGAACGACGCGGCGCGGCTCCGATCTACTTCGCGCACATCGCGGGCGATGCTCCCACCGACGACATCCTCGATGGCGTGCCGCTTGGCTGGCAGCGTGTGCCGGGCGGACAGGTCGTCGGACAATTTCTGGACGATGCCGTGCAGCGTTTGACGCATTCCGACACGCAGACGGTTTTGCCTCTGCTCATCAGCGCGTACGTCGAAATGGGCAAGTTGCTCGACGCGCATCCGGTCGTCCGCGTCAAACGTCAGGAATTGCTCGGAGTGATTCGCGCGAGCGCGGGGCTGTGGTTGGAAGCCGTCGCCGCAGAGTCGTCGGCGACGCCGGGCGGCGAGTTGCGCGTCGCGGCGACGGTTGTCAACCGTTCGAGTTTCCCGTTGCGGTTGGAGAGCATCGGCCTGCCATTCGATAACACGACACGCACGGTCAACGCTGAACTCAAGAACAATCTGCCGTTGACGACCGATGTCATCATCCGCGTGCCGGAGACGACCGCGCCGAGCCAGCCCTACTGGTTGCGCGACAAACCGGGCCGGGGATTGTTCAGCGTCAACGGGCAGCAGCTCGTCGGCACGCCGGAGAACGCGGCGTCGATGTCGGTGGCGTTCACATTCGCGGCGGGCGCGAGCGGCGAGCGGCTCGTCTTTGAAATTCCCGCGCTTTACCGTTGGACTGACAGAGTGAGGGGCGAGCAGTATCGCCCGGTCGAAATCGTTCCGCGCGTGGCGGTCGACATTGACCAACGAACCGTCATCTTTCCCGACCGTCAGCCGAAACGCGTGCGCATCAACTTGCGGAGCAACGTCGCGGGCGCCACCACCACCACCACCACCACCGGGACGCTGCGTCTGCAATTGCCCGAAGGTTGGAGCGCCGCGCCCGCGTCCGCCCCGGTCACCTTGAAGGCGAAAGGAGAAGATTCGAGCGTGTGGTTCAGCATTACGCCTCCGCTCGCGCCTTCGACGGCGACGCTCGCCGCGCAGTTTGAAAGCGGCGGCAAGCAGTACGCGCGCGGCACACTCGAAATCGACTATGAACACATCCCACGCCAGACGCTCTTTCCATCGGCGGAGGCAAAACTCGTCCGTCTCGATTTACAGAAGCGCGGCACGCGAGTCGGTTACGTGATGGGCGCGGGCGACGAAGTGCCCGAAGCTTTGCGGCAAGTCGGCTATCAGGTCGCGTTGCTCTCGGACGAAGATTTGGACGGGGCTGATTTCAGCAAATACGACGCGATCATCACGGGCGTGCGCGCGTACAACACGCGGCCACGACTCCGCGCGCGGCAGACGCGGCTGCTCGAATACGTCGCGGCGGGCGGCACGCTCGTCGTGCAGTACAACACGCCCGAACGCGCCCTCGACGGCGTTGGACTCGGCCCGTACCCGCTCAAACTCTCATCCGAGCGCGTCACGGTCGAAGACGCGCCCGTCGAGTTGCTCGCGCCGCAGGATGCTTTGCTCAACGCCCCGAACAAAATCACCGCCGCCGATTTCGAGGGCTGGGTACAAGAGCGCGGCTTGAATTTTCCCAACGAATGGCACCCGAAATATCAAACCCTGTTCGAGAGCCACGACCCCGGCGAGATGGCAAAACGCGGCGGCACGCTCGTCGCGCGACACGGGCGCGGCACCTACGTCTACACCTCTTACGCGTGGTTTCGTCAACTCCCCGCCGGAGTCCCCGGCGCGTATCGCCTGTTCGTCAATCTTGTTTCGGGAGGGCGGGGTTAGCATGAAGCAGCACCGCGCGCAGTCGCAGCTGCCCGAACCGGACGCGAACGACGAACGGCCTCCGTTCGGTCGAAGCTGGACGACGCTCTATCTCATCGTGCTCGTCAATCTCGTCGTTTTGATAGTTTTCTTCCATCTCTTCACGCGAGCGTTTTCATGAGACCACTCGACTGGCTGGTGCTGTGCGCTTCGCTCGCCGGAATCGTGCTCTACGGGCTGTGGAAGGGCAGGCGGACGCGTGACCTCGACGATTTTCTCGTCGCCGACAGACAGATGCGGTGGCATCACGTCGCGCTTTCGATCATGGCGACGCAGGCGAGCGCCATCACTTTTCTCTCGACGCCCGGCCAAGCCTACACCGACGGGATGCGCTTCGTGCAGTTTTATCTCGGACTGCCCGTCGCGATGGTCGTGCTGTCGATTACGGCGGTTCCCATCTATCGGCGTCTGAAAGTTTACACGGCCTACGAATACCTCGAAGGACGTTTCGACCTCAAGACGCGGACGCTCGCCGCCGTGTTGTTCCTCATCCAGCGCGGACTTTCGACGGGCGTCAGCATCTACGCGCCGTCGGTGATTCTGTCCGTCATCATGGGTTGGGACATCCGCATTATCATCTTGCTGATCGGCGGAACGGTCACGCTCTACACCGCGCGGGGCGGGGCGCGTGCCGTCGAGAACACCAACTTCCAGCAGTTCCTCATCATCATGGGCGGGATGTTGATTGCCTTCCTGACCATCGTTTCGCTCTTGCCGTCCGACATCTCGTTCACCGAAGCCGCGCACGTCGCCGGACGGCTCGGACGCCTCAACGCGATTGATTTTTCATTCGACATCACGAACCAGTACAACTTCTGGTCGGGACTCATCGGCGGCGGTTTCCTCGCGCTCTCGTATTTCGGGACCGACCAATCGCAGGTGCAGCGTTATCTGACCGGCGATTCGGTCACACAGAGCCGTCTGGGGTTGCTCTTCAACGGTCTCGTCAAAGTCCCGATGCAGTTCTTCATCCTGTTTATCGGCGCGATGGTCTTCGCCTTTTACCAGTTCACGCTGCCGCCGATTTTCTTCAATACGGTTGAGGTCGAGAAGGCGCGCGTGGGGCGACAGGGCGAGCAGTTTCGCGCGCTCGAAGCGGAATACGGCGCGGCCTTCGACGTGAAGCAGAGAGCGGCGCGACAAGTCGTCGAAGCTCTCCGCAGCGGCGATGAAGGCGCGTTGACGAGCGCGGAGACCGGTTTGCTGGCGGCGGCGGAGCGCGAAGCGGCGGTGCGTGCGGGCGCGGTCGAGATACTCAAAGAGTCAAACCCCGACCCGAAGGACACCAACTACGTCTTTCTCAATTTCGTGATTCATTACCTGCCCGCCGGAGTGGTCGGACTGGTTTTCGCGGCGGTGTTCTTTGCGTCGATGTCGTCAACCTCGTCGGCCTTGAACGCGCTCGCCTCGACTACGATTGTCGACATCCAGAAACGACTCGTAAAACCCGGGGCGGGGGATAACTATTATTTCGTCTCGTCGAAACTGGCGACGGTGTTCTGGGGCATCTTCGCCATCGGCTTCGCGCAATACGCCGGGCAACTCGGCTCGCTGGTCGAAGCCGTCAACCGGCTCGGCTCGATGTTCTACGGCACGATTCTCGGCATCTTCCTGCTCGCCTTTTACTTCCGGCGCGTCGGCGGCACGGCGGCCTTCATCGGCGCGGCGGTCGGCGAAGTCGCCGTCCTCTACTGTTTCTTTTTCACCAAAATCGCCTATCTCTGGTTCAACGTCATCGGCGCGCTCGTTGTTGTGGTCGCGGCGTTGGTTATCCAGCAGTTGCTAAACAAAAAGCGTTGAGCAGTCAACAGCCAAACAACTCGCTCCGGGTTTGACCGCCGACCGCTCAACGCTTTTCTGCATTCTACTTTCCGCCCCGTCTACTTCTTCATCTTCCACTCGGCGACCATCTTCTCCATATTGGCGATGGCCTGCGGGTTGGCGTTAGCGGCCTTGCCGAGTTGGACGGCCTTCTCACCGGCGGCGACGGCTTCGGCGTTCTTGCCGTGTTCGGCGAGGACGCGCGCCATGAGTCCGACGTTGTTGAAGGTCTCTTTGATTTTGATGGACTGGTCGAGCCACTGCATCGCCTCTTCCATGTTGACTTTGTTTTGAAAGGCGAAGCCGGCGGCCTGTGCGCGCACCTGCCAGTCGTCGGGCTTGGCGGCGGCGATGGCGGCACGCGCCTTTTCAATAACCAGCGCGTTCATGTTGGGTACTTCGACGGTAAAAGGCACGGTCAATTTCTCCCAACGGATATTGACGCGCGCCGCGTTGTCGGTCTGCGGGTCGATGGCGAACGCCAGCAACTCTTGATTGTCGGCGGACATCAGCGGCTTGGCTTTGATGCGGAGCACGTCCTTCTTCTCGTCGTAGGCGAAGCTCCCCCATTGACCATCATCCTTGTTGAAGATGATCGTCCACTCGTCTCTGCCGGGGATGGTGTGGAGGCTGTAACGACCCGCCGCGAGCGGTTGCCCGTTGATGGTCACGTTGTCGCTGACCTCGAACAACGTCGCCTCGTTCGCGCCCGTCCGCCAGAGGTGGCCGTAGGGCACGATGACCGCATCCTTCGGACGCACTCGCCCATCGTCGAGCGTCGCTGTGCCGGTCGCTCCCGCCGGAGCATCGCCCCATATTTTTCGACCCTTGACGGCGGGGCGGCTATAGGTGATCGAGATGTCGGTGATGCCGAGGGTCTGCATCACGGTTGCCTTCTGGCTCGCACGCGGGAATCGCAGAGCCTGATTTTGCGCCGCCACCTGCGTTCCGCACGCGACCAGAAACAGCAGCGCCAGCGCAGCGCCGGAAGATTGCTTTCGGTTGATCATCTTAAATTTCCTCACGATTCGATAGTGTTGTTGCCGTGGCCGGGGAGACCGGGGCAGGTTGATGGTTGTTACGCGCACGCCGGTCTTGATGTCGCCGTGCCAAATGAGTTGCTTGGGCGTGCGATAGTACCAAAAAACGGGCGTGGCATCTTGTCGGTGTTGTAAAATTGCGAGCCGCTAACGCGACGCCCGCTCACAGCATGAATCTAAGACTCTGGCACATGAACGCCGATTTCGAAACCGAACTTTCGCACGGGTTCGGCGTGTACCGTCGCCCGCAAAAATTCGACGCGCTCAACCGTCGGCTCGCGCCGCACTTGTTGTGGCTGGCGCACCCTGGTGACGCGCTCTGGTTGCCCGAACCGTGGCCCGAAGATGTCCGCCGCGAGGCGCGACGGCGCGGAGTAAAATTGTTCTCGCCGGAGCAGACGAAAAGCCTCGCATCGCACGTCTTCACGCCGTGGGGATGGACCCGGAGCGCGGCGGCGGCGGGCGAGCAGTCGGGGGCGACCATCCGGTCGCATCCTTCGTTCGAGACGGTGGCGCGCGTCAACTCTAAATTGTGGAGTCACGCGCTCGAAGTCGAGTTGGGTTGGGCGATGCCGGGCGCATCGGCTGTTTCGAGCCTCGCCGGGTTGCGCGAGACGGTGGCGCGTGTCTGCCGTGCGGCGGATGACAAATGGGTCGTCAAAAGTCCGCATGGATTCGCGGCACGCGAACGCGTGCTCGGTCGCGGCCCGGTGCTGGACGCGCCGCAGGCCAAATGGTGCGAGCGGCATCTGGCGCGGGGCGAACCGCTCATCTTCCAGCCCTGGCTTGAGGTGATACGCGAATACGGCATCACGTTGGAAATTTCGGCGCGCGGGAGTTGCGATATGCGCGGCATCAGCGACTTGCAGACCAACGGCGCGGGCACGGGGAGAGGCTATCTGCTGGGCCGTCGCCCCACCCTGACGAGGCTAACTGCGCTCGAACATATCGCTGCAAAGGTCGGCGCGCGGCTCTACAAAGAAGGTTACTACGGACCGGTCGGTATTGACGCGCTTGAGCACACGCGCGGTTTTCATCCGTTGCTCGAAATCAACGCGCGGTACACGATGGGCTTTGTCGCGTTGGCCGTCGAAAAACGACGCGCGCCCGCCGGCGAGGTTTTCTGGAGCCTGAAATAAACCGTGACGCATTGGTCGGCGCGCCGTGCGGCGTGTGCGGAGTTATCCGTGACGCCGATCCTGTTCTACACTTGAGCGCACGGGTGTCGCTCATCTCAACGGAGGGTTATACTGCAATCATGGAACGAATTTTTTTCGCGGTGGGTGCGATGTCGGCTTTCGTCGGGGTCGCGGCAGGGGCGTTCGGCGCGCACGGGTTGAAGAGTCGTCTGAGCGTCGAGATGCTCAACGCCTTCGAGGTCGGCGTGCGTTATCAGGTCTATCACGCGCTCGGATTGTTCGTGGTGGCGTGGGCGTTGAGTCGTTGGCCGGGAACGCTGACCGTTGCGAGCGGGTGGCTGTTCGTGGTCGGGACGGTGTTGTTTTCCGGCAGCCTCTATCTGATGAGCCTGACCGGTGTGCGCTGGCTCGGCGCGATTACCCCGCTCGGCGGGCTGGCGTTTCTCGCGGGTTGGCTGTGCCTCGCGTGGCGCGCTCTTTCGCGCTGAGCGCCGTCGTTGGAGGACAACATCGAGCAGTCGCGCACTTCAACGCGGCTGCGTGCTTTCGCGCAGGAAATCAAGCAGCAGCGGACGGACGATCTGTGCGCCCCACCCTCTGAAGTTGTAGTCGAAGCCGTGTTGCGCGTAGGGAATGAACAGTTCCCGGTGCGGAGTCCCCGCCTTTTTCAACTTCCCTCCGAGCAGTTCCATATTCTCGCTTCGCACGAGTTGATCGTGCCCGCCATGGATGAGCAGCGTTGGCGGCGTTGTTCGCGCGTTGACGTGCGAAACGGGCGAGACGAGACGAAAGCGCGCGGCGATTTCATCGGACGCATGCGGGTCGCCGCCGACGAAGCGACGCAGCGTCAGCGGACCGTCGATGACGCGCGGGTTGGCCGGATTGTCGTAAGCCCACAGCAAATCGGTCGGCGCATAAAACGCCACGACCGCGCGTACATTTTCGCTCGACTCGCCGCCGGACATCGCCGACTCATCCAGCCCGTCTGACGCTTCATCATCCATACAGCTTGAAGGAAGTCGCGTGTCGTCGGGGGTGTAGGCGGCGAGCAGCGCAAGGTGTCCGCCCGCCGAGCGTCCGAGCAAGGCGAGCCTGTCGGTTCCGATGCCGAACTCCCGGGCGTGTCGCTTGACCCACGCGACGGCACACTTCACATCGCCCGTCGCGGTGCGCCAGTTCGGTTGCGGCGCGAGGCGGTAGTCGATGTCGAAGACGGTGTAACCATGCTGCGCGAGCCAGTAGTTCCACTCCGGAAAATCACTCCGCGCACGCGCGTTCCATGAGCCGCCGTGAATCACGATCACTCCCGCCCCATTCGCCTTCACGTCGCCCGTCGGCGAGTATGCGTCGAGCCGCAACACGTTTCCATCGACTGTTGCAAACGCATGCGTCGTAAAGCCGCCCGGACGCATCTCGTCTCGGATGCCCGCGACGTACTCGCGCAGCGAAAGCGACACGCCCTCCTCACGCGCCACCCGGAGCGCGCTGGCGGGCGGATAAAGAGAGAGCGCGACTGCCAGCACACCCAACCCCAGAGACCAACGCCATGCGCGACCATGAGCATCGCCCGCGCGAACAAACATGCTCGACGCGATACAGACCACGCCGAGCGTCCCGAAAATCAAACTCCACTCGCTCGCCCCCACCGACAATAGCCAGACTTCGTAAGCGGGCGCGGGCACAACTATCCACACGGTCGCAAGCAACGCCGTCGCCCCCGATAACAGCGCAAACACATTCAGCACTTGCCGCAATCCGCGTGAAGTTCGTCTCATCTTTTTTGACAGCACCAATCGAACAGCAGCCAGCGGGTCTGATAAGGCAGTCGGTTTGCCTTCGCATTGCTCACCACATCAAAGCTCGCCGCGTGAGAATTGACCGGTGTAAAGCTAGCCGGTATTGCGTAGCCCCGCCGAGATGCCGTTGATGGTGGCGGCGAGTGTGTAGTTGATTTCGTCGCCTTCCTCGCCGGCACGTTTGCGGCGGAGCAGTTCAACTTGAATCACACTCAACGAATCGACGTATGGGTTGCGGAGCTTGATCGAACGCGCGAGCACCTGATTGTTTTCGAGCAATCGCGTCTGGCGCGTGATGAGCAGAATCATCCGGCGGGTGCGCTCGAATTCGTCGGTGAGTAGATCGAAGAAACGCGCGCGGAGAGCGGCATCTTCGACCAGTCCGGCGTACATCTCCGCGATTGACCAGTCGGCCTTCGCCATCCCGATTTCGACGTTGTGAATCAGGTCTGCGAAGATCGGAAATTTGTCCGTCATCGCTTGCAGTAATTGTTCGTGGCGAGCATCCGCACGGATGAAATTTTCGAGCGCGTGGCCGACGCCGAACCACGCGGGCAAGACGTGGCGACTCTGCATCCAGCCGAAGACCCACGGGATGGCGCGCAGGTCTTCGAGGCCGCGCGCCTCGCCGCGCCGCGCCGGACGCGAGCCGATCCGCGCGTGCTCTAGTTCGAGCACGGGCGTGGCTTCTTCGAGGTACGGCAGGATGTCGGGATTTTCGGCGATGTGGGTGCGGTAGAAAGCGAAGGCGTCGCCCGACATTTCTTCCATCGCCTCAGACCACCGCGCGAGGTCGTTTGCGCCCGGCGCACCCGCCGCCCGCGTCAAGGCTTCGAGCGCAGCGGCAATCATCAATTCAAGATTGCGTTCGGCCAACACCGGGTCTGAGTATTTCCAGTTGAGGACTTCGCCCTGCTCGGTAATCTTCAGTTTTCCGGTGAACGCCCCGACCGGTTGTGCGACGATTGAACGATGTGTCGGCCCGCCGCCGCGCCCGACCGTGCCACCGCGCCCGTGAAAAAGTTGGAGCGTGACGTTGCATTCTTCAGCGACGCGATGAAGTTCGCGATGCGTCTTGTAAATCTCCCAGGTGCTGGTGAACATGCCGCCGTCTTTGTTCGAGTCGGAATAGCCGAGCATGATTTCCTGCACGCGTCCCCACGATTCGAGCAGCGGCGCATAGTCGGCGGATGTCCAGAGCGCGCGACAGATGCCCGGAGCGTTGCGCAGGTCTCTGATTGATTCAAAGAGCGGCACGGGCATCAGTCCGGGGTCGCGTCCGTCGCTCGCCGCTTTGACTTCGACTCCGCACAAGCGTGCCAGCCAAACGATTGACAGCACGTCTGCGACGCTCTGCGCCCCGCTGATGACGTAGGAGCGAATAGACTCCGGCGGAAAGTCGTGCTTGAGCTGCGCGATGATGCGAAAGGTATCGAGCGCCCCGGTCGTCTTTTCGGAAGGAGCTTCCGGAAGGGTGAGTTCCTCGCCCGCGCCGAGACGTGTTCCCGCCGCCAGTTCCGCGACGGCACTGGCATGGACGCGCGCGTGCTGCCGAATGTCGAGCGCGTGGAGATGAAACCCGAACGTCTCAACTTGGCGCAGCAACGGGTCGAGCCAGAGCGTGGCCGGACGTTCCCCTCTGTTTTCCGTTAGGCTGTCGCGCAGGAGTCGAAGATCGGCGGCGAACACGGCAGCAGCTTTGTATGCGCCCGCGCGCGGCGGCTCATCGCGTGTCAGACGTAGGCGGTGCAACACGTAATCGAGATAGCGCCGGTATAGCTCGTGCGGCGAGCGGGTCTCGTTTTGCGGCGCGACGGAGGGAAACTTTTCGACGTAATGAGCCAACCCCGCGTGAAGTTTTGCCGATGCGTCGGACTGGCAGACTGATGAACTAAGCCTATCCATCAACCCGGTCATCGCGCCGATGTAGTGGTCGAGAATCAGACGCCGCGCTCTGCGTAAAGCCTCGCGCGTCGTCTCCGGCGTGACGTTCGGATTGCCGTCGCGGTCGCCGCCGATCCACGAGCCGAAACTGATGGCGTCGGGCAGCTCGCGCGCGTCGAGCGGAGCGTTGTACGTGCGTCGGAAGGCATCGGCGATTTGCTCGTAAACTTCCGGCAGCGAAGAGATCAGACACGTCTCGTAATAGTCGAGACCCATCTTGATTTCGTCGGGCACGATCGGCTGGCGTCGATGAACTTCGTCGGTCTGCCACAGCGCGGTAATTTCGGCGGCCATCACGAATTCGCCGCGCGCGGCCTGTTCAACGGTCAACGGCAAGCGGTCGAGTCGCTCCAACTCCTGTGCGATACGACGCCGTTTGAAAAGCACCGTGCGACGCGCGACTTCGGTCGGGTGCGCGGTAAAGACCGGGACGATCATGACCCGTCTGAGCCATTGCAGCGCGGCCTCGCGACCGATGCCCGCATCTTTCATGCGCGCGAGCGTGCCGCGAAACGTGCCGGGCTGAGAGCGCGTTTCCGCAGATAGTTGCGCCGCCACGCGTCGCCGTTTGCGATGGTTCGTCTCGGCCAGATTGGTCAACTCGAAGTAGATGGCGAACGCCTTCGCGACCTTGTAAAGCTCGCCGGTCGTCATCCGGCTGATGACCATTCCGGCGCGCTCGGTCAACTCGTGCTCGTCAACGACGGCGGGCGCCTGCTCTTCCTCATCAGCCGCCGCATCAACCGCCGCTTCAGCCAGTGACTCTTCGGGCGAGAGCCAATCCCTCTGCCGGATCGACAGTTTGCGCAACTCCTCGACCGACTCGTATAACCCGACTCCGCCCTGCTCCTTCAGCGTCTCGCCCAGTAGACGACCGAGCAGGCGCACGTCCCTCCGCAGCGGCAAGATTTTCAATTTGCCGTCGTGGCTCATCAGCTCTGACAGTCTCGACGGCTGGTCGCGCGCCTGCCACAGAGGTTCATTTTTCGTCTTCTCGCTCATCAAGTTCACTCCGCAAATGTACCCGGCGCGCTCACGCATCCACGCATCCACGCGCCCGGCGACCGCAGTGCGCGTCAAGTTCGCCTGTGGGCGCACGCGGATTTCGACTCTCAGCTTTGCGCGACGCGACGCCACACAGACGCTTCGCCTTCGCGTTGAATCAACGCGCTGACCTCACGATACGCCGCTGCGTATAGCGCGCGCATTTCGTTCGCCGTGCCGGGTTGTTCGTGGAGTCGTCGTTCGAGTTCGGCGAGCGGCATCACGCTTTTTTGCCCGACCCGCGCGAGCCACACCCCTTCGCCCGCGACGTGTGCGGCCAAGCCTTCCGCGAGCCACCGCAGGGCGCGCCTGTGTCCGAGCGATTCGACAACCGTGTGAGCATATTCGTGTCGCAGCGTACCGGCGAGAACTCCACGACGGCGTAGTGTTTCGAGCGGCTGCGTTTCGATGCGACGCCCGCGCGCGACCGCCGCGACCCATGCCCCGTGCCCCGTCGCCGCTGTAAAATCGCCGGTCGTCTCGTGCACATACAATTCGACCTTCCCCGCATCGTCGTGTTTGAGCGTCGCCGCCGACAGTCGCCGCGACACATCTGCGCGGGCGGCCTCCAGCGTCCGCAGAGCCGTCTCGACATCGCTTCGCGACGCCCGCGCCGGATAGCTCACACGAAAGTGCTCGCTCGCTATCGTCAGTCGCCGCATCCCCGACGCAACACCGCGCACGGCGACGGAAGCGCGGCGAAAAGCCATCGAAACATCGACGGGGTGGTTATCGGACTCACGAAGCTTGAAGCTCGATTTTTGATAAACGACGCGCATCGGTTCTGCTCCTAATGCACCAGTGCGGTCGAACGGATTTATATCGTCGTGGCCGTCAGGTTCGATTGTCCGGGCAGCGGTCTCGATGTGCGCGTTGGTGGCGACGGAGCTTTCGTTGTATGAAGCCGCGTCGTTTGAAGTTGGCACACCGCCGAGGGTCGTGCCGGGAAAGTAGCGCGCGAGAATCCGCCGGTAGGATGCGCCGCGCTGCGCCATCACATGCGCCCCCGTCTGGCAGAGGCCGAGGCCATGACCGAACCCCGTGCCGTGAAAGACGAACTGCGTTCCGGCGCGCCGCACCTCGAAACGCGAACTCTTGAGGACGTTCCAGCCGAGCGCGCGACCGACGATGATTTTGAAATCCCAACCGCGCAACGTGCGGCGTCGTTCGCCTTCGAGCACGATCATGGCGGCACGTCCCGATGCGTCGCGTTTGACGACGCGAATGTTATCGAGATGCGTGCCGACATCGCTGCGCGGATCGCCGCGCACGGCCTGCAACAGGCTGGCGACGGGAATCGTGTCCGTCCAGCGACGCGGCTCGCCCGCACAGAATTCGTCGCGTGCGCCACGCAAGTGTCGAGGCGCGTGTCGTGCGCCCCACAGCGCGCCGAGATCGGCGGTCGCCCCACCGCATGACGCGCTGAAATACGTTTCGGCGATGCGTCCCTGCGGGTCGCGCAGAGTCTCGCCGGAAGTTTCTGCGACGACGCGCCGGAGCAGTTCGTAGAATTCTTGGCGCGGTTCCTCGTCAACGACCGGGAGGTATCGCTGGCAGTGCGTGACGCTGCACATATCGTAGCCGTCGCGGGCGTGGCGTCCGTGATTTTTCAGCGCGTAAGTGCGCGCGGCAACGGCCAGCGCTTTGAGTGCTTCGGGTTCGTCTTCGACGCTTGCCTCCGCCGCGAGCACGCCGAACACGTAATCGTCGAGGCCGAGCGTCAGCACCGTGTTTCCGCGCGCGAGACTGACGCGGACGGCGACGTTTGAGAGCGGTCGTTTTGGAATGTCGTCCGGCGCGTCGTGCGCGTCGGATTGGGTTGCGACGCGGTTCGAGTCGCGCGCCGCGATGACTTGCACGCGGTGGGTCTCAAGACGTTCGTACTCTTCAAATATCGGTCGCGATGCTTCGGCTGATTCGACGCCGTTCCCGCGTTTGAGAAAGACGAGCACGACGAGGCTGACGCTCTCCGGCGGCGCAAGTTTGGAGGCGTCGTGGTGGGTGGTGAAGCCGACGAACCAACCGTGCGTCGCGCGGAAGTCGGCGGCGGTCGTCGAGGTTCCGGTCTTGCCGTAGATGCGTGGCGAGACGGCGGCCAACTGCGCACGCGCGGCGGTGCCGTAGGCGACCGCGCCGCGCATCCCTTCGATGAGTAGAGCGCGATGCGCGGGCGCAATGTCCAGGCGCGTGCGTTCGTGCGGCGTGAAATCGTGCGGCGCAGACTGCCGGGGGATCAGGACGCGACCGCCGTTGACGAGCGCGGCGTAGGCGTTGGCGAGTTGGATGGGGGTAACCAGCATGTCGGGCGTGTCGCCGAGCGCGTTGGCGGCGCGCCACGAGCCATTCGACAACCGCCCCGACGCTTCGCGCGCGTCGCTCTGCACACCCGTGCGGCGTCCCAGACCGAACGAGATGAGCGTCGAGTTGAATTGGTGTTCGTTCAACTGCTCGCCGATTTTGGAGAAGTAGTAGTTGCAGGAATAGGCGAGGGCTTCCGCAGGGTCGAGCGGCGACTGTCGACGCGGATGCACGCAGCGTATTTCATAGTCGTCGCGTCGCAAGGGCTGGCGACAAGTGATGTGCGAGTGGGCATCATCGAGCGCGCCCGTGCGGAGCGCGGCGAGCGTAGAAAATGGTTTGATGACTGAACCGGGAGAGAAAGACTCGCCGAAAGCGACGCGCGGATTGACGACGGCGCGCAGCCGCCCCGTCTGCGCGTCCATTACGACGACCGCCCCGTCGCGCGTGCCGAGCGCATTGGTCGCGGCGCGTTCGAGCACGGCGTCCATGTCGGCTTCGTCGTTCGCGGCTTCGCTCGCGGAGGACTCCGACGACGGGTAATGTCTCAACAGCAACGCCGACGCGGAGAGCGCCGCGACGACCAAACATGCCACGATAAAGCGACGCGCCGCACCGCCAGAGAATTTCATCAATAGACGCAGCGCAGCGGAAGAGTAAAGGCGCAAAGTTGACTCTGCTTTGCGCCTTTGCTTTTTTCCGTCGTGACTCTGGGTAAAACTGTTTTCCAAAGTTCGCCGATCTTTCCCGGTCTGAACTTAGTGCGCTTCCTGCACCGGCGTCGGAGCGGACGTTGATGCGCGCGTCGCTTCAACGGGCGTCGCCGTCGTCGCTGCCGCCGCCGGGCTGCGCGCTTCCGTGTCGCCGGTGATGTTCGCCAGCGCGCCGAGCGTAATCACCCAACCCCACAGCGTGAAGACGAACGCGAGCGCGAGTCGCAGCCCGAAGATGATGAGTTCGAGCCAGCCGTTCGTCACAGACGTGCGCGTGAAGATGAGGAAATACGGCACGACCGCGAAGACGAACAGTCCGACGCCGTAAATCAGAATTGAACGCGGCGCGAACGCTCCGGCCAGAATGCGTGGGGATTTTTTGAGCGTCACTTTGAATCCGCGATGCGCCAGCGCAATCCAGAAGTGAATCGCCGCGAGCGGCACCACGACGCCCAGCGCGACGAATCGCAACCCCGTAAAGACGACGTTTTGCCAGTGCAGAGGCAGCGGCGGCGGCGTGTTCAGGGGATTCGCGGCGGTGATGCGCGCCGGTTCAGCCGCCTCTGCAATCGGAAAACGAAGTTGCAATTTGTCGAGGAGATACGCGAGCAGCACGCCGAGCGCGATGAACGGCAGGCTGACGAGGAAGATTTTCCAGAAGTCGCGCAAAGCCTGACGCGCGAGCGCGCCGACGGCCATCTCGCCGCGCACGTAACGTACGCCCGCCGCCTGTATCAAGAAGAATAGGACGGGCGCGATGACGACAAGCAACGCGCTCAGCACAAGCTTCCAGACGCGCGCCTCCGTCGTCGCGACGAAGAGATAGAGCGTGATGAGCAGCGCGGCGTACAGCGCGTTGAAAATCGCCAGCGCGCCACGATTGCGCCAGAGTGCCCGCGCCGCCGTGCCGATTGCCTCCAGAGAATCCTTCAACATGTTAACGTCCCTTCGGTCTCTCGAATCATTTCAACGACGGCTGTCAAGAACGGTCAACGCCGCGCCCGCCGTGTTTGCACTCACAGACGGTTGATACATCTGTTCGACGCGCGCCGGCGCGACGCGAAACTGTCCGGGTGACTGCACGCGCATCGCGTAGGCGTAGGTCGCCGAGCCGTCGAAATAGTTGACGAAGAAGGCGGTGCGTTCGTCGCGAAACTCACGCGCGCTGTACCAGTCGCTCCATTCTCGCTCACCGTAGTTGAGGTCGATGCCGCTGACGCTCTCGACCTGTTCGCAGCCCGCCGGAATCGGGTCTTCAATCATCAGATAGCTCGCGGGTGCGCCTTCGACGCGGAGGCGCGCGACGATGGTGTCGCCCGAAACGAGTTCGCCGGAGAGCGGCTCAAGTTTCCAACCGGGCGTCCCGTCGGCGGTTCCGACGATTCTCAGGCGCAGGTATTCGCGCGAGATTTTCAACTGCGGCGACCCCTGCTCGGCGACCTGTTCTTCGTTGGTGTGGTGGATCAGCGTCGAAGAAACGTAGAGCGCGCCGCGACCGCGTTTGACGATGCGGAGTTGGGTTGTATTTCCCAACTCGCCGCCCTTTCGGAGAACGACGAAGGACTGCGCTCCGGCGGCCTCAGTCGCCGTGACCTGTCGCGCGAGAACCTGCTCGCCGTTGAGATAAACTTCGAGGGCGTAGTCGGGTGAGAGTTCGCCGCTGACCTTGAGATAATCGGTCAGGCCGTAGATGGCGAAGGCCGTCTCTTTGGTCGATTGCCAGTAGTAACCGTTCTTGCGACTCGTGACCAGCCAGCGCGCGACGTTGGGCATCAGCGCGCTCTGCGGCGTGATGCGCGCAAGGGCTTTGAGCGACAACGCGGTCGCTTCCACATCGTTGACTTCATCCGCGCCGTGCAGCGTCTTGTGCCGCGAAGACCAGTGCACGCCTCGCGCGTCGGAACGGGCGGAGCGTTCGATCTCGCCCGCCACCGTCGCGC
>JBGTHJ010000331.1:0-1635 GCA_041746175.1 Pyrinomonadaceae bacterium
TGGGGCGACCGTCGCGACCACTCCGGCGCGACTCGCCCCACGCACGGCTTCCGCCAGCCCGCGCTCGCCCGGCCCGTACGCGATGAGCGAACGCAAACCGTGTCGCCTCCAGAGTTCATCGGCCAGCGCGCCGAAACGACGCGCATCCCAAAGTTTGGTCGGCCAGCCGCCGCCCGGATTGAGCAACGCGAAGCCGTCGCCACGCGCGAGTCGCGCCGCTTCGTCGGCCTCGCGCCCGTGTTCGAGCGCAACGGTGATGGGAAACTCAAAGTCGCGTGGATCGGTGGGAACCGTGATGTCGAGCGCGGCGGCGGCGAGCGCGAGATTTTTGCGGATGATGTGGGTGCGCGGGGGGACGCGAACCGTGTCGGTCAAGAGCAAACGGCTCGCGGGTTCGCGCAATGCCTCGCGCGAAAAACCGCACCGGCGCGGCGCTCCTGAGAGGCGCGCGATGGCGGCGGATTTGATTAGTCCCTGGAAATCGATGGCGATATCGAAGGATGAGGCGCGTAACCGACGCAACTGCTGACGCGGTGCCAGCAGCGTCTCCCCAGACACCGGCCAGCGCCTCAGAGCCTTCGTGTCGATTTCGATGAGACTATCCAGCAACGGGTTGTCTCGCAAAATTTCCGCCGCGCGTCTTTCGACAACCCACGCGACGCGCGTCTCCGGCAAGGCACGTTTGACCGCCGCCAGCGACGGCAATGCGTGGACGATGTCGCCGATACTACCGAGTTTGACGAAGAGAAGACGCATAATAAAACGTGACGGGCAACAGGCGGAACAGTTTTTATTCCGTCACCCTTCACCTGTCACGCGGCGGACGAGTTCCGTTGAAGAGTGGTCTTTGGGGTCGCCGACGATGGCGACCCGACCGCCAAAGGATCGTACCACGTCGCGTTCGGGGACGGTTGCGACCGTGTAGTCTGTGCCCTTAGCGTGGATGTCGGGGCGAATCGCGAGCAGCAGTTTCTCCACCGTCGGCTCTTGAAAGATGGTCACGAGTTCAACCGCCCGCAATCCCGCGATGATTTCGGCGCGTTCGCGCTCCGGCACGACCGGGCGCCCTTCGCCCTTGAGTCGCCGCACCTGTTCGTCAGAGTTGATGCCGACCACCAGCAGGTCGCCGAGCGCGCGCGCCGCTTCCAGATAACGGATGTGGCCGACGTGCAGGATATCGAAGCAACCGTTGGCGAAGACGATTCGCGCGCCGTTGCGCCGCGCAATCGCCACGCGCGCGATGACGCGGTTGCGTTCGAGAATGCGCGATGCGGCGTCGGCCCGCGAATGTTCGTCGGTCGGGTTCATGATTTGGAAATGATACCTCGCTGAACTGGCGCGGGAGAAATAAAACATGGATGGACAGGATGATAAAACGCTAGCGCGACAGTCAAACCAGAGTCAATTCCGATTTAACTATTGCTTCGTGGTTTGTGCTTTATCCTATCCGTCCACATCTTAGTTTTTGCCGTATCGCTTGCACTCATGTGTCGCCACTGTGCAGCACGGACGCGAGAAGTTCATCGGGAGTCACCGAAGCCGTGCCGCGTTTCATAACGACGATGCCGCCCGCGTGGTTGGCGAGACGCGCGGCGTCGGGCGCGCTTGCGCCGGACGCGAGCGCGAGCGCGAAGA
>JBGTHJ010000332.1:0-2727 GCA_041746175.1 Pyrinomonadaceae bacterium
CGCGCTTGAGCAGCGCGGTCGCACCCTCCGGCGCGTCGCCGCGTGTGAACGAGAGTTCGGCGGTGCGTTCGTCGAGCGGCGCGGCGAGTCCGTCCGCCGGGTAGCCGCGCAGTTCATTCGTCACGCCGCCGCCGAACGCATTGCTGTTGAAGACCGCGACGCCCGTTGCCGGGACGATGACTATCTCGTGCCAACCGATGCGACCCGCGTGATTCGTATCCTCGAAGCGCAGACGCCGCGCGCCGCCGTCGCCACTACTAATAACCGGAACCCCGCCCGCGAAATCAAACTCGGTGCGAAGCGTCGGCAGTCCGCCGTCGCCTGCAAGCGTCGAGAGTTTCTTCGTCACTAACTGCAAATCGACCCGCGCGCCGTCAACCGTCACCCGCAAACCTTCAATGTACGCGATAGCAACGCGCTCAAGATAAGCGTCCAGCTCCGCGCCCGAAGGCTTGCCGTCGCCGTCCGCATCAACCTGTTGCATCTCCTGCAACGTCGAAATTTCGGCCATCTCGACGACGTAATGAAGCCGCACGCGCTCGCCCCCCGGCTCGATGCGCGCGTAGTGGTTGATCGTGAAATTGCCGAGCGGGTGCGCTACCATAGCGACGTTCAAAGCAGCCATCACGACGACGACGAACAGCATCGCGCACGCGGCGCGGCGAATCCTGAGGCGGCAGGTTTTGGCGGGACGTTGAGAAGTCATGGCAGTTCTTCGACGGTCTTTCCGGCGATTAACGATTCGCCAATCTTTCAGATGAACAAAACAGATGTTGGTAAAAGTGTGCCGAGTTGACTTACGGTTGAAGGCCAAAGAACAGATTTTTTCTCCCGCGCCGTTCCGCCAGAAAGAACCAGCGGAACGTCCATTTTCTGGGCCGAACATTAGCATACCAGCAGACGGCAACAGAAACCGCACATTTTAGAGACGAAATGTATAGACCTCATTTCGTCATTTGAGCAATCCGCCCCTCTCAGGCGAAATCCATCTCGCAGTCTTACCTCGTAGAGTTGAGGAACCGCCAATCCATATTCAGCTTCGTAGTCCCAATACTGGTTCGGGCCAGTGATCGTTCTACGCCTGAGACGGAATCTGGGTGACGACATCGCGTTGTCGAATAGTCGATATCGCGCGGTGTCGCGCTGTGAACATGTGTGTGGATAACGGGTCGCGCTATTTTCAACCATTTCAGGCGGAACGCGACGCAGCACCTGCGGCGTCCGCCCACTGAAAGCTACAAAACCTCCGGCGGTGATTCGATGTCTCGAAGAGAGACGCGGCATCCCGCCCGAGGCGAAGTTAAGGAGATCCCGCATGAGAAAGACTCGTACCAAGAATGTTGTGTTCGCTGCGCTGGCTTTGGCCGTAACGCTGGCGACTCTGCTGTCCTCGTCGCTAACCGGCACCCGCGCCGCCGACCACTTCGACGCCCCGCTCGTCGCCAACGATCAGGGCGCGGATATCGCCGATGGCTATTTTTTCCTCGACCCGAACGACAACACCCGCGCCATCGTCGCGATGACCGTTCAGGGTTTCATCGTCCCGGGCGAAGCCGGGAACGCGGGCGGGTTCGATCACAACATCCGTTACCGTTTTGAAATCGAGAACACCGGTGATGCTCGCCCCGACCGCTTTCTGGATGTCACATTCTCGAGACGCACCGGCACCTCGACGCCGCAGACGGCCACCGTCGTCTTGCCTTCCGGCGCAACATTCACCGCGCCGACGACTGCTCCGTCGCTCGACCCCGCGCCGCCCGCGCCCGTCACGACGACCAACTCGGCTTCCGGCGTGATCTTCTTCGCCGGTGTGGTTGACGATCCCTTCGTGTTTGACATCCCCGGCTTCAACCGTTTCGTCGGTGGCGTGCTCGCCGGTGACCCCAACGCGGCCAACGCTCTGCAACGCGGGCGCGACACCTTCGCGGGATACAACATCAAAGCTATCGTCCTCAGCATTCCGAAAACGCTCTTGCAGGGTTCGGCGGGCAACGTCGTCGGACTGAACACCGTCACGCAGCGTCGCACGCCGCAGATCATCACGTCGCGCGGCGAAACCGTCGGCGTCGGCAGGTTCACCAACATCGACCGCATGGCGACGCCCGCCATCAATACCGCGTTGATTCCCTTCTCGCGCAAAAACGAGTACAACGCCGCGAGCACGATTGACGACGCCAACGGCAGATTCGCTGGCAGCATCGTCGGCACCTTGCAGGCGCTCGGCACGAATCAGACCAACATCAATATTCTCGCGAGCGTCGCCGTCACCAATGGCGACTTCCTGCGGCTCAACCTGGCGACGGCCAACACCAGTCTCGGCAGAACCAATCCGGCCAACACCACCGACGACGGCAACGGTTTTCCCAACGGACGACGGATCGGTGACGACGTGGTTGACACCGTCCTGTTCTTCGTCGCCAATCAACAGCCCGTTTCCGACAACGCCAACGTCAACGATGTTCCGTTCCGAACGGCGTTTCCATACTTCGGCGCGTCGCAACAGCCGCTTGAGAATCCGACCACCGACGACCGCACCCGCAATTAACATCGCGCTGCGACCAAGCTAATGAGTAAATACTCGAACACAGGAGCAAGGTTATGAAAAGATCAATCCGGAGCGCCGCGCGTCGCCTTTCGCTGATGCTCGCGCTGTCTCTGTTGATTCACGCACTCCCCTTGCCCGGTTACTCTCTAAGCCAGGCAGCTCGACGTGTTGTCCCTCAGGAC
>JBGTHJ010000333.1:0-4081 GCA_041746175.1 Pyrinomonadaceae bacterium
TCGGGGTGTTGAACAACGCGACGGTGGGAGGCGAGGATGCGCGCAACGCGATGGTGGCGCTGGCGCGCATCAGGCGTGCGCGGATCGTGGAAGCGTTCATCACGTCGGCGGAGTACCGGCAGCGGTTCGGGAGCAGCTAGCGAAAGAGCTGGCGAGCAGATAGCGAACGGCACGCGCCCGGGAGCAACTGGCAGCGATGAGGGACGGTGGCGGCGGAGACGCAAGCAAGGTCGTGACTGCCGCCACCGAACCCGACGCTGCTACCACCAGCACCATTAACCGTACGAACAAAGCAACGCCGCCGCGCCGTCGAACAACGGAGCGGCGGCGACGCTGCTTCGTGACGCCGCGCCGCTCATCCTTACCGCTCTTCCGGATTTCTATAACGCATCGCGATTGCGTGTGGCCGCGAGCGCGCACACTCATTCAACAGTCGCTACGAATGCATCAATGGCTCCGGCGCGCACGGGCGTCGCGGCGCGACAAGCTTGAACGGAGAGTATGCAATATCATTTCAAGTCGTCGAGGGTTTTGGCAGCGATTCGAGATTGCAAGGGGTCGAACTGCGGATTCAGTTCCAACGCACGCTTCAACTGCGTCCGCGCCTCCTCCCGCTCGCCCGCCGCGCGCTTTATCATCCCCGCGTGATAATAGAGCCGCGCGTCTTGCGTCCCCATTCGCAGAGCCTCTTTCATCGCCGCCTCCGCTTCGTCAACCTTGCCCGCCTTGAGCGCCGTCCACGCCACCGCGTCCGCGCCGTAGATGTCGCGCCGCACCGCGTACTCTCTCGCCGCCAGTTCATACGCCGCCGCCGCCTGCTGATCGTGGTCGGCGTAGTAGAGCGCCAGTTGCCGATTGTAGATCGCACCGGTGCCCGTGACGCCGAGTCGCGCAATCTGTTCGACCAGCGTGTATTGTTTGGCGGCATCCGTCGCGCGCCCCGCGATGTGGTAGAGGTCGCCGAGCGTGGCGATGAACGACGGGTCGGGGAGGCGGCGCACGGCCTGCTCGTAGTGTTCGATGGCACCCGCGATGTCGCCCTGCGCGGCACGCGCGCGTCCGAGCGCGGCGATGGCCTGATGATAGCCGGGGAAGTTGATGAGCGCGTCGCGATAATGAGCTTCGGCGGTCGCGTAGTCGCCGGTCGCAAACGCCCTCTCGCCCAGTTGCCACCGACACCAGGCGACCGCCTCGCGTGATGGAACTAACTCTTCCGTCGCCAGCGCGAGCGCCGTCTTCAAATGATTCTCGGCCCCCTTCCGATCACCGCGTAGCGTCGCCAATCTAGCCATGCGCGTCTCGGTCGTCAGGCTCACGCCGCCAGCCGCACGTCGCATTCTTCCGAAGGCTTCCACAGCCTGTTCGTAATCCCCCAGTTCGAGCAGGGCGTCGCCGAGGGTCTGGTGCGAGTAGCTTTTTTGGGGTATCAACTTTGTCAGCAGGATCGCATGGTCGCGCGCAGCGGCGAAATCGTGCGTGGCGATTTCCGACTGGGCTAGCGCACCAAGCCCCGCTGGATTCTGCTCGGCGGGCAGGATGTCGAGCGAGGCGCGGGCGGCGCGCAGCGCGAGGTTGAGATAGGCGATGTCGCCGGTCTCACGTTGACGCTGCAAGTAATAGTTTGCCAGCTTGTTGTAGGCGACGAAATCTTCGGGGTCTTTTTTGACCTTGGCTTCGAGATCGCGGATGATTCCCTCGTCGGCGTCTCCTTCGGGCGACAGCGGCGCGGCGGCGGCGGCTGGCACCGCCGGAGACGGAGCGGACGTAGGGTTCGTCGTGTTCGCGTTCCACCACCCGCCGCAGCCGGTTGAAGAGAGCGCCGCGACGATGATGATGACGAAGCGCAGAACAACTGTTGGTCTCTTTGTAGTGTTCATGTATCGAACTGTTTCTATTCCTCTCTCAAGACATCAAGCACAGGGCTGACACGGGGCGTGGAAAGCGCTGTTTCGGATGTTGGAATGCTAGTTTCGTCTGACCGAACTGTCAACAACGGCGACGTTCCGGTGCGGCGGCGCGGGGGGAAACTTTGCGACGTTGTTTCCGGCTCAACCGGGGTCGCGAAAAAAAAGTTGACAACGCATCGCGCTTTCTTTACATGTTGTCCGTAATTTTTGAGGATGATGACGAAAATATATCTTATCTCATGGCTCCGGCAACGAACCACGAAAGAGTTAGCGATTTGTCCGGCTCGCCGTTGGGGTCGTCATGACTCTCGATATGGGTTTCTCTTGACAGTTGCACGTCAAGCAACGATACCCGGCATCATCATGTGTTTTTACATGGTTCAGTGATTTGGCCGCTATTATCACCGGCGTGCTAAGACTACCCGCTTAACGATCAGGATGTGCCTCGTCAGGTTATCTGGAAGCTCAAGATTGGCAAGAGCGCAAGAATCAGCGGTGCTCCGGATGTCCTGCTCGAACTCGGTCTGCGACGCAAAAGCAATACTTCCCCCAAAGGCGCCGCCGCAATCAGGCTCATGCCGCTCGTGATCTTCTGAAGTTTCGAGACAAAGGGTTCGCGCCCCATCGGAGGACGTCGAACAAAAGTCTTTCCAATTTAGATGCTCTGTATTGTTGGAGCAAAGTCTTTCCAAGGAGAAGGAAGCATGTTGCGAACAAACAAAAAGATTGTGTTTGCCATCCTCGCACTGACGGTGGCCGTTGCGTTGCTCTTGACCCCCGCGCCGCAGATTGATGCGGCTGATCACGGAGACGCCCCCTACAACAGTTCTGATCAGGCCATCGACGGCGCTGATGCGTATGCCTTTCTCGACCCCAACGACAATACGAGGGTCGTTCTAGCTCTGACGCTGCGCGGATTTATCGCTGCGGGCGAGAACAATAACTTCGGGCAGTTCGACCCGGCTGTGCGCCACCGCTTTGAAGTCGAGACGACCGGCGACGTGCGCGCCGACCGCTTTATCGACATCACTTTTTCGCGACGTACCGGCGCGACGGCGCCGCAGGTGGCGACCATCACGCTGATGGACGGCCAGCAGTTTACGGCGAACTCGACGCCGCCTTCGGTCTGCATCGAAGGCACAACCAACTGTCCGCCGCCCGCCACCATCACCGACCTCGGCACGACCGGCGTGCGGTTCTTCGCCGGGATGCGCGACGACACTTTCAATTTCGATATTCCGGCGTTCGCGGCGGCAACCTCAGCGCTCAGAGCGTGCGTCGCGGCGGCGAATCCGCCCGATGGCGCGTGCGTCGGCGCGGCGCTCGCTCCGTTTCAGCGCGGACGCGATTCCTTCGCCGGCTACAACATCATGAACATTGCGATCAGCGTCCCGCGTGCGCTCTTCGGGGCGTCGGTGAATGAAATCGGGGTGCAGGGCGTGCTCCAACGCCGGACACCGCAGGTCTTCACGGCTTCGCCCGACGTGGCGCGCCGCACCTATCCGGCGGTCGGACTCGGTCGCTGGCAGACGCTCGACCGCAACGGCATCCCGGCGGTTAACGCCGTGCTCATTCCGTTCCAGCGCAAGGACGAATTCAACGCCGCCACGCCCCTCGACGACGCCGCCGGCAGATTCGCCGGGGACATCGTCGCCGCGCTAACGGCGCTCGGCACGAATTCGACCAACATCGGTATTCTGGCAAACGTCGCCGTCGTCAGAGGCGACATGCTGCGTCTCAATCTAAACACCGCCAACGCATCCGTCGGAACCGGCGAAACCGTCGCGACATCCGGCTACGCAGGCTTCCCGAACGGTCGTCGCCCGGGCGACGACGTGGTCGACGTGCTCCTCTACTTCATCGCCAATCAGCAAGCCGTTACGGACAACGTCAATGCGAACGAGGTGCCGATTCCGAACACCTTCCCGTTCTTCCCGCCGCCGAATCAGCCGCTCGCGAGCGGAGTCGATGACCGGACGCGCAACTAACGCTCAGGCTGCACACGAAAGCTCAGAAGTAGAACAATCATGAAGAGGAGCAAGGTTATGAAAAGATCAATCCGGAGCGCCGCGCGTCGCCTTTCGCTGATGCTCGCGCTGTCTCTGTTGATTCACGCACTCCCCTTGCCCGGTTACTCTCTAAGCCAGGCAGCTCGACGTGTTGTCCCTCAGGAC
>JBGTHJ010000334.1:0-4207 GCA_041746175.1 Pyrinomonadaceae bacterium
CATTTGCAGCCCGCGCCCGCGCCCGCTCTCGACGACGTGCGCGCCCCCATGCGTGCGCGCAATCGCCGCCGTCGCGTCCGAACTCCCGCCGTCAACCACGATCACTTCGACATCGCCACGCACGCGCGCCGCCGCTTCGAGCGCGTCGCCGATGGAGCGCGCTTCGTTGAGCGTCGGGATGATGATCGAAAGCGACGGTGGTAGTGTCGCGGTGTTTTGTGAACTCATCACCAACCAACTCGCGGTTGCATCTCGCCAACCCGCGCCCGCGCGCTTGCGTTCATGCCGACAACTGCCCGCGCGATGCGTGCGAAAGCTCTCGACGCACAATCTGCAAATCGCCGTCCGTTGACCGCCACGCCGGACGTTGTTCGACGAACGGCAGCGCGACTATTTCAGGCAGCCCGACTTCTTCCGGCGCGCGATAAGCGGGCACGCCGATTTTGATTATCTCTTGCGGCACGTTGAGTCGCAGCGTGCCGTGCAGCCGGTCCCAGACGGTCAGCCCGCTCGACCAGTTCGAGTCGGTCTCTTCCCGCACATCCGAATGATGGATGCCGTGCATTCGCGGCGTGACGATGAAGCGATTCAGACGCCGCTCGACATCGACCGGTAGGCGCAGGTTGGAATGATGAAACGTGATGGAGAGAAAGAGAAGTGTTTGCCACACCGAAAACGAATATGGCGACACGCCCAACACCAGAACCTGCGCCGCGCGCCACGGGACCGAGCAGACGAGTTCGACGAAGTGGAAGCGCAGCGCGGTCGATGCGTCCATGTCGAGATCGACGTGATGAACCAGATGAAAACGCCACAAGAACGGCACGCGATGCGCAACCACATGCCAGACGTAGAGCGTGTAATCCAGCAGGATGACGGCGAGCGCGGTTTCGACCCATCGCGGCAGCGGCGCGAGTTTGAGCAAGCCCCAACGTCGCCGCTCGACCAGCGCGGTGAGTCGTTCGACGACGGGACGTTCCGTCAAGTGCAGCGCGATTGCGCCGATGGCGGCGACCGTCGCGTTGCGCGCTTCACGATGGAGTTTCGGCTCGACGGCGCGTCGTCGCAGAGGCCGCCGCCGCTCAAGCCACACCAGCGCGCCCAAGGCCCCCACGATGAGCGGCGCGCTAATCCACATCGAAAGCTTTTTGGTCTTCATCGGCAATGGCTCGTCGTTTCCCCGGGTGCGTTCCGGAAAATTTGTGATGTCGAAGGTTAGGCAGCAATGTTTTGCAACAGATTTCGATTATGTTTCATTCGATTAACTTTTGCCAGAAAGGAAAAGCCGATGAAGCCGAACGACGAGAACAGAAAACTTCCAACCACCTCGTCGAAGATTTGAAACTTCAGTGGCGCGAAATCAAGATCGGCCTCGGACGCCCGCCCGCCAACAGACACCGACCGGGAGCGGCTTTGACAAGTCGTTCCCGGCGACGCCCGCCGGTCGCCTCCCAACCAACCTTCCGCTTCATCTCACGTCATCTCTCATCTCCGGGAATAAAAAGAGCCGCTTGCCGGATTAACAAACATCCGGGAAAAGTTTGGACGGTCGGGTTGCCGTCTGTGAACGAAAAAATCCAGCGTGCGGCGGGTCGCCGGCAACGCCGCGTGCGGCGGGTGGTTTCGTGCGCGCGGGAGAAACGTCGAGGTGTGTCGATGAAGCATCAGCGCTTAATTATATTGTTGGTCGGGGTCACTGTCGGACTGCTCGCGGTCTTCGCCGTCACGCGCGCGTGGGGGGGGGACTCAGCCAACGTCACACCGCCAGGTGGTGACGCGACGCCCCGCGCGGAGGTCGTTGCGCCGGAGCCGCCGGAGCCGGAGGAAGCGCGTGCGGTCGCGTTCGATCATCAGATACTCGACCGGCTGCTCGCTTCATACATCGACGACAAGGGGCTGGTCGATTACGAAGGACTGCGTAGCGAGCGTGCCGCGCTCGACGCGTATCTCGAACAGGTCGGCGACGCCGCGCCGCAAAACTTCTCAGACGATCAGGAGCGGCTCGCCTTCTGGATCAACGCCTACAACGCGCACACGCTGCGCGACGTGCTCGACGACGTTTACCAGAAAGCGCGCAGCGTCAAAAAGGTGCGCGGCTTCTTCGACAAAAAGCTTCATCGCATCGCGGGCGAAGAACTGACGCTCAACGAAATCGAACGACGCGGACAAGCGCTTCGCGACCCGCGTATGCACTTCGCCATCAACTGCGCCTCGAACAGTTGTCCCGCGCTCCAAAGTTTCGCGTACACGGGCGAGCGTCTCGAAAGCCAACTCGGAGAAGCGACCAGAGAATTTCTCTCCGACCCTGATCGCGGGCTGCGCGTCGATAAAGCGCGCAATCGTATCGCCGTATCGCCGGTCTTCAAATGGTATGCGGATGATTTTCGCGGCGCGGCGGGGGGCGGCGCGACACCGACCAGCGGAGGGGCGACGGCGACGAACCCGCTGTTGACGGGCGATAACCTTCAACAAATGTGGCAGACGGCGGGTCTCGATGTCTTACAGTTCGTCAGAGAACAGCAGCCGGAAGTTGAGTATCTCGAATATGATTGGTCACTCAATTCACAGCCCGCGCGTGATGCCGCCGCCGCTCGTCGAGACAAGTGAGCCTCGCGGCGCAGCAGACGGCGACGAAGACAGCGCGCGATTGTCACGACCGCGCATCTCGCTGATTATTCCCGCCTACAACGAAGAGTCGTCAATCGGGCATGTGCTCGGCGCGATTCCGCCGGGGTGGGCGGACGAGATCATCGTCGTCGATAACGGCAGCACCGACTGGACGGCGGCGATTGCGCGCGAGTACGGCGCGCGGGTCATCCGTCAACCCGAAAGGGGTTACGGTGCGGCGTGCCTCGCCGGAATCGCGATGCTCTCGCCGCGCAGCGAAGTCGTCGTCTTCCTCGATGCCGACTTCAGCGACTACCCCGAAGACATCGAACGTCTCGTCGGCAAGCTGCTCGTCGAAGACGCCGACATGATTATCGGCACGCGCACCAGCACACGCCGCGCACGCGGCGCGCTCACCCCGCAGCAACGCTTCGGCAATCTGCTCGCGACGCTACTCATCCGCTGGCGGTTCGGTTTCAAGTACACCGACCTCGGCCCGTTCCGCGTGATTCGTCGCGGCGCGCTCGAACGGCTCGCAATGGCGGATCGCAACTTCGGCTGGACGGTCGAGATGCAAATCAAAGCGGTGCGGCAGAACCTGCGCATCTTCGAGGTGCCGGTGCGTTATCGCACGCGCATCGGGCAATCGAAGATCAGCGGCACGCTCAAGGGAACGATGCTCGCGGGCGTAAAAATCATCTACACCATTTTCAAGTATTCGTGAGAACAACAAAACCGCAATGCGCGCGACGGATAGAGCAGTTGAAAGAAGGGACGCCGCGACGAAAGGCGCGCGACGCGTGAGAGTGTTCGCGCTCGCGTCTGCGCTCGTCGCGTCGGAACTGCTCTACCTCGCGCTGTTGCGGCTTGATGCGGTCAACGGTGTCCGTCCGGTGCTCGGCTTTCTGGCGTTGATGGGCGGGCTGTTCGCGCTCTGCGCGGCGGCGCACTGGCTCGTCAGCGGCCTACGCAAAGATGCGCGCGGCGCGCTGCTGGTCGTCGGCGTGGGAGCCGTGCTGTTTCGTCTGACGCTGCTTCCGGCGGGGTTGCCGCACGATACGCCGCCGCGCGCGTTGCCCGCACTCGTGCGCGCCGACGTGCGCAGCGAGGCGGTCGTTTACGAACGGTTCTGGTTGTTCGACGATGACGCGTGGCGTTATCTGTGGGACGGCCACATCGCCGCGCACGGCGTTAATCCATACGTCTTCGCGCCGTCCGATGCGACTCTCGACGCATTGGCTGACGAGGAGAGCGGCGCGTTCGATGATGGACGCGCCGCTATCTGGAGCGACATCCGCGACAACGTCAATCATCCTTCGACGCCGACCATCTACCCGCCGTTTGCGCAAGCCGTGTTTCGGTTCGCGCACTGGCTCGCGCCGGGCAGCGTGCTTGCGTTGAAAGGGTTGCTCGTCGGGTTCGACCTGCTGACGTGTCTCTTCATCGCGCTCGCGCTGCGCGCCGCCGGGCGACCGATGACGGCGGTCGTTCTCTACGCGTGGAATCCGCTGGCGATCAAAGTCTTCGCGGCGAGCGGGCACGCCGACGCCGTGCTGGTCGCGGCGCTGGCTGCCGTCGCGTATCTGCTCGCGCGCCGACT
>JBGTHJ010000335.1:0-2580 GCA_041746175.1 Pyrinomonadaceae bacterium
GTCGAGCCAACCGCCGCGCTCGCACGCGCGCCGCACGAGCGGCGTCAAAGCGACCGACGCAAACAGCGCGATCATGAACAGCGCGAGATAAGTGTTCATATTGTTGACGACGAAGGACGATAAAGATTGAACGACCGCTGATAACAGAGACGAGTTGGCAACCACCACATGTACATAATCCGACATCCCATTTTTCTCTCTGGCAGAGAGGTTTTGGATTTGTCACAGGATGAGGTTTATCCCCTTGACGCGAGGTGTTCGGCCTCCGGTTCCGACGCGTAATAAGACTGTTGGTAGTAACGCTGGTAATAGTAGTCGTGCGAGCGGAGGTTGACGTTGTTGAGCACGACGCCGAGAATCTTCGCGCCCACGTCCTGCAAAATCTGCCGCGAGCGGCGCACGATGCTCCGCGAACTCTTGCCGCCGTGAACCACCATCAGCACGCCGTCAACCATCGTCGAGATGAGCACGCTATCGGTGAACGAGGCGATCGGCGGCGAGTCGATGACGATGTGGTCGTAGCCCGCTTCGACGAGCGTCGCAATCAGCCGCCGCATCTGCTCCGAGCCGATCAGCTCCGCCGGGTTCGGCGGCACCGGGCCGGAGCACAGCAGATGCAAGCCGCTCGCCTCGTGCGAGACGACGTTGGCGAGCATCTCTCCGGCGCTCATGTTGCTCGATAGAATCGTGCTCAGGCCGCGTTTGTTGCCCTCGCCGAAGATCGAATGCAAACGCGGGCGGCGCATGTCGGCGTCGATGACGACGACCTTCGCGCCCGTCTGCGCCAGACTCATCGCGGTGTTGATGGTCGTCGTCGTCTTGCCCTCGCCGGGCAGGCTCGACGAAACGAGCAGCGTTCTGGGCGGGTGCCCGGCCTGCGACAGCAGCACCGACGTGCGGAGATGCCGGTAGGCTTCGGCGAGCGGCGAGCGCGCGTCGGCGTCGATGAGCAGTTCGGGTTGGTTATCGACGCGACGCATCAGGGCGTTCGCTCCGGGCAGACGCCGCCGCGACAACCCCCCGACCGCCGGAATCACCGCGAGCGCGGGCAGACGCAGCAAACGCTCAACATCTTCGGCGGAGCGGATGGTGTCGTTGAGATATTCGAGAAACAACGCGAGACCGACGCCGAAGGCGAGCGCCAGCAGGAACGCGAGCGCGACGCTCTGCGTGCGTTTCGGGCCGATGGGCGCGTCGGGCGTGAGCGCGTAATCGACGACGTAGATGTTGTTCGGCATTCCGGCCATCACCACGTCGTTTTCGCGCGAGCGTTGGAGAAGGTTGTCGAGCAGCGATTTATTGGTCGCGATTTCCTGTTGGAGGATGCGGTAGTTGATCGCCGCTTCGTTCTGATCGACGGTCGCGCCGCGCTGCTCGTTAAAGGCACGGCGCACGGCCTGTTCGCGCGCGAGCGCTTGCCGATAGCGCGTCTCAAGATTGGTCGTCAGGTTCGAGGTGACGCGCCCGCTGATGGATGTCAACTGTCGTTCAAGCTCGACCAACTGCTTATCGACTTCGAGCACCTCCGGCCATTCCTCGGTGTATCTGGCGAGCAGTTGCGCGCGTTTCTGACGCAGCAGGTTGATCTTGGCTTCGGTGTCGGTGATCTCTTTGGTGGCGGTTTCGGTGATGGCGCGGCTGGCTTCGGGCGTGCGCGCGACGCGAAACTCGGCCTCGGCAAACTTGCGCTCGTTCTCGGCTTCGAGCAGTTGGCGGTTGAGTCCCGACAGGCGGTCGACGACGATGTTCTGCCCCGCGTCGAGCGAGATGATTTTGTTGTTCTTGGCGTAGTTGGCGAGTTGTTCTTCGCCCGTGCGGATGCTCGACTGAAGTTCGGCGACGCGCTTTTGCAAAAACTCCCCGGTCGAGGTGTTCGTCTCGCCCTTGCGTTCGAGGTTCGAGAGGACGAACGTGTCGGCGACGGCGTTGACGATTTTGGCCGCGACCGCCGGGTCGGAATGGCGGAAACGGACATCGATGAGACGCGTGTCTTTGTTGAATCCGGCGGTGCGCATTTCTTTCACCGGCTCGATTTTCAAACCGCCCTGCAACACCCCGACGTAGGGCGACAGGCGTTTCGCTTCGACCAGATCATCGCGCGAAGTGGCGGGCGCGACCGACGACGCGGCGAGCGGCAACTCGTCGGCTTCTTTGGGCGACCCGGCGGCGGGCTGGCGTTGCCCCGTCGGACGACGACCGAGGAACTCCGGGTTGTGTTCGAGGTCGAGCGTTTTGACGACGCGCCGCATCAGGCCGGGGCTGGTCAGGATTTGCAGTTGCGTGTTGAAGTAGGTCGGGTCGCTGGTCGGGTTGTTGACAATGATCGAGGCGTTTTTGGAGCTACCGAGCGGCGAGCCGCCGACGTTTTCCAGATCGACCTGCACGCGCGCCTGTGCGACGTAAACATTCGCCTGCCGCGCCATGTAAATGGCCGCCATCGTCGTCACCAGTACGACGATGCCGAAGACCAGCCACAGCCGCTTGCGCACCGCGTGCCAGTAATCGCGCAGGTGCACGCCCTCGCCCTCGTCCGCATCGCCCGCCGCCGTGTATGCTCCGAAGGGCGGCGGCGGTGCGGCG
>JBGTHJ010000336.1:0-20380 GCA_041746175.1 Pyrinomonadaceae bacterium
GTTTGAAACTGGTGCAGGTTCATGCCTGTGACCGAGAGAAATAGTTGCGGCTTACGGCTCAGTTTGCGGTAGAGGGACATATTTGATGGCTCCGTTGCTCAAACTTAGCGGTTGCAGCCTTATCACGCAACAGGTTTAATAACCTTCGGCGAATTGTTTCTGCCGGAATCGAGCACGCAACAATACTTTTCGGAAAATATTGCCGGAGGGACTTCCGTCAAACTGGCTTCAGACGGAAAAAGCGACGGGTAAAAATAGAACCCGCAAGGCACCCGCCGAAACTTGTTTCGCCTCCATTCAAATTCACCGCCAGCATGGGCGCACCTATGTATCGAACACCGAGGTTATTTTCTAACCACGTTACTGTTAAATATCTATGTCGGTTTTTGGCATCTACTTTGCGGATATTTGCAAACAACGCTCCAAGCAAACCATCTGCCCCGCTCAACATGGCACGTAGCAGCCCTCGCCCGTTTGTACGAGCAAGGGCTAAATTCGTTGTGCGACCGATGCGGGGGCTACCGAATGCGATCTAGAAAAGTGTCTTTATGCGCGACCCTCGGCGCGCGTGAGGTGTTCGTAGACGGACGGCGCGACGGCGCGGGCGAGGGTCAAATTATCGACCTCGCTCAGTTCGGAGACGACGAAAACGGCGTGGCGCGGCGTCTCGAAACAGGAGACCTGATAGCCTTCGAGTTGCGCGCAGGCGATGACCTGTTCTTTGACGTCCGTCCGGTCAAGCCGCTCTGCGCGAGCCTCTGAATATTCGAGGTCGGTGACCAGCAAGGAGACGAGACGCCCTTTCTGTTTGAGCACGACGTGCGCGAAACGCCGCCCGTTAAAGATGCACGAGTGCGCCTCGACAAATTCGACATCGGCGGGATTGGCGGCGCGCTTCGACATCACCGCCTCGCTGATTCCGATGTACGCGCGGTCAAATTTCTCTCCGGCTTCCGCCAGGGAAATTGGCGTCTCCGCGAGTCGGTAATCGACGGCGCAGTCGCGATGATCTCCAACGGCGTCGTGTGTCATCCCGGCGAGCAGCGTCGTCGCGCCCATGTCGGTCTGTGCGCCATTCTGTGCGGCATTCAGCAGGGGGGGCTGTCCAGCACTCGTTTGGCCGTCTTCATCGCGGACGGCGGTTTGCGGCGCATCCGTCAGCGTGGCGTTCCTGAATTTGCCGCCGAGCATTCCGACCGCGACCGCGACGACGAGACACGCCGCAATCGCCAGCCACCTGCGACGATTGAGCACAGGCGATTTCTTCGCTCCGCCGTGCGCGGTCGAGCGCAGTTGCGCTTGCAGATTCTCGATGAACTCGTCGCGCGGACGCATCTTGATCGATTGCTTGAACGCGCTGCGCAGACGTGCGCGGACCTCCCGGCGCGCTTCGAGTTCGCGGCGGCAGTCGGCGCAGCTTTCGAGATGCCTGAAAACCTCGTGGTTGGTTTCGACCAGTAACTCGTCGCCGAGATACGAGTCGGCGATGTCGCGAAAATCACGGCACTGCATTTGTTTAGACTTCCTCCCTTATCCGGCCAAAGGCGTCGCCGCCTCTTGTCCGCCCGCCGCCTCGGTTCCGATTCCATGTTCGTGCGCATAGCTGCTCAACTCGGCGCGCAACAACTTGCGCCCGCGATGCAGCCGCGACATCACGGTTCCAACCGGAATCGCGAGCGCTTCGGCAATCTCTTTGTAGGTCATGTCTTCAACATCCGAGAGCACGACCACCTCCTGAAAGGTTCGCGGAATCCGTTCGAGCGCGTTCAGGACTTCTGCTTCGGTGAGGCCCTGCGGGGTCGGCGGCTCGAAGGCGACGGTTTCAGCGATGCGTTCTTCAACGTCGGCGACCAACTTGAGCGTCGAAGCCGCACGCCGCCGCTTGCTGTTAGTGTGGTACATGATCGTCACCAGCCACGCGCGGCAATTGGTGCCCTTCTCGTAACGATGGAACGATTGCAGCGCTTGAATAAAAGTTTCCTGCACCAGATCTTCCGCCTCGGAACGGTCGCGCACCAGCCACATCGCGACGCGATACAACCCGTGCAGATGCGGCATGGCCTCCGCTTCAAACGTCGTCCATTCGCCCGCGCCAGTCGCCTGTCGGTTACGCTCAAACATACTGCACAGTCACCCGCTAATTTTCGTCGTCGGCGACGACCCGCGCCGCCTCCAACATCGTCAAGCACACGTATCATACCGCGTCTGTTGCGCTTTATTCCCACGCACCCACACCCCGAAACAAATTCAGACCGGTCGTTTCTTAGCAAGTTGCAATTGCATGTAGCACATAAAAGAGCGGCATCGCCTGGGAGCGCGAGCGTCCCGCTCGCATTGAGCGTTCGGAGAACGCGAACCATTGAACGTGCTCCGAGCACGCTTGCGCCAGCGGGACGCTGGCGCTCCCGGCACTCACCCAATTGCAAACCGCTATCTATTGCTACCGAGTCGCAATCGACGCGGTGCTCGAACCGATTTTTCGTGACGGGAATAAAAAAACGGATGACGCGCATCTTGGTTGCGTACGACGCAAGACGGAGCACGACACACGGCTCGATTGTCAGCGGAGACTTTTGAGGATTGCCTTTCAAGTTGTGATGCTGGATGCGAAGCGAACGCGTCGTCCAAAAAGCTCACGGCAAAGCGTGGAGATTTCCTCGCCGACCGTCATCAAAAAAATTTCTAAACCGAAACGGAGAACACCAATGAAAAACCTTCTGACGCGACGCATCACGCTCGCCTTCGCACTCGTCACGCTGCTCTCATCGCTCGCCTTCGCGCTTCCCGCGCAAGACCAGATGATGGACGACAAAATGAAAGAAGACAGCATGATGTCCAAAACCAGGCCGACGGTAGCGATCATTAGCGCCGAATGGTGTGCGGCCTGCACGAAAATCAAACCCGGCATGTCGGAGCTGCAAGCGAAGTACAAAGGTCGCCTCAACTTCGTCGTGCTCGATGTTTCGACGGACGAATCGGCGGCGGTGGCTGCCGCGACCGCGCGCAAGCTCGGCCTCAGCAAATTCTTCGAGGCCAACAAGAAGAAGACTTCGACCGTCGCCGTCTTCGACTCGAACAAGAAAGTCCTCTTTCAAACCGACCACAACTACGACCAGGCGGCCTACGTCAAAGCTTTTGACAACGCCATCGCCAAGTCTGGCAGCAAGGGCTAACGCCGGACCGGATGCAATCCATCGACAAAACTGAGGCGTGCCGTCAACGACGCGCGAGAAGCCGGCACGAAGGCGCACGGTGACCGGGCACGCCTCAGACACACTTCAACACTCAACCCTGACGACGTAAGGCGACACGATGAACGGATTCGTAAACAACCTCCAGCAGTATCTCTCCGACGGCTCGCTGCTGGCTTACCCGGTGGCCTTCGTCGCGGGCGTGCTCATCAGTTTCACGCCCTGCGTGTACCCGGTGATACCGATTCAACTCGGTTTCATCGGCGGGCAAACCGCCGCCGCGCGCGACGCGGGTGAGCGCGCCAGCGGGCGCGGCTTTGTGCTCTCGGTGTTGTTCGTAACGGGAATGGCGATAATTTACGCCGCGCTCGGCGCGTTCGCTTCGCTGACGGGAACTCTCTTCGGTACGTGGGCGTCAAGCCCGTGGGTGTACATCGTCGTCGGCAACATCGTGCTCTTAATGGCGCTCTCGATGCTTGACGTTTTTCAGTTGCCCGCGCCGCAATTTCTGAACAACTGGAATCCTGCGCGGAAGGGTCGCGGCTACGTGTCGGCGTTGCTCATCGGCGCGTCGGCGGGACTCATCGTCGGCCCGTGCACCGCTCCGGCGCTCGGCACGGCGCTGGCTTACGTCGGGACGCAGGGAAGCTTTTTCTTCGGCACGTCGGTGCTGTTCGTGTTCGCGTTCGGGATGGGTGCCTTGATGATCGTGCTCGGTACGTTCAGCGGCGCGGCGACGGCCATGCCACGCTCCGGCGCCTGGATGGTGATAATCAAAAAGGGGTTTGGCATAATCATGATCCTCCTCGCCCAGTACATCTTTATTCAGGCGGGGCAGCGGTTTATCTGAATTATTCGCGCGGCGGTTCAACCACATCGCAGGCGCTCGTTTTGAAAGGATGGGGCTGATGAAACTTTACTCGAAAATATCGATTGCAGTCATAACTTTGGTGATCGGCGTGGCGGGTTTGAGCGGGTGTTCATCGCTCAAAATGGCGGCGACGACCGCCCCGGATGCGACTCTGCCGGGAGTCGCTCAGGCGAGCACGACCTCGGCAGGTGCGCCGTCGGCGGTTGTGGCGGTCGGAAGTCCCGCGCCGGAGTTCCAGTTGAAGAAGACGGACGGCGCGCCCGTCAGCCTCGACGAATTGCGCGGTCAACCGGTCGTGCTCGTTTTCTGGACGGCGTGGTGCGTGTCGTGTGAAGAAGAAGCTCCGCACATCAACAAACTCGCCGCCGAATATGAAGCGCGGGGTGTAAAGGTGCTCGGCATCAACGTCAACGACAGCGCGCAACGCACGGTATCGGGCATCAAAGATTTCGGCATCCGCTACACGGTCGCGCGCGACGAAGGCGCGCAAGTCGCGCGTCGCTACAACGTCACGGGCACGCCGACCATCGTCTTCATCGACAAGCGCGGCGTCGTTCGCTACCACGCCAACGAAATCCCCAAAGACTACGCCGCCCAACTCAACGCGCTGATCGAAGACAACGGTTGAAGAGGACGGCGGGCGAAGGTTGAACAACGGGCGGTCGGCAAATCTCAAACGCGGTCTATTAGATCGTCAGCTTGATACTTCGCCGCCCGTCCCGCAGTTTACTGGTTCCCTCGGCTGGAGTCGCGTTATCGAACCGCACGCTTTGACCGTCGGCCTCCCATATCGGCTCGGGGAAGAAGTCGCGCCCATCCGACTCTATTTGAGTAACACCGGCAAGCTCTTTTCTGACAACCTCGCCAGCGTTCAGATCAAAGACGACGGCATAAACTTTGAAGTGCCCTCCGCTGTCCGGCTCGATTCCCCAATAAGCGATGTGGAAGTTGCAGAACGCGGGGCGAGAGAACTCGCTCCACAGTGGAATGTCGAGTCTCGTAAAAGTGGCCGCCCCTTCTTCACCAGTCGAAAGCATTTCCTCATACTCGTCTTCGACAAATCCGCCCTTGTGCTCCGGCGCAACGTCAGTCACGGATCGGTTCTCAACGCATCTCTGGACAAAGACGCGCGCGCCGACTCGTTGATACGTACTCAGCCACGTCAGAAGCTTCTGACCGGCGTAGAGTGGAAAACATTTTCCGCCGGTAATCCCGATGCCGTCGTCGAACTCGACGGGGTTGCCGAGACGCAATGCGCCGAACATCTCTCCGGTCTTCGGCACACTGTTGCCGCACTCGCCGCTGATATCTCCGGCGACTTGATAAGCCTGCGAGTGAGCGGAGCCGCGCGCATTGGAAAGGACGATCAAGCAGATTAAGAACAGCGCGTATTTGTTCGAGTGGCGCGGCATGTGTCGAACCCTTTCAACCATCTATTGAGTTGACGGCAAGCAGAGACTGACGAGAAACCGCGCGACGAGCCTCTCGTCAGTCCCTTTGGCATGGGGGACGCAAACGGGTGAAGACCAGCTCACCTTTTGCGAACTATGAACCGATTCGGAAAGCCCGGCAGCGCGTATTCCCACACGTCCGGATCATCTGTCGGTCGCAGTGTGAGCGTCACCGGTTGGGCGAACGTCCGTGAGTTTTCAGAGTCCTGCGTGAAGACATTCGGGCTTTGTTGGGTCAGCGGATAAGTCCCGATATCCACCATCTGATTGTTGCTGAGGGTCACGGTTCGATTCGTCACGAGCGAGTCATCAACGAAGACTTTGACGTTTGACGCGGTCGGTCCGTTGCCGTGATCCGAGAAGTAGTGTAGGAACACCCTGTAGGTCAATCCCGTCTGGAATTGGGGGAGCGAGAATGTTTCAGGTCCGAAGCCGTTGATGTCGTCATTATCCAGACAGCCGTTCGGGATTCCACACAGGTTGGCGTACCATGATTCCCGTCCGAGCGAGTCGATGACGTGGAGGTCAACGTCGGTGTCATTCTTGTCCCAGGTCAGCACGGCGCGAAGGGCGGTTGATAACACCTTCAACTTGCCGTTGTAAATCTTCATAGACGCCCCATCCGTTGTTTGCACCGAAATCACGAGCGGGTAGGTCTGACCCGATTGGATGCCCGCGAGCGTGCTCAGGTCGAGCGCGGCGGTGTAGTTGAAGTTTCGCCCGGTCACCGGTTTTCGGGTGGCTTCAACCGGGGAGCCGTTCACACTGGTTACAAAGCTCAATTTGCTGAGCCACTGCTGTTCAACTTCCTGCGGATTACTCGAAAAGAAACTGGTGGGGTCAACTCGTTGGCCTCCCACCCGATAGCCGAAATGAAGGTGCGGCCCGCACGTTCCTCCGGTCTGATCCGCTTGAGCTATCATTTGACCCGCCGTGACTTGGGTGTTTGCGCTAAGGGCGCTCCCTGTTTGGAGGTGGGCGTAACCGGTCACGCTGTCATCGGCGTGTCTGATTCTGACGGTTAATCCTCCGCCTCTGCGTACTGTTGGATCGCAGCGTGTGAAGCCCGGTTGTTCGTCAACGGTGACGCTGACAATCGTCCCCGCCTGGGCGGCGAAAACCGGAGCGCCGTTGGCCGCGCGATAATCAATTCCAAAATGCGAGGGCGGGTTGAAGCCGTCCGTGACAAACGGGGTTCCCGAAACCGGGGATTGAAGCGACACCGGGACTTTGACGGTGAAAGCGCCGCTGATGTTGAGCGTGTCGCGAACCCGCGCCTCGACCATGTTCGAGTTGGGCGTTGTGAAAGAACCGGTCACCGGCACCGTGCGCGTGCCGACATCTTCGACCGAAACTATGATTTCAGCGGTCATTTCGGTGGCGGTCCCCAGTGGTTGCCGGACGCCGGAAACTTGCGACGGCGAATCAGCGGCAGCCTCCGTCTCGAAAAAGTATTTGCCCGTCAAGGGGGCGCTCAACATCCCCGTTCCCGCGTCGTAGGCTGAGTCAAGCGGCACAAATTCGCCGGAGTCCTCCAAGCTTGTCTGATCCGAGATGAAGACGTACAACTGCGGCTCCAGCCCCGGTCGGAGGTTGGCAAGAATCTCATCCGGGACACGTACGCGCACACCCATCGAACCGGGGAACGCTTGCGGCGCGGAGACCTTAATCATTCCGTCCGAGGCAATCGGAGACAGCCCCTGAGCGCGCAGACGATCACGGAAAAACCGCGCCGCCTCCGGCGCCGAGACGAAACCCAGCGTGAAAGGCATGGCGGGACGCTGGGCGTTGGCCGCCAATTCAACTTCCAACACGCCGGGAATTTGTAGTTGTTCAAAACCTGATGAGAAACTACGGCTGGCGCTGGTTAGCACTTGCTCGCCGATGATGAACCGCGCGCGGAATTCTCCCGAAACGATAAACGCCTTGACCATTTCCGCCGCGCGAAAATTTCCGTTGAATTGGTTGAGCTTTCCGACCCAGAAGTTAAAGCCCGCGAAGTTGATTCCGGCTTCAGGCGCATCGTCCGGGTTGCGACGCAAGTAGCCGAAGTACTGCATTATGACAAAGGCGCGGTTGAACTCGCGCGCATCGAAATCGGCGTCGGTGGCGACCCTGCGCAAAGCCTGTGCGCGCGTTATCGTGTTGGCGGAGAGTTCGGAAACCAGCGCATTCCGCTCGGTTGGCGAGAGCGACCCGCTCGTATTTCGGTTGAGCGCGTCAACAAAATCAGCCGCTGACAGCGCGGCTGGGTAAGCGGCGAGAAATTGCTGGCGACCGGCGAACTCGTCGAAGAATGCCCGCGTGTTCGATTCCAAAAGCTGTTCCCAGCCGGGCGCGTTAACGATCACTCCCAGCCCGATAGCGCGCGTATCCGGCAGAAATTCCCTGAGCTTGAGCGGCACCGCCCCGCCGACTCTGATCGTGCCAAACGCCGCCCCGTATGTGCGGTAGACGAGGTATCCGGTCTGCTGAAACTCAATCGAAATGAAGAACGCGGCTGAAGTGTCGATGCGCTTTCTTTCGATGCAGCCCTGATCGACGCCACACGAGTTGATATTGTTGACCCAAAATGCGAGTCCCGCCGCATCCGCTTCACGGTTCAAAAAATCCCGGTAATTCTGGCGCACAAAGAACTCCGGATCATCAATCGAGTTGCTCGGCGTTTGAATCATGGCGGAGGGGTTCGCGCGCGTGGTGATGTGGTGACCCGGCAGGTGGTTAGGCCATGCAAGGCAGCCGACGACGATCATCAGTGAAAACAAAAGGGCAAGGCAACTCCTGAAAGTCAGGTGGTGAGGCATATGCATTTCAAAATCTCCTCGAAGGTTGGGAAGCGGACTGTTCGCGAGGTTGGTTCGTCGAGTGAACGTCCAAAATCTACTTCGACCTGCCTTGATTTCAAATCGTCCTGAAATCCAAGGAAAAGGTTTGCCGAAAGATTAAGGAACTGCGCCGACTTGAACCATCGGGCGCCTTTCGTTTGTCGAGCAGTAAAACATTGTGCGCGAACATGAACGCGCGGTCAGCGGGTTGAGAAATGAGTTAAGTCTGCGGTCGTGTGATGACGAAGCCGGAGAGTGGTTTGACGGCGGACACTGGAAAGCAAACGTCTGCGAAACGAGAGGGAGTCTAACGACGTTGACTTGCGCTGTCAACGGAAAAATATCCGGTAACGCCGCCGGTCAATGCGCCGACGCAACCTTCCGGAGCGGCACAACGCGAACCGGACGCGCCTGTCGCAGTGAGACGGGCGCGTCCGGGGTCGAAGGCGTCGAGTTTTACAGCGATTTCATATCGATAACGAAGCGGTAACGCACGTCTCCCTTGATGGTGCGCTCGTATGCTTCGTTGATTTGCTGGATGGGAATCACCTCAACGTCAGAGGTGATATCGTGCGCGGCGCAGTAGTCGAGCATCTCCTGCGTTTCGGGGATGCCGCCGATGAGCGAACCCGCGAGGTTGCGCCGTCCCATGATGAGCGAGAAGGCCGAAACTTCGAGTGGCTTTTCCGGCGCGCCGACGAGCACCATCACGCCGTCGCGCCGGAGCAGATTGAGATAAGCGTTCGGATCGTGCGGCGCGGACACCGCGTCGAGGATGAAGTCGAATTTCCCCGCGAGCGGTTCGAGATTGGCCGGGTCTTTGGTCACGACGAAGTGGTGCGCGCCGAGTCGTCGCGCGTCCTCTTCCTTCGACGGCGAGGTGCTGAAGACGGTCACCTCCGCGCCCATCGAACGCGCGAGTTTGACGCCCATGTGTCCCAGACCGCCCAAGCCGACGATGCCGACCTGCTGTCCTTCGCTGACGTTGTGCCGCTTGAGCGGCGAGTAGGTCGTGATGCCCGCGCAGAGCAGCGGCGCGACGCCCGCGAGCGGAAGATTCTCCGGAACCTTGAGCGTGTAGTTTTCATCGACCACAATCTGCGAAGAGTAGCCGCCAAAGGTCGGCGTCTGTTCGTCCATCTCGGTCGAGTTGTAAGTGCCGGCCATGTGACGCTCGCAGAACTGTTCCTCACCGTCGCGGCAGTTGCGGCACTCGCGGCACGAATCGACGAAGCACCCGACGCCCGCCAGATCGCCCTCCTTGAACTTGGTGACCGCCGCGCCGACCTGCTTGACGCGTCCGACGATTTCGTGTCCGGGAACCATCGGATAGATGGAATTGTCCCATTCGTTTTTGGCCTGATGGATGTCGGAATGGCAGACGCCGCAAAAATGGATTTCGATGAGCACGTCGTGCTCGCCCACGTCGCGCCGCTCGAAGTTGAACGGTTCGAGGTCGGAAGTCGGATTATGGGTTGCGTAAGCGCGTGTCGGTAACATTTAGTCGTCTCCTGTGTCAGTTCGTCGCGGCGGTTTCGAGCGCGAGCGCGGGATAATCAATATAACCGCGCTCGTCACCTCCGTAGAAGGTTGAAGCGTCCGGCTCGTTGAGCGGCGCGCCAAGTCGGAAGCGTCGCGGCAAGTCGGGGTTGGCGATGAAGAGCTTGCCGAAGGCGACCAAATCCGCGTCGCCCCGCGCGAGCGCCGCGTTGCCCGTTGCGAACTCATAACCCTGCGCGGTGATAACCGTGCCCTCAAACAGCGACTTGAGATGCTTGGTCGGCGAAACGCTCGTTCCGTTAACCTTGTAAACTTCGGTGTCCGCCGGTTCGATAACGTGCAGGTAGGCGATGCCGAGTTCACCGAGACGGGTGGCGACGTAGCCGAACGTCTCCGCCGGGTTCGAGTCGTGCATCGTGTTGAATGTCCCGCCGGGCGAGACTCGCACGCCGACCTTGTCGCGTCCCCAAACCTCCGTCACCGCACGCATGACTTCGAGCAACAGCCGCGCGCGGTTCTCGACGCTTCCGCCGTACTCATCGGTGCGCTTATTCGTCGAGTCTTCCAAAAACTGATCGAGGAGGTAACCGTTCGCGCCGTGAACCTCGACGCCGTCGAAACCCGCCGCGAGCGCGTTGTGCGCGCCCGTGCGAAAGTCTTCGACGATTCCGGGCATCTCAGACGTTTCGAGCGCACGCGGCGCGACGAACTCTTTCATCCCGTCGTAGGTCAGAATCTCGCCCTCCGCTCGAATCGCCGACGGCGCCACCGGGAGTTGACCGTCCTCCTGCATCGAAGGGTGCGAGATGCGCCCGACGTGCCATAGTTGAAGAAATATCTTTCCGCCTTCGGCGTGCACCGCTTGGGTGACGCGCCGCCAGCCTTCGATCTGTGCGGGCGTGCCGATGCCGGGCGTAAACGGATAACCGATGCCCTGCGGCGTGATGAACGTCGCTTCGGTGACGATGAGACCCGCCGCCGCGCGCTGCCGGTAATAAGTCGCGTTCATCTCGGTCGGCGCGAGTCCCTTGCCCGCGCGACTGCGCGTTAGCGGCGACATTACCATCCGGTTCCGTAGTTCGTAAGCCCCCACCCTGACGGGTGACAGCAGATTGATGTTTTTGTTAGTCTCCGACTCTGTTTTTTGCTTCATAATAATTCCGTTTGATCGATGTCTCCCACTTTTCATGCAGCCATATCGCCGCTCAGATATTGCTCAACGCATCCCACCCGGGTCACGAATCAGTGTCTCCGGGAAATCGGGTCCTCCAAATTCAACATCCATTATCAAGCATGAAGGATGCGGATGTCGTGCAAATGTGTTACCGATGTTTTCTCAAGGGCATTATATCGCCCGGCATCAAGTGCCGCGACGAAACGCGATTGTAAGCCAAGTCTCGCGGGTGAAATCTGTGCTATTGGCGGTCGGGTGCATGTGGTTGTTGGGCGGCGTGATTATCGTTGCTATGTACGAGCACAAAGCCCGTGAACAATACCGCCTTCTGCATCAAATCTATTCTTTATGATTGAGAAGAATCTATCATCTTCAAATTCGTAGTACCGGAAAATCGCATAGGCGATTAAATCCGCGAGCTGGATTAACCTGAATGCCTTAGAATCTAAAAACAGTGGAACCTCTGCGAGGTTCCTAATTAACCCCCCATTTATGCCCGATGGGTTGCCATGTAATTCAACACTTGTCGGATCGGCTGGATCAAATCGGGCAGCAATTTTGTCCAATTCTTGGGCAAACCAGTAGCCTTGTCTTTCAAAGACGGAAAAACCGGCTAAGACAAAGAATTGTTGTTTAGCGTCACCAACGCTTCCAGACTCATCGGTATAGAGAAGATGCATCAGACACTCACAAGCAAAAAAAATCAGTCAAGGGAAGACCACGCTTCCACGACCTGAAGAAAGTCAGACCTCTTGACTGTGAAAGCAATGTACCCGTCCACGAATTATTTTGTTAATTTTTGTGCGGGAGCCGGAGGTGGCCGCCGAACGCATGTTAGGCCGTTGCCTCTGTTCGACGCATCCGGTACATTATTTGTGGAGGCAGAGATCGTGATGTCGTATCGGCGAAAATCATTGCTTACGCCGGAAGAATACCTCGCCGTTGAGCGCAAGGCTGAAACCAAAAGCGAATATTATGACGGCGAAGTGTTTGCCATGGTGGGCGCGAGCAAGCGGCATAATCTGATCGCCGCGAACGTCATCCGTGTGCTTGGCAATCAGTTGTTGGATCGCCCGTGCAATGTTTATCCGAGCGATATGCGGGTGAAAGTAAGCGCGACGGGTAAGTACACGTACCCGGATGTGGTCGTGGCCTGTGAGGAAGAGTTGTTCGATGACGTAGAGAAAGATACTCTGCTCAATCCCGTTTTGATCGTCGAGGTTTTATCGGAATCGACGGAAGCTTATGACCGGGGCAAGAAGTTTGAGCAATATCAACGCATTGAATCGCTCACGGAGTATCTTCTCATAACCCAGGAACCATATCGTATCGAACAGTATGTCAGGCAAAGCAATCGCGAGTGGAGATACTCTGAATATCACAGCGCCGACGAGGTGGTAAGTCTCAGCGTCATCGGCTGCGAATTGGCTCTAAAAGACGTTTACGCGAAAGTTGTGCAACCCTCACCACGCACGACCCAACAACGGCACGCACCCGACCGCGAATAGCGCGGCGCTCATCCGCGAGACTTGGCCGGAATCACGGTTCGTCGCGGCGGATGATGCCGGGCGTTGTAATCTGTCGTGAGGTTGCGCCGATGAGTGGTTTGATCAGCACGACCGCCGGAAACCCGGTCGGGAACGCGCGGACTTCTACCCCACGCTTGCGAGCGGATGCGGGGAGACTCGATGCTTATGCGTCGTTGCGCACTAGACCGAGATTCGATGTGGTTAGGACTTAACCGCGACGAAAATGGTAGACTAAACCATCAACACGTTTATGAGTAAATCGAGCATCAACGCAGACGGCAAAGAGATTTGGCCGGAGTTGCCACTGGATGAGTGGAAGGAAACCTACGCGACGCTGCACATGTGGATGCAGATCGTGGGCAAGCTACGGCTGGCGCACAGCCCGCTCGTCAACCATTGGTGGAACGTGCCGTTCTATGTGACAGCGAGGGGCTTGACGACTTCCGCGCTGCCGTATGGACGCCGGAGTTTCGAGATTGATTTCGACTTTATCGACCATCGCCTCGTGATTAGCACGAGCGAAGGCGCGACGACAAGTCTTGCGTTGTCGCCGCGTTCGGTCGCCGACTTTTATCGCGAAGTCTTTGAGCTGCTCCGGTCGCTCGACATTGATACTGAAATCTATACAATGCCGGTTGAGATTCCCAATCCGATTCCATTTACCGAAGACACCGAGCACGCTTCATATGTCGCGGAATATGCGAACCGCCTGTGGCGGATACTTTTGCACGTCGAGCGGGTTTTTCAACGGTTTCGTGGCGAGTTCGTCGGCAAGTGTAGTCCGGTGCATTTCTTCTGGGGGAGTTTCGATCTGGCCGTAACGCGATTTTCCGGAAGACCCGCGCCCGCGCGCGAAGGCGCCGACCCCATCACGCGCGAGGCGTACTCGCACGAAGTTATCAGCGCGGGATTCTGGCCGGGCAGCGGCAACGTGCCCGCACCGGCTTTTTATTGTTATTGTGCTCCGGAGCCGGAAGGTTTTGCCGGAGCGCGGGTTTTGCCGGAGAGCGCTTATTACAACCCGGCAACGGCGGGCTTCATACTACTGTATGATGATGTGCGACGTGCCGACTCGCCGGAACAGATGCTGTTGGATTTTCTGCGAAGCACGTACGAAGTGGGCGCGAACATGGGCAGATGGGAGCGCACCACGTTGGAGAGAGAGGCGCAGGCGTCGCCCTGAGTTTTCGCATATTGACCTTGACGCGCTATCAAGCTCGACGTTTTTCAAGTCAGAGCCGCCTTCATCTATGCCCGCTCATATTTGTTTACGCCAGTTGATCTACCTGTCATCAAACATCCCAAATTAGAAGGAGAACTAGCGAGATGCCTGAGTTGCGTGGAGTGCAGGCAACACCTGAGACCAAAGAAGAGTGGAAGCGCGCCTATGGGTTCTACAAACGCGCCGACGGGGATCCGCACGACAAAAAGCGCGACCGTACCGAGCGAATCGATTATGTCGCACGCATGATGAACCTGACCCGTAAGCAAGCCAAGCGCAGGGTGAAGAACTACGAGGCGTGGCAGCGAAATATCAAGAAAGGTTTGGTCGAACCATGAGGCGCGACGGCGCGTCCGGCCTCAGTTTGTTGGACTGTTGGTTGAGTATGTGACTGTCGAAATAAATGTTTTTCTTTGCCCCGGCGTTTAGGAAGCCGGCAACGGGAAAGAAAGTCGAGGCGGGATTACTCATCCGCCTCGACTTTCAGCATATATCCGTCAATCACGCTGATTCCTGGCGCGCGGTGTTGAGGCGGCATCGGGTTTGAGATACTTGCCGAGCCAATCGAGCACGGTGCTGTACCAGAGTTCGGAATTTTGCGGTTTCTGAATCCAGTGTCCTTCGTCAGGGAAATAGAGCAACCGGGATTCGACGTTCTGTAGTTGGAGCGCGGTAAAGAGTTGTAAACTTTCGCCGACGGGGACGCGGAAATCGAGTTCGCCGTGCGTGACGAGCATCGGCGTTTTGAAGTTTTTGACGAACCGGTGCGGCGACCATTTTTCGTAAAGTTCGGGGCTATCCCAGAATCTCCCCTTAAACTCCCAATCGACAAACCACAGTTCCTCGGTCGCGGCGGCCATGCTCGCGAGGTTGAACAGCCCCGCGTGTGAGACGAGCGTGCGAAAGCGAAAGCGCGGGTCGTCGTTGTGTCCCTCGATCCAGTTGACCAGATAGCCGCCGTAGCTGCCGCCCGCCGCCGCGATGCGTTCGCGGTCGATGTAAGCGTTGTTGGCGACCAACTTCGCGACACCGTTTTTGATGTCGATAAAACTGCGCCCGCCCCAGTCGCCGGACACCTCATCGACGAAGCGCTGGCCGTAGCCCGTCGAGCCGCGCGGGTTCGGCATCAACACGACATAGCCCGCTCCCGCGAAGACTTGCGGGTTCCAGCGATAGCTCCACGAATCGTTGAACGCCCCTTGCGGGCCGCCGTGAATCAAGACGAGGAGCGGCCATTTCCGCGCTTCGCTGAAGTTCGCGGGCTTGACGACGAAACCGTGAACCTGCGCGCCCTCCGCGCCCTCCCACGTCAACTCTTCCGCGACGGGTGCGGCGACACTGGCGAACAATGCGTCGTTGGTCTTCGTGATTTGCGTGACGCCGCTGCCATTCGCGACGGCGCGGAATATTTCGACGGGGCGCGCGATGCTCTGTCGCGTGAAGACGAGCGCGCTGCCGTCGGCGGCGACCTGCACGTCGTCGTTGAACCCCTGGGCGACGACCTTGCTGACTTCGCCGCTTGAAATCGTGACCGCGTAGATGGGCTGGCGTCCACGTTCCGCCGCGACGAAAAATATTCGCTGGCCGTCGGTGGCGAAGCCGAAGCTTTCGACATTGGAATCGAAAGACTCGGTGAGCGCGCGGCTCTGTCCCGTCCGGCGTTCGTAGAGCATCAGCCGCCAACGGTCGCTCTCGAAGCCGGGTTTGGTTTGCGCGCGATAGGCGATGAAGCGTCCATCGCGTGAGTAGACGGGCGAGAGGTCGTTGGCGCGATTGGCTCCGGTGATGCGGCGGGGTTCGCCGCCCGTGACCGCGACGGTGAAGATGTCGCCGTTGGTGGAAGTGGCTTCGACTTTGTCCGTGTTGCGCGCGTAGGCCAGTTCGGTCGAATCGGGCGCGAAGGCGTAGTCGATCTGCCCGCCGAGGCTGAAGGGCGGGGCGTCGTAATCTCCGGGCGTGAGGTCGCGCGCCGCGCCCCCCGTCGCGGGGACCACGAAGACGTGGCTGCGCTTGCCCTCTTTCCACGTCTTCCAGTGCCGGTAGAGCAAGCGGTCGGCGATCTTGGCTTTGGTCTTGCTCTGCGCGACGCGCTCATCGCGGAGGCGGTTGCAATCGTCGTCGTCGCATTCGGGATAAACGTCGGAGGTGAACGCGAGCATCTTTCCGTCCGGCGACCAGAGCGGATTGTCCGCGCCGGTCGAGATGCTGGAAACCTTTGCCAGTTTCCCGCTTTCGACATCGAGCGTCCAAATCTGTGAGGCGCCATCGCGGTCGGAGATAAACGCGAGTAGCCGACCGTCGGGCGACCAGCGCGGCGCGGTCGAAGATTGCGCGCCCGTCGTCAGTTGCGTGGTCTCGCCGCCCGTCGACGCAACCAGATAGATTTGCGTGCTCTGACGATTTCCCGACCTGTCCACATCGGTGATGGTGTAGGCGATACGCCGTCCGTCGGGCGACAACTGCGGGTCGGAGACGCGCCGTACCTTCATCAAATCATCGAACGTAAAAGCGCGGCTGTTCGGCTGTGCGCCCGCGACCAACACGCTCGTGAATATCAACACGACAACCCCGGCGGCGACGGCAAAATGCTTCATAAGTTTTCCTCTGGGTGAGTAGGTTTGGTCTGCAAATATCTTCGACACTCAAAACAATTTCAGCCCCCGCGCGCGCGTTTGCGCGAGTCGTTCGAGAAATTCGTCGCGGCTGATGAGACGCGCGCCGAGCGTCTGCATGTGCGGTGTCATCACTTGCGCGTCGAGCCACTCAAGCCCCCCGGCGCGGAGGTGTTCGACGAGATGGAGGAGCGCGAGTTTGGAGGCGTTCGGACGGAAGAAGAACATGCTCTCCCCGGCGAATGCGCCGCCCGCATCGACCCCGTAAATGCCCCCGACGAATCGCTCGCCTTCCCACGCCTCGACGCTGTGCGCGTGCCCCTGCCGGTTGAGTTCGACATAGGCTTGAATCATCGCGGGCGTGATCCACGTCCCGGTTTCGCCGGGGCGTCGGACGCGCGCGCACGAGTTGATGACCGCCGGAAAATCGCGGTCGATGGTAAAACTGAACCGCGCCTGCCGGCTCACGCGCGCGAGCCGGCGTGGTATGTGGAGGTCTTTGAAATCGAGCACCGCGCGTTCGGCGGGCGAGAACCACGTCAGCGGCCAACCCTCGACCGGCCACGGGAAGATGCCCCGTCGATAAGCTTCGAGCACGATTTCGGGTTCGAGACTGCCGCCGATGGCGACGATGCCTTCGGGCGATGCATTGCGTGGGTCGGGGAAACGCACGCGGCTCGCCTCGTATTGAGTCCAGCGTAGATGCCGGTCGGTTCTCCTCATACTTTCTTTGTGCGCAGCGGGCGGTTACGGCGCGGCGACACTTCCGGAAAGCTCGACTCTCATCGCCGTGCCGGATTACTTGCCGGTTTCTCGTAGAGCGGGGAAACGCAACACGATCTCGCCCGACTCCACGTCAACCGCGACCTCGCCGCCCGCCCGCGCTTTCCCGAACAGCAACTCTTCGGCGAGCGGCTCTTTGATTTTCGACTGGATCAGACGCGCCATCGGACGCGCGCCGTAGAGTTTGTCAAAGCCGTTTTTGGCGAGCCACACGCGCGCCGCTTCCGACAATCTGACCGTGATTTTACGCTCGACGAGTTGCGCGTTCAATTCACCGACGAGTTTATCAACGACGCGCTCGATAACCTCTAAAGGGAGCGATTCAAACGCAATCCACGCATCGAGCCGGTTGCGAAACTCCGGGCTAAAGGTGCGTTCAATCGCGCCGCGTCCCTTGCCCTTGTTGCCGGTGTTGCTCTGGAATCCGATACCGCTCTGGCTCATCTCAGACGCGCCCGCGTTGGTCGTCATGATGAGAATGACGTTGCGGAAGTCGGCCTTCTTGCCGTTGTTGTCGGTGAGCGTCGCGTGATCCATCACTTGCAAGAGGATGTTGAATAAATTCGGGTGCGCCTTTTCGATTTCGTCGAGCACGAGCACGGCGTAGGGCGTGCGGTTGACGGCATCGGTCAGCAAACCGCCCTGATCGAAACCGACGTAGCCGGGCGGCGCGCCGATGAGCCGCGAGACGGTGTGCGATTCGGCATACTCGCTCATGTCGAAGCGGATGAACTCGACGCCGAGCGCGTGCGCGAGTTGCTTCGCCAACTCGGTTTTACCGACGCCCGTCGGACCGGAGAACAAAAACGACCCGACCGGCTTTTCGGGTTGACCCAAACCCGAACGCGAAAGCTTGATCGCGCGCACGACCTGCTCGATCGCGTGGTCTTGCCCGAAGATCACCGCGCGCAACTCGCCGCTCAAATCTCGCAGACGCTGTTTCTCCGAACTCGCCACCGTCTTCGGCGGAATCTTCGCCATCCGCGCGACGACGATTTCCACGTCCTTCGGTCGAATCGTCTTGGGGCGTTTGGCGACGGGCAGCAGCTTCACCGCCGCGCCGGATTCATCCATCACGTCGATCGCCTTGTCGGGCAGAAAACGGTCGTGGAGATACTTCGCGGACAACTCCGCCGCGACCTTCAAAGCCTCGGTCGAGTAACGGACGCCGTGATGTTCTTCGTAATAGCCCTTCAGCCCCATGAGAATCTCAATCGTTTCGGAGACCGACGGCTCGCCGATTTCGATTTTCTGGAAGCGTCGCGCGAGCGCGCGGTCGCGCTCAAACGCGCTCTTGTATTCGCCGTAGGTCGTCGAACCGATACAACGAAGTTCGCCGGTGGCGAGCGCGGGCTTGAGGATGTTCGATGCGTCCATCGAGCCGCCGCTGACCGCGCCCGCCCCGACGATGGTATGAATCTCATCAATGAACAAAATCGAATCGGGGAGGTTTTTGAGCGCGTTGATGATGGATTTGAAGCGCTGTTCAAACTCGCCGCGATACTTCGTTCCCGCCAGCACCGCCCCCATGTCGAGCGCGTACACTACCGCCTCGCGCAACACCTCCGGGACTTCGCCGCGATGTATCTTCAAGGCCAGACCTTCCGCAATCGCGGTCTTGCCGACGCCCGGCTCGCCGACGTAGATCGGATTGTTCTTTCGCCGACGGCAAAGAATCTGCACCGTCCGCTCGACCTCCGCCGTCCGACCGATGAGCGGGTCGATGTGACCTCCGGCGGCGCGCTCGGCAAGATTCACGGTGAAGGCTTTGAGCGGGTCGCGCGCCGGTCGTGTCGCGGCTTCTTCGTTCTCGGCGTCGTCACCGTCCGCGACGGGTTCGGGTTCGCCCGTCAGTTTTGAGATGCCGTGCGCGACGAAGTTGAGCACGTCGAGCCGCGTCAGTCCCTGCTGCTTTAACAGGTAGACGGCGAACGACTGCTCCTCGCGAAAGAGCGCGATGAGAATGTTGCCCCCGTCGATCTCTTTTTGACCGCTGCCCTCGGCCTGTAGCACCGCGTATTCGAGCACGCGCTGAAACATCACGGTTTGTTCCGGCATCCGCTGCTGTGGCTCAGACGGCGCGTCGGCGACCGTCTCCATTTGCTCGGCGAAAAACTTTTCCAACTCGTGTTTGATGATGCTCGTGTCGCCCCCACACTGACGGATGATGTTGCTCGCCGTGTTGTCGTTGAGGAGTGCAAACAGCAGATGTTCGAGCGTGATGTATTCGTGTCCGCGCTGCATCGCTTCGCCGACCGCCGAACTCAAAGTGATCTGTAATTCTCGCGTAATCATATCGCCTATCTTACCAACTCCGGATGCTCCGGCGCATTCCAACGCGCTCGCCCCTCACGACTCTTCGATCGTGCAGAGCAGCGGATACTCGCGTTCCCTCGCCAGAGCCGACACCTTCGCGACCTTCATCTCGGCGATTTCGTAGGTGAAAATCCCCGCGACGCCGACGCCCTCGATGTGCACTTGCAACATGATTTGAAAAGCATCGCTCTCGCTACGACTGAAGACCGTTTCCAGAATAAAGATGACAAATTCCATCGTCGTGAAGTCGTCGTTATGCAACAGAACCTTGTAGAGAGACGGTTTCTCCAAACGCGTCTCGCTCTCGGCGACGACCGCTCCGTCTTGTTCGTAATCCGCTCCGCTCATCACGCACGCCTCGCTTCACAAACTGCGTCTTGCGCGATCAGCCCAGACCTTCGCGCGACGACTCGAACCTGTTGACGACAGTATAAAGCCAACCGCCGCTTATCGCGGAACGTGGAAACTCTCCGAGCCGTAACGCGCCGACATCGACTCGTCTTTATTAACCGATCAACGAAATCTTCCGGTCGGCGCGAACCTCCCCCGTCGCGTCGCTAATCATCGCGGAGAATCGACTTTTGGAGTTAAACTGAGAAGAAAGGAAACAGCCGCCGCCGGGACGCACGGCGCATCTTCATTTTCTGCGTTCGATTGACGGATGAGCGGCGACGTACAAACTATGCGCGAGAAAGCGATCGACGAGTATCACGAATCGCTGGCGACCGACGTGAACCTCACGGCGGAGTTCTTCGCCCGCTTGAAGGAGAGAATGACCGCGCGGCGTTTGCTCTACGGCGGTCGCGCGCTCGGCGTGTCGTTGCGTCCGCACTTCCTCAGCCGCGTGCAGTACGACGCGCTGGCCGCCGCCTCCGAGACTCTCGGCGCGGCGTTCGAGCGCGTCGC
>JBGTHJ010000337.1:0-7222 GCA_041746175.1 Pyrinomonadaceae bacterium
TCGCGCCGAGTTCCGCCGGGACGCGTTTGAGCATCGAGTCTTTGCTGACGACGACGGTGAGCGGTTGATTGTCCTGAAGCGTTTTGATGGTTATCGAATTGCGGTCGGCGGCGATGGCGGTGATCGTGCCAACCACCGTGCGGAACGACCCCGTGACGACCTCTTCGGCGGTGAAGCGCGCGCCGTCTTCGCTCTTGTCGCCCTTGGCGCGCAGTTGGTCGCCGACCTGCAACTGGTCGAACGCGCCGTCCTTGGCGTCGCTGAACTTGACGGAGTCGGGCGCGTAACGACGAAACTTCGTGCCCGCTTCGCTGGTCACAGTAACGGCTTGCGCGCCCGCCGCGCCGCGCGCTTGCAAAGTGATTTCTCTGGTCTGTGGGTTTAACGCGGAGACGACGCCGACGATGCCGCGACGTTTCCACTCGGCGCGCTCGCGTTCCTGTTTCTGCCCGATGTCGGATTTGGTGTTGATGATGACCATCCGCGCCGCGACCGTCTTGCGGTCGTCCGAAGGCTTGCCGCGCGCGAACACGCGGTCGCCCGCGCTGACTTCCGCGAGCGTCACGCGCGTCGCTTTGTCGAGCGTCGATTCGCCCGGCGGGACGCTCATGAAAACCGTGTTATCGGCGGCCAACACGATGACTACCGATCCGGCGTCCGTCTTGACGAACATCTGTTTCGCGACCGCGTCAACCGCCGCAACTTCGCCGATGACGCCGTTGGCCGTGATGCCGGGGTCGCCTGCCTGCTGCGCCGCCGCCGAAGGCGTTTGTCCGATTGCTGTGCGCCCCGCGCCGATGCCGGTGGCGACGGTCGCCAACATCAAAATGATTAGAACCTTCCTCATAAAATCCCCCCGCGTGTCCGGCGACAAAACGCCGCTGCCTCTTAAATTGTCAGAAATTCGTTGCAGAGTTTCACTTATTTGAAGACGACCGGCCAACACACCGAACGCTTTACGTCGAACACGGCGCGATTGTTTCGCCGCACAGAAACACCTGATCTCCGGTCACGGCACAAGTTCGCGCACCGCTTGCGCGCGTCCGCATTACCGTTCGAGAACCCGAAAAAATGAATTGCCGGAGCCGACCCAACCGGTTCGGCGAATGTTAGACGCGCGCCGACCTGTTTTTGTCGCCAAACTTTTTGTTCTTATTCGGTGAAAGATAGAAAAAGCGGCGCGTCGGTGTTGCGCACGCCGCTATTGATCGGTAACCGCCGGCGGGCGGTTTAGTCACGCGCCGACGCTTTGAGCGCGGCTTCGATAGAGGCTTTGAGGCTCTCGTAGGAAATGTCGGCGGCTTTGCGACCGTTGACGTAGAAGGTCGGGGTGGCATCGACGCCCGCGCGCGTGCCGTCCGAAATGTCGCGTCGTACTTGGTCGGCGAAGCGTCCCGAATCGAGCGCGGCGTCGAACTTTTGGCGGTCAAGACCGACCTGTGTCGCGTAAGCCTTGAGCTTATCAACTTCGAGCGCGGTCTGATTATCAAAAAGAAGCGCGATGTATTCCCAGTATTTGCCCTGCTCGCGCGCGGCTTCGGCGGCTTCGGCGGCCTTGAAAGCGTCGGCGTGCTGGCGGAGCGGAAAATCGCGCACGACCAGTTTGATGCGGTCGGCGTATTCCGCAGCCAGACGACTGATGACCGGATGCGCGTTCTTACAACTCGGACACTGGAAGTCTGTAAACTCGATGACGGTGACCGTCGCGGCGGTGTTACCTTTCACGGGCTGGTCGTCGGTGGCGATGTCGTAGACGGGCGGTTCGGGCGGCGTGAGAAACGTGTTGACCGCCGCCGCCGCGCGCCGCAACCGTTCGGCAAATTGCGACTCCACGCGGTTGGCCTCGCGCCCCTGCAAATACTGAATGATTTGCGGTTTGAGTTGCGTGAAGTCGCCGTTGATGCGGTTGCTGTTTTCGTCGTAGAACTTTCGCGCGTCGGCTTCGGTGACGGTCGAAACTTTCGACGCGACTTCCGCGTCGAGCAGGGCTTGCATCGTCAGATTTCGCTTTTGCGCTTCGGCGTTCAGGAGGATGTCGTTGATCTTGAGTTCGACTTCGTCGCGGCGCAACTTATAAACCTGTTCCTGCACGTTGAAAATCAACGCGCGGAGACTGTCTTCGATGTCGCCGGAGGTGATGCGGCGGTCGCCGATGGTGGCGAGCAGACGTGCGCGGTCGGCGGGCGTCGCGGGCGGCGTCGCATTCTGCACGAGAACTTTGACCGGCGTGGTGGCGCGCAGTTGGTCGGCCAATTGGTGCACCCCGGCGCGCTGTCGTTCGTCGGTCAGATAGTCGAAGATGTTGGCCCGGATGACGCTGAACTCCCCGCTGATGCTCGCCTTGTTCCGGTCGTAGAAGGCTTGCGCTTCGGCATCCGTGACGGGCTGAACTTTGCTGACCACTTCGGTCTCGATCAGACGGGACGTGCTGATGCCGCGCTTTTTGGCTTCGGCTTCGAGCAGCATGGCATTGATCTGGAGGTCGAGTTCGCTCCGTCGCGCGATGATTACCTGTTGTTGAATTTGGAGCACGCGCTGCCTTGTCTGTTCACTAAAATCACGCGACGTAATCCGCGTGCCGTTGACGACCGCGAGCACGACCGGAACCGCCCCCCCAGCTTCACAACCGCAATTCGCTTCGAGAGTGGAACCGGCAGTCTCAATGACCCCGGTGTCGGGCGTCGGCGCGGCGGGCGCGGGCGCTGCCGGTCGAGTCACGCGCTGACCGTTTCGTTTTTGTCTGGCCGTCTGTGCTATTGCTGCCGTCGATACCAGCGCCGCGCACGCAAACGCGACCGCCCCCAACACAATAGATGATTGCTTCCGCATTAGTTCCTCCGCATCAATAATTTTTCGTCATCCCCCGACGATGCCAAAAGGCAGTCAAAGATTAGCCCGACTTTGACTGCCCTTTCGCTTCCCGCGTGTGGTCTTCTTTTTATGACGCGCGTTTCCAGCCGACGCGATACCGCGCGGTGAGCGCAAGGCCGAGACTGGTCATGAGCAGCGCGGCAACGACGAACGGCCAAACGTAGGGGACGGCCAGAACCGCCGACCAGAACGCCGCGCCGAGCAACAGTGCGACGGCTTCCGAGCGTCTGTTTTCCGGCAAGAAAAGTCGCTGCAACCAGCGTCCCGTGACGGCGTGGACGACGACGCGCCCGAACAAGTAGGCCACAAACAGCAACGACAGAGCCAGCAGGCCGACCAACGTGCCGATCATCGGCGGCAGCAGTCGAAGCGACACTATCGCCCCCGGCCCGACCACGAACGCCCCGACCAAACCGATGACCGCGACACGCAAACTCGTCAACTGCAAGCGCGCCGCCGCGCGACTGACCGCGCCGGGCGAAATCGCGGTCAACGCAAGCGAGACGATGAACCAGAAGAGTATTGCCAGCAGACGCTGTCCGAAGTAGGCCGCCGAATAGGTTGGCGTCAGCAGCGATGCGGGGTCGCGCGCGAGTTGGCGCAGTTCCTGCTCGTAGCCCGCAAACATGATCGTGCGGCTTTCGGCGCGGCGTCCCGGCGCGGTCTTGCCGTGATGATACGCGCCGCCGAAGACGAGCACATCGCCGCCGACGTACGAACCCTCGCGCTGGTATACCGACCCGCCGATGGCCGCCACGTCGCCCTCGACGCGCCCTTCAACGATCACGTCGCCGCCGAACGCGAGCACCCCATGCCGCACGCTGCCGCGCACCACGACCGTCTGGCCGAGACCGAACACATCGCTCGTGCTTTCGCCCTCGACGATGCGTGGCGGCGTGTCTACGTCTTTTGATCCGACCGGCAAATCAACATGCGCCCACGCCGTCATCGTCGCGACCAACAGCATCAACAATGCCGCCGCCACACGCATCGGCGCGCGACACGACATCGAGTGTTGAGTCGGAAGATAAGACGAGAAAAGAATGTCCACGTTGGTTGTTAAAAAGACGATAGACTCTGTGCGCGACTGACGCTCAACACCGCGTTGTCCGTCGGTAAAGAGCTATCGTCGATCGCCTATTAGTCAGGGACGCGCGTGCGGTGATAACCGCCGATAAGCCACAGAAGGAGCGCCGTCGCGCCGGCGAGAAGCGCCACCGCGAGCAGACTTTGCCACGCTCCCGGCGCGTCCACCACGCAACCGCCGACCGTCCGCAGCAGCACTGCCGCGCCCGCGCCCGCATCGACGACCACGCGACCGAGCATCAAGAGCAGACTGCCAAAGCCATGCGTCAGAGGGGCGAGCGGGGCGAGCGTTTGGTCGAACATCGATGCCCCGAGCAGCGCGAACGCCGCCGTCGCCAGTCCCGCGCAGAGCAGGAGCGCGCGTCGGCGTTCCTTCGAGCAACGCACGCCGTTCATGTTGGTTTGCGCGTGCGCCGTGACGACCTCTGTAAAATTTTTGGGGAGCACGAGTTCGGCGGCGGGCGTAGAGTCGAACGCCGCGTCGAGCAGACAGCCGAGGCGTCGTTGCGCGGCGAGCGCGTCACGACAGGCTAAGCACGCGCGCGTGTGCTTCTCAAAGCTAATCGAAGCGGCGGCGTCTAGTTCGCCGTCGAGGTAGGCGACCACTTCATCGCGCTGGCACGTCGAACCGGCTGGTTGTCTGTCATTCTCGCGCGCCATTTTGGTGTCTCACGTTAAACGCTGGTGATGCCGCGTCTGATCAATTCCGCACGCATCACTTCACGCGCGCGGAAGATGCGATTCTTGACCGTGCCGAGCGGCAAGCCCGTTACGTCGGCGATCTCGTCGTAACTGAAGTCGTGCGCGTGGCGCAGCACGATCAATTCCCTGTAGACGGACGGCAGAGTTTGCACCACATCCTCGATTTCTTTGCGCCGCTCGGCGCGTTCGCTCGCCTCTTCGGGCGTCAGCGCACTGCTCTTGAGCGGACGCTCGTAGGTCGCGCCCGTTTCGTCTGACGTGCGCTCCAACTCCTCCGTGCGCCCTGCGGTCTGGCGGCGCAGGTGGTCGATGGCCGCGTTATGCGCGATGCGATAAATCCATGTCGAAAACTTGTATTCGGGACGGTAGCGCGCCAGCGACCCGTAAATTTTTATGAAGACTTCCTGCGTCAGATCGAGCGCCGTGTCGTAGTCGCCGACCATGCGGTAGACGTAGGCGACAATCGGGCGTTGATAACGACGCACCAGTTCCTCGAAGCCATCCTCGCGCCCGGCGATAGCGCGCGTGACGAGGTCGGCGTCTCCGACTCCGGCGAAATTTTGCAGTAAAACTGCGGGGGCAGTTGCACTCATGATGCTCAGATGTTACGTCGCTGCAAAAATAAAAGTTTCACGCCCACGCGAGCGCGGCCAGACCAGCGGGGGCGGCGAGGTGGCTGAAGTCGAGTTCGTCGGTCGGGAGCGCGAGCCGCACGTCTTCGGCACGCAGACCGTGCGGCGCAAACGATAGCGTCTCGTTGATGATTTTCCCGGCGGTCGCGAGGTCAAGCCCGTCGCCCGCGACGAGCAGACGTTCGATGGCGGCATCGGGTTGGAGGTTGCCGTCTGCGATGGGCAGGGCGAGACGGTCGCGGTAAAACAGGAGGAAGCGATACAACTCGTCGGCGCAATCGGCGGCATCGCAAACCACGCCGCGCACGACGAGTGGTTCGCCCGCGCGCAGTAGCACGGCGGTAAAGCCTTCACGGTGCGCGCTGATGAGGAGCGAATCAGCGCGCACGCCGTCGCGCATCAACCACCACGTTTCGCCCATGTGACGCGGCAGAATCAGCCCCGCGTGCCAGCCGAGCGAGGCGAACACTGTTTCGTATTCGGCGAGCACTTCGAGACGAATCGCGCTGACCAGATAGCGCGGGCGTCCCTGCGCGTCGGCGCGAAGAGTCTGGCGCGAGATGCGCAACTCTTCGAGCGCCGCGCCGCCAAAACTCCGCTCGGTTTTCCAGCGCAACATCTCTTCGAGTTCGCCGCGCGAAGCGGGCGCATTGTCCATCGTCAGGATCGTGGTGCGCGTCGCGGATTCGGGCAGCGCGACCGACCAACGGCGTTGCTTGGCAAGCCCCACGCCCGTCACCAGTTCCGCCAGCACGTCGGCGAGTTCGCTCACGTCTGCGATGTTTGCCTCATTGAAATCGGGACGGACGAGCGCTTCGGGGAACGCGACATAACCCGCGCGGCGGACGGCGAAGGCGTCGCGGCGTCGGTCGAGCGAAACGATGCCCGCGCCCGCGTCGCTGATTCCGACGGCGGCGTTCGGACGGCGCGGCTCGATGAGTTTGTAAAATGGATTGGACATTGGTTATTAAAAAAAACTTGGACGATTGACCTTCGACGATGAAAGCTGCGCGATTGGCTATCGTCGATGTTCAAGCGTCCATCGGCGGGCGCGGGCTGGTCGCCGGACTACCATTTCGTACAGTCGTTGTAGGACGTGCCTTCGGACGAAACGTCAGACGACGAGCTACAGACATCGACGACGCCGGAGCCGCCCTCGGTCGAATTCACGTCTTCACCATTGACGGTCAGCCAGTCTTTGTTACCGGTTATCGGGTCGATGGGAACGTCGCGCAAGTAGCCGGATGAGACGAGGTCGTCGAGCGTCTGCGGCAGTCGCCCCTTGTCGGCGGCGTACTGGTCGAGCAGTTTCCGCATCTGGAACAGGTCGTCGCGCAGAGCCGCCTCGCGCGCCTGCGTGACCGCCTTTTGATACTGCGGCAACACGATCATCGCAAGGATGACGATGATGGAAATCACGATCATCAACTCGAGCAAGGTGAAGCCGGACTGAAAACGTCGGGAGAGCCGGGAGGCAGGCGAATTCCTCCCCTCCCCTTTTTCCGGCTTCCGCGCTTCGCCGTTGATTATTGCGGTCTTACCACTCACTGTATTTCTCTCCGTTGAGCGCGGTCGCTTCGGATTTCGAGCGCACGTCGAAAACATTTTCGCCGCCCCACGAGTCGCAGTTCGCCTCGTCGTAGGTCGAGCACAGATTCCACTCGGCCTTGCCCGTCAGCGGATCGACGGGAATTCCGCGCAGGTAAACCTTCTTCTTGAGCGAGACGAGCGCGTTGTCGGTCGCCTGTCGTCCGCTCGGCCCGCCGCCGCCCGCGCCGAGCAAGCCCGCGCGCGGTATGACGTTGACGCCTTCGACCATCGCTTCGAGCGTCGGCGGGAAGTGGTCTGGATTATCGACGCCGAAGACGGAGCAATCGCTGATGACGACTTTGCTGCGCGGGTCGAGAAACTGCGCCGCGCCCGCGCCGGGG
>JBGTHJ010000338.1:0-4538 GCA_041746175.1 Pyrinomonadaceae bacterium
GCCGCCTGTCGGGAGATGACCGCGACGGGGAAACCCGCGTCGCCGCCCGTGTTGTCGTAGCGCAGGCGCGCGAGCGGGTCGTCGTTAAAATTATCCTCGCGCGCGATGATGACGAGCGCCTTCGCGCCGCGTTCGCGCGCCGCCGCCGCTTTCAAGCGAAGCTCCGTAAAGCGGACGAACTGCCCGTGCGGGTTGTCGCCATCAGGCGTGCCGGAAAAGGCGAGCGCGATGCGCCCCGCGACATCGACGCCCGCGTAGTCGTCGTGATTCAACTCGGACGCCGCGATGCCGTAGCCGACAAACGTCACGGGCAAATTCTCGACACGCCCGTTCGCGCTCCAACCGAGCGGCATCCAATCTTCCCCCAGACGCAGATCGAGCTTCGACGCGGGCGCCGCGCGCGACGTGAAGACCATCGCGTTGCCCTTCCTGCCCGCCTCGACCCCCGCGACGTACGGGAACGCCTGTAAATACGTCTTCAGGCTTCCCTCAAATTTGCGCTCTGGTTGGGAGATTTTAATTACATCGCCGCCCGGAAGCAGACCGAGACGCGCGAACTCGGCGGAGATGTAGGCAGCGGCCAAATCCGCGCCCGCCGTGCCCGTCCGCCGTCCTTCCAATTTGCCCGAAGCCAGATAGGTGACGTGCGTGCGCAGACGCTCCGCACCCGGCGCGCCGTCGACCGCGCGGCGCTCTTGCGCGAACGCGCCCGTCGCAATCGTGATGGCGATGAAGAGTTGAAGAGATTTAAGACGCATGGTGTTTCTACTCATTACTGCGATGTGCGCGTGGCTTCTCTTTCATTCCACCCAATCGGCGATGAAGATGTTGGTGTCGCCGGGCGTGGCGGCGTTGCGGTTCGAGGCGAAGACGAGCCGCTTGCCGTCGGGCGAAAATTGCGGGAAGCCGTCGAAGGTTTCGTTAAAGGTGACGCGCTCAAGATTCGTGCCGTCGGTATTGACGACGTAGAGGTCGAAGTTACGCTGGCGCGGGTCGTTGACGTTTGAAGCGAAGATGATGCGTTGGCCGTCGGGGAAAAAGTAGGGCGCGAAGCTGGCCGCGCCGAGTCGTGTGACCTGTCGCTTGTTGCGCCCGTCGGCGTCCATCACCCAAATCTCAAAGACGTTCGGCTCGATGACGTGTTCGGCGAGTTTCTGTTTGTAGCGCGCGATTTCGGCGTCGGTCTTGGGATGATACGCGCGATAGACGATGCGCTTGCCGTCGCGCGAGAAGAACGCGCCGCCGTCGTAGCCAAGCTCGGTCGTCAGACGGCGGACGTGGCGCCCGTCGGCATCCATCGTGTAGATGTCGAGGTCGCCGTCGCGCGTGCTGGTGAAGACGATGCGGCGGCCATCGGTCGAGATGGTCGCTTCGGCATCGTAGCCGTCGGTCGCGGTCAGACGTTTGATGCCGGTGCCGTCGGGTCGTGCGGTGAAGATGTCGAACGAAGCGTAAATCGGCCACACGTAGCCGCGCGAGAAGTCGGGTCGCGGCGGACACTCGCGCGCGGCGAGATGCGTCGAAGCGTAGAGCACGCGCTTGCCGTTCGGGAAAAAGTAAGAGCAGGTGGTGCGCCCCGTGCCGTTTGAAACCATGCGCGTCCCCGTGCCGTCGGCGCGCATCGTGTAAATCTGGTCGCACTCGCGCCCGTCGCGTTTGGATTGAAAGACAAGACGGCTGCCGTCGCCGCTGAAATACGCTTCGGCGTTCTCACCGCCGAACGACAACTGCCGCACGTTGCGCAAGCGACGCTCGCCCCCGACTTCGACCGGCGACTGCGCGCGTGTTGTCGCTCCCAGCAAAGCGCAGGTCACAGCGAGGATGAGAAGTGATCGGTTCGTTTTCAACATCATAATCTGAAGCGGGCGATTCACACGATAGACCGGACGGACGCCGGGATGAACTGGACGGGCGGACGACGCGCGTTCGTCTACACGCGCCGGAGGTTCTAGCCGTTCTTGCGCTCGAACTCGTGCATGAACGACACCAGCGCTTCGACGCCCGCGCGCGGGAAAGCGTTGTAGATCGAGGCGCGGATGCCGCCGACCGAGCGATGACCGGCGAGTCCGTCGAGACTTTGCGCGGTCGATTCCTGAGCGAACCGCTTTTCGAGTTCCTCCGACGGCAGACGGAACGTGACGTTCATCCGCGAACGCGCTTCGGGGTCGGCGTGGCCGCGATAAAACTCTGTGGCGTCGATGGCGTCGTAGAGTAGTTTGGCCTTCGCGTCGTTCTCCTGTTGCACGGCGGCGAGTCCGCCCTTCTCTTTGAGATGCCGGCAGACGAGATTGATGATGTAGATGCCCCAGGTGTTCGGCGTGTTGTAGAGCGACTTGTTTTCGACGTGCGTGCGGAAGTCGAGCATGGTGTGCAGTCCGCCGGGGATGCGCGCGAGCATGTCGTCGCGGATGATGACGAGCGTGACGCCGGACGGGCCGATGTTCTTCTGCGCTCCGGCATAAATTAGCGCGTGCTTTTCGACCGCGACCGGGCGCGACATGATGTCGGACGACGAATCGTTGACGAGCGGCACGTCGCCCACTTCGGGTTCGTGCTGCCACTGCACGCCCTCGATGGTTTCGTTCGACGTGATGTGGACGTAGGCCGCCTCCGCGTTCAACTTCAACTCGTCCTGCGCCGGGATACGCGAGTAGCGCGAATCCTCGGTCGTCGCCGCGATGTGGACGCCGCCTTCGTGCCTGGCTTCCTTGACCGCCTTCTTGCCCCAACTGCCCGTCAAGATGTAATCCGCGCTGGCTTCTTTCGATAAAAAGTTCATCGGGATCATCGAGAACTGAAGGCTCGCGCCGCCCTGCAAAAACAGGATGTGATAATTTTCGGGCACGCCCATCAACTCGCGGACGCCGCTCTCGGCCTCGTTGAAGATATCGTCGAAAGTTTCGGAACGGTGGCTGATCTCCATCACCGACATCCCGACGCCGGGCAAACTCAGCAGCTCGTCGCGCGCCTGTTCGAGCACCGCGACCGGCAGCACGGCAGGTCCCGCGCTGAAGTTGTAGATCCTCTCAGTCATTTTTTTCTCCTCGATTGCCATGTTCCGGCTTGTGCCGCCCGCCGACGATGCGCCCCGCGATTTTGGCGACCAGCGAACGCGGCGCGAGCCGCTCGGCTTCGACCATCAGCCAGTTGAGCCAGCCCGAGACGACCACCGCGCGCCCGCTCTCCAACGCTCGCAACGCCGTCTCGACCACCTCTTCGGGCGTCTGCGTAATTTTGTCCGGCGGCGGCTCGGTTCCGGCGGCGGCGAAAAAATTGGTGGCGGTCGAACCCGGACACAAGGCCAGTACGCGGATGCCGTGCGCGCGATTCTCTTCGTGGACGGCCTCGGAAAATGAGAGCACGAAGGCTTTGGTCGCCGCGTAGGTCGCCATGAACGGGATGGGCTGAAAACCGACGATCGAGGCGACGTTGATGATCGCGCCGCTTTGCCGCTCGCGCATCGGCGCGAGGAAACGATGCGTCAATTCCAACAACGAGCGGACGTTCAAGTCGATCATCTTCAACTCGCTCGCCAGTTCGAGCGACGTGAGTTCGCCCATCGAACCGAAACCCGCGTTGTTGACCAGCGTTTCGACCTTTAGGCCGCGCCGCTCCGCCTCGGCGAACAGGCGCGCGGGCGCGTCAGCTTCCGCGAGGTCGAGCGCGACGTGCTGCGCGTCGATGTTGTGCGCGCCCGAAAGTTCAGCCGCGAGCGCGGCGAGTTTGTCAGCCGAGCGCGCGACGAGCAAAAGGTTATTCCCACGCGCCGCGAACCGCCGCGCGAAGACTTCGCCGATGCCGCCCGACGCGCCCGTGATGAGCGTTGTTTTCATCAGGTTTGTTTAAATGCCCAATTCGCAGCTCGGATATGGTTGAAGTTATAGCAAGTTGCAATTGCATGTCGCGCTAATAAAAAGAGCGGCATCGCCCGGGAGCGCGAGCGTCCCGCTCGCATTGAGCGTTCGGAGAACGCGAACCATTGAACGTGCTCCGAGCACGCTTGCCAGCGGGACGCTGGCGCTCCCGGCACTCACCCAATTGCAAACCGCTATAATCACGTCGATACCGACCTTTACGAGTTTTCCCAGTAACCCGCATCTACTGGTCTTACTTCATCCGGGGTATCGTCGGCTATGCGAGATGATTTTTCACCCGACTCTACCTCCTCTAAGCGCACGCTTGAGACAGCATCTTCACCAATCAAATTTACTAAATAGTCGTTCGCCAATTTCGCATCATCTGTGACAGGTATCAATTCCATCTACCTTCTTGGGCAAGCGATTGAATCTACGAGAATTATAACTCAAGCAAACTCAACTCGATGATGTCGGCATTTTCGGCGCGAAGTCGCTCCAAAGTTTCGGGAGGCGGCGCGCTTTCGAGATTGAGCCGCGCGACCGCCGCTTCCGACCCCTCGAAGATGATGTTCTCCATCTCCTGGACGTTGATGTGAGCGTTGCGGATGGCGTCGAGCACGTGCGCGAGGACGCCGGGGCGGTCGCGGTGGCGGACGACGAGCAGGTGCGTCGCGTGCGTGC
>JBGTHJ010000339.1:0-2317 GCA_041746175.1 Pyrinomonadaceae bacterium
CGGCGTCAACCGCATCGCCGAATGCATCGAGCGCCGCAACGTCAACCGCCACGCGCCCCACGCGCACCGCATCGAGCAGCGACTCGAACTCGTGTGCGATTTCGCACGTCGCGTCTAGCCCGACGGCGGCGGCAGACCCCTTGATCGTGTGGACGTGACGGAAGATGCGTCCGATGAGTTCGCGCCGCGCGCGTCCCTCGGCGTGCCGCGCCCGCAACGTCTGCACGTCGCCGAAGAGAACTTCCAAAAGTTCTTCGGCTTCCGCCAGAAACTCCCGCATCATTTGCTCGTCCATATCTCGTGAATCGTAAATCGTAAACCGTAAATAGAAAAGGACAGGCAAGATTGCCGTGTTGTCGACAGACGCATTGACGGTGCACGTCTTTTTGAAATGGGTGGCCGCCGTTGTCCGGCGATGACGGGCTTGGCGAGGTGGGTGAATGGAGATGAACGCCGGGCGACTTCGACGCTGCGCCCCGGATCGCACGGCGTCCGCGACGACGAAGCGTTTACGTCCGCCCGCGCGGCGGCGCTGCCGGCGGGTTGGCGCGGCGGACTTTACGAAGCTGAACGAACGCTCTCGTCCACGTCGGTTTCCGGCGCGGCGTCGTCTCCGTCCTCTTCGATAGTCACGGCGTCTGCGTCGGCGGCGTCTTCTTCATCCGGTTCACCCGTGCCCGTGTCTTCCTGCGGGTGTTCGTGGTCGAGGTCGCGTTTGATGGCATCGAGGATGCCGTTGATAAATTGGGTCGCCTCGTAGGTCGAGAAGCGGCGCGCGACTTCGAGCGCCTCGTTGATAGCGACGGTGCGCGGCGTCGGTTCGTGCAGAAACTCGTAGACGGCGAGGCGCAAGACGTTGCGGTCGACGACCGCCATTCGCGAGATGCGCCAGTGTTCGGCGCGCGAGCGGATGCGTTCGTCGAGTTCTTCCAGATGCGACAAAGCGCCGACGGCAAGTCGCGTCGCAAAATCGCGCGCTGCATCGTCCATGTCGGTTTCGCCCAGTTCCGTCCAGTAGTCGCCGACCAACTCGTCGGCGCGGGACGTACTCAGCACATCAGCCGCAAAGAGCATTTGCAAGGCGCATTCGCGCGCCTTACGACGTGAACCCATAATTCTTAAACCCATAACAGGCGACAGGTGACGGGTGACAAGTAAAAGCTGTGTTCGTCTTGTCGCCCGTCACCTGTCGCTTGTTATTTATTGAATGCGTCCTTGTAAAGATTAACCAATTCGACAGCCGACATCGCGGCCTCGAACCCTTTGTTTCCGGCTTTGACTCCCGCGCGGTCAATCGCCTGTTCGAGCGTGTCCGCCGTCACGATACCATAGAGCACGGGCACGCCCGTTTCCATCGCCGCCTGCGCGATGCCCTTCGTGACTTCGCCCGCGATGTACTCGAAGTGCGGCGTCTGCCCGCGAATAATCGTGCCGACGCAGATCACCGCATCGAAACTTTTCATCCCCGCGACCTTGCGCGCGAGCAGCGGAATCTCGAACGAACCCGGCACGCGGAAATGTTCGACCGCTCCCTCTTCCGCCCCCAGACGCTCAAGCGCATCCAACGCGCCCTCGACCAGACGCGCCGTCAGAAAATCGTTCCAACGGCTCGAAATGACCGCGAAGCGAAAGCCTCCGGCGTGCAAACGCCCCTGATGAATGACCGGCTGCAAGAGTTAAGTTAGCTCCGAATCGTTTGATGGAATCAATGCCAGTTCAGTATATGAGAGACGGTCACGGGTGACAAGCGAGCGGTGACAGGTGACAAGTGATAGTTGAAAAAGCAGCCTCCATTTTCCGCTTGCCGGTCACGCCTTTCAGTGTCCACCGAAGACGGGCGCGCGTTTTTCGAGGAAGGCGCGGGTGCCTTCGCGCACGTCGTGGGTCGCGAAGAGACGGCTGAAGAGTTCGGCTTCGAGTCGTAATCCTTCTTCGAGAGACAGGCGCGCACCGCGCACAACCGCTTCGAGACAGGCGCGGACGGCGAGCGGCGCGGAGTGGTCGATGATGGCCCGCGCCAGATTCTCCGCTTCCGTCGACAACTCCGCCGGTTCGACCACGCGGTTGACGATGCCGTAGCGCCAAGCCTCTTCCGCCGTCAGCCCTTCGCCCGCGAGCATCGCGGCGAGCGCGCGTCCGTGCCCGGCGACGCGCGCAAGACGCTGCGTGCCGCCGTAGGCCGGAATCATTCCGAGGCGCGTTTCCGGCAGCGAGAAGCGTGCGCCGCGCGAAGCGACGCGGAGATGACAGGCGAGCGCGAGTTCAAACCCGCCCCCCGCCGCTAGGCCGTTAACCGCAGCGATGACCGGCACCCCGC
>JBGTHJ010000340.1:0-7701 GCA_041746175.1 Pyrinomonadaceae bacterium
TCGGCGCGCTCATCGGCGCGGGCATCCCCGAACACCGCGCCAAAGTGTACGACGCCAGCCTCCGTAGCGGCGGCATCCTCCTCGGCATCGAAGCCAAATCGGATGAGGATGCCAACCAACTCGAAAAACTACTCGAAGACATCGGCGCCGAACACGTCAGACAAGAGTAAAGATAGATGCCGGATGCCGGACGTTAGGGTTTAACCGGCACCCGGCGTTTGTTTCAAGGGGATTCACAGATGAGAGTCGAGCGATTCGTCGAGATTGACGCGCCGGTCGAGCAGGTATTCGATGCGTTCGGCGATTTCGAGAACGTGCCGCGGTGGATGCGTAACGTGCGCGACGTGCGCCGGACGGGACGCCGCACGTCGCGCTGGACGGCGGACACGAGTTCGGCGCGCGCGCCGTTCGAGTGGGACGTTGAAACCACCGTCTACGAACCCGACCGCCGGATCGTGTGGCGTGCCATCGGCGGCGACGTGGACACCGACGGCGAAATGATCTTGCACGAGACGCCGCGCGGCACCTCTTTGCTGCGACTCGTCATCAGCTACTATCCGACCGGCGGACAGCACGGCCCGGCGGTCGCGCGATTCTTCGGCAGCAACGCCGGGTCACAGTTAGAGGAAGACCTCGAACGCCTCAAGCGCGACCTCGAATGCCGCGCCGGAGTACGCCGCCGCCGCCGCCACCACGATCACGCCGACGCAGACGATGAACGCATCCCGAGGCGCACGCATCGCTCCGACGAAGGCGGCGACGCGCGGCGCGCTTCGCGTCCACACGATAATGATGCGTTCATCGCGCATCGTCGTGCGCGCGATGACCGGCATGATGAGATTTACGATGAGCGTGAGAGACGTTTTGAAGCGGCGTTGCGTGAAGCACGGCGCAGCCAGTTGGAAAACATGCGCCGGTATGATGAGGAACGCGAGGAGCACGCACGTCGCCGCCGCTTCGTCGATGCACGCCGCCCGGATGAACGCGAACGAAATCCGCGCCACGCGCTGACGCCGCGCGAGCGTGAACGCGAGGCGAGCGAGAGAAGGGTCGATGGGACATATTCCAGCGAGTTGATGCGACGCGGCATCGACCGCTTGCTTGACGATGCGCCGCCGAGCAGCCGCTGGCGCAGAAGAGATTGATTCGCGGTTTCCTCGCTTGATCTACTCGCCGCGCAGAGTCCCGCCGGTTCTTTTCGTCGCTGAATTGACGCACATCAACGACGAAGGCCGTTGCAGTCTGAAGAGACTTGCGACGGCCTTCGTCGTTGATGTGCTAGTTATCGAAAAGAGCTTGAACGGTATCAGCGTCCGACCTTGTCGCCGACATCCTTGATGGTTTCGCCGACTTCGCGGCGGGCTTCGCCGTAGCCTTCCTGAATGTTGCCCTTGGCGCGGTCGGCAGCGCCTTCCGCTTCCATCTCTTCGTCGTTGATCGCGCGCCCGACGTTCTCTTTCACCGCGCCTTTGGCCTGATCAAATTTGCCCTCGACTTCATCGCTGTTCGGTAAACCCATGATTGAAAATCCTCCCGTGTGGTAACCCGACGCCTTGTCGTTGATGAGCGCGATGCTCCCGCTCATGTTGGTTTTGCTTGTTCGCTTCCACCAAATTGCAATGACCGTGCCAGCCTCGCGGCGGCGTCTGTCCCGGCTGGCGAAGTCGTTGTGTGGGCTGGCGATGTGTCATAACGACGACGCGGCCACCTGTTTTTGACGCCCGCGCGCGGAATTCTTTTCCGTACAGATGCGAGCACCCGCACGCTCTATCTTCGGACAAAAAAAGGGCGTGCTCTGTGCGGAGCACGCCCTTTCGCAAAACACGGCTCGCAGCCGTCGAGGTTTAGAACTGGAAGCGCAGACCGAGTTGAATCTGACGCGGCGCGCCGGCATTGTTGTTGAGTAGTAGTTGGCCGAGGCGCGCGCTGCCCGGAGTTCGCTCGGTGACGGAAAGGAAGTTCGGGTTGGTCTGGCCGTCGAGACCGCAGCGCCGCGCATCGCCGCCCGAACAGAAGTTCGTGACCTGCGACCCTGAAAGTTCGATGTTGTCGAAGCCGAAGATGTTGAAGAACTCGGCGGAGGCGACCAGACCCACGCGCTCGCCGAACTTGAAGCGTTTCTGGATGCGCATGTCGATGTCTTTGAGCGCGAGATTGCGGAACGAGTTGCGCTCGAAGGGCACACCGGGTTGGCTGAACGGACGGTCGCGACCGAAGCCGCCGCTCAAGTTGACATCCGAACCGACGCCCGCATCAACCGGGCGACCCGAACGCAACCGCACCGTGTTTGAATACTCGAAGCCGTACGGCAGGAAGAAGACCGAACTGGTGACGAACTGATGCCGCCGGTCAAGGTCTGAATCAGCGTATTCGCGGGTGACATCGAAAATGTTTTCGAGCGACGAACCGCCGGAGCTACGCTCGTTATCGTCGTCCGAGGTCGAGTTGGAGAGCGTGTAGAAGGAGTTGACCTGTCCCCAACTGCGGCGAACCGAACCGCGCAAAACGAGCGCGCGATAGAGCGACCGCGCCGTCGATTCGCGCACCTGAATCTGACCGAGCGTTGGCACCGGGCGGGCGCGACCCGGACTCAGGAAGACGGGGCGTTGACCGGGATCGTCGGCGCGCACGATCGTTCCGGGAAGGTTGATGTCGCGGTTGCGTTGGAGATAGACGGTGTTGACGTAAGTAAAGTCAGCGCCGATGACGATGCCCTGCGCCACTTCGCGTTCGGCGCCGAAGCCCGCCTGCGCCGACTTCGGATTGCGGAAGTCGTCCGCGATGAACTGCGGCTGCGCGCCCTGGAACGGATTGAAAGCCAGACCGAGCGAAGTCGCAATCGCCTGAATTTGCTCGTTGGTTAGATTGGGCAACCCGTCGAGCGGCGTCGTGTTGAGGTTGATCCCGATGCGGTTGAACTGGCAGAAGACCGTGTTGCACGAAGCATTCGGATTGCCCGATGGAACCGCGAAGGGCAGCGAAACGGTCAGGTTGCCGGGAACCGCGCGGAAGTTCGAGAGCGGGTCGGAGAACAGCAGCAGCGGCGTGCGCGCGTAGTAGATACCCGCGAAGCCGCGAATCACGGTCTTGGAGTCGTTGTTCGGGTCCCACGCGAAGCCGACGCGCGGCGCAAACTGGTTGGTGCTGTTCGGAATGCTTCCCGGATTGATGTTGGTGTAGCCGGTCGGCGACGTGAAGTTGCTGACGGTGTTGACGAGCGCGGTGTTGGTGGCTTCCGGCTGGCGGTTGTACTGACCTTCCCAACGCAGTCCGAGTTGGACGGTGAAGTTCGGGCGCACGCGCCACGAATCCTGTCCGAAGAACGCGAGTTCGTTCGAGCTGAGGTCGGTCAAACCGTTGCCGATCTGTTTCTGGTAGCGGACAACTGTCGAGGGCTGGTCGAAACGGTTGACCGCGCCGCCCGCGCCGAGGATGTCGAGCAGCCGCCCCAGTCCCGTCGTCTCGCTCGTCCCGGTGAAGCCGCCGCTGATGATGAAGCGCCCGAACTGGTCGGTGGCGAACAACTGACTGGCAAAGACGCGGTTGAACTCGCCGCCGAATTTGAGCGTGTGGTTGCCGGTCGTCATCGTCAGCGCGTCGGCGAATTGGATGCGGCGGTCGAACTGCGTCGAGGGCAGGAAGTTGACCGTGCCGAAGTTGAAGTTGCCGCTCGATTCGACGGTGGTTTGCTCGGCGTTCGGGATGCGGGGACGTTCTTCATAAGAGAACTGGCCGCGAAACTCATTGACCACCGTGGGCGAAAGGATGCTCGCCAACTGGCCGACGACCGTGTGCGTGCGGTCGAGTTCGGTGCCGTTGTTCGTGAGCGCGCTGACCGTCGATGGCGACAGCGCGCCGCCGACCGAGTTGGCGTTGAGCGCGGTGTTCTTACTGTAGTTGTAACGGATGTTGAAGCGGTTGGCGTCGTTGAACTGGATGTCCGAGCGACCGAGGAAAGCACGCGCGTCATTGGTCTGCTGGAACGGCTGCTGCAACGCGTTGAGGAAGTTGAAGGCTTCGAGTCCGTTGGCGGTCGGCGTGTAGCCGGTCAAACGGTCAAAGAGCACGCTGCGCGGATTCTTGAAACGCTGTTCTTCGTACGAGAGAAAATAGAAGGCTTTGTTCTGGCGAATGGGGCCGCCGAACGAGCCCCCGAACTGGTGCTGCGTCGGCGCGGCGTCCTGATCGAAAGCGTTCTGCGAAGCCAGACTCTGCGGACGGACGAGGTAGAAGGCCGAGCCGCGAATCTCGTTGGTTCCGGACTTGGTGACCGCGTTGACGATGCCGCCCGTCGAGCGTCCGAACTCCGCCGTGTAACCGGCGGCGATGACCTGAAATTCCTGAATCGACTCTTGCGGAATCGTGAACGCCGTGTTCGAGCGTTCGCCGCCGCGAATCCCGCCGAAGAACGGCTGGTTGTAGTCCGCGCCGTCGATGCTGATGTTGGCGTTGATGCCGCGTTGCCCGGAGAGCGAAATTTGGCCGCGCGAAGGATCGACCTGCGCAGTCGGCGTCAGCGTGACGAAATCCTGAAAGCGACGACCGTTGATCGGCAGGTTATTAATCGCGGTCTGGTTGACGACCGAGTCGGCTTCGGGTCGCGTCGTCTCGACCGCTTCGCCCGTCACCGTGACGACTTCCTGCACCGCGCCCGCGCCGAGCGTCAGCGGCACATCGACCGTGCTCCCGACGTTGACCACGACGCTTTCAATAATCACCGGGGCAAAACTGCCGGAGGTGGCCGTCACGGTGTAGGTGCCCGGCAACAACAGCGAGATGGTGTACAAACCATCGCCGCTGGTGGTGACGGTGCGCTCGAAACCGGTCTCTTTGTTGACGACCTTGACGGAGGCGTTGGGGACGATGGCTCCGGCGGTGTCAACCACGGTTCCGGTGATCTGGCCGGTGCTGGCTTGAGACTGCGCCGCCGCCTGACCCGTTCCAAAGACGAGACAGCACAGCAGCAACGTCAGTGTGTAAGCTGACAGTTGGAGGGCTTTTTTCGGCATAGTTCTTCCTCTTCTAAAGATTGGCTGCGTAAGGGAACGGAGGCCGCCGGAGAGCGGTCGCCGTTACCGTAATGATTATTTTTTTTCCTTTGCGTGATTGCGAATGGAGTTTAAGTGTAAATCAAACTTGCACCATACAGAAGGACGGTTGCGCGCGTCTTTCGACGCCGTGAACGGGATGTTAAATACTACAATTTATGCTTGCAAGCAAGCGAGAGACGACGCGCGCCGAGCCGTTTTCACCGGCACGCGCCGCGCGTCTCCCTCATCTTTCTTTCGAGCCGACGCCCGCACGCACGCTTGCTGAAGCTGAAACAGGGTCGGGCGTGCTGGCTGGCATCGATGCACGCCGCCTTTGCTGACTTTTGCCGGAGGTTTAGTATACTGCCCGCATGAGACGACACTTGAACCTGCTGCTGATGCTGCTGTTGACGCTCGCGCCCACGCTTCCGGCGACGCACGGACAGCAATCTTCGTCACCGCCGCCGCCCCCGCCGCCGCCGCAAACATTCCCGAACCCGGCGGAGTGGCTGCGCTCAGGCCCGCTGCTCGGCGCGAGCGAATTGACGAGTTCCGAAGTGTGGTTGCAAACGCGACGCCCCGTCCGCGCGCAGTTGCGATTCTGGCGGCAGGGCAAACCGGAGACGGCGCGGCTGAGTCGGGTCGTCGAGACGACCACCGCCACCGACTTGATCGCGCGCTTCCGGATGGAAGCGCTTGAGTTCGGGTCGAAGTACGACTACGAGGTGTATCTCGACGGCTGGCGCGTCGCGCTTTCGTACCCGGCGACGTTTCAGACCGTCCCGAACTGGCGTTATCGTACCGACCCGCCCGCCTTCCGTATCGCGCTCGGTTCGTGCGTCTACATCAACGACCCGCCGTTCGACCGACCGGGCATGCCCTACGGCGGCGACTACGAAATCTTCAACGCCATCGCCGCGCAGAAACCCGACCTCATGCTCTGGCTCGGCGACAATCTCTACTACCGTGAGGGCGACTGGTTTTCCGAAGCCGCGATGCGCTACCGCAACGCGCACGACCGCGAGACGCGCGAACTCCAACCGCTCTTTGCCTCGACGCACAACTACGCCATCTGGGACGACCACGACTTCGGCCCCAACGATTCGGATAGAACTTTTCGCGGGCGCGAGTGGGCGTTGCGTGTCTTCAAAGACTACTGGGGAAATGCGACGTGGGGGACGGAAGAGACGCCCGGCGTCTTCGGTCGCTTCGAGTGGGGCGATGTCGAATTCTTCCTCGTCGACGACCGCTACCACCGCTCGCCCAACACGATACCCGACGCCGCGCCCGACAAGGTGATGCTCGGCGACGCGCAGATGCGTTGGTTGACGGAATCGTTGCGCTCAAGCACCGCCACCTTCAAAATCGTCACGTCGGGCAGCCAGATGATGAACCCTCTCATCTTCTACGAGGCGTGGGGACAGTTCCCCGCCGAGCAGAAACGCTTCATCGACTTCGTGCGCGACAACCGCATCCCCGGCGTGCTCTTTCTCTCCGGCGACCGCCATCACACCGAACTCATCCGGCGCACCGAACCGGGAATCTACCCGCTCTACGATTTCACTTCGAGCCCGCTCACCTCCGGCGCGGGACGCAACGACAGAGAGGCCGACAATCCCGTGCGCGTCGCCAACACATGGGTCACGGGCGTGCGCAACTTCGGCGTCATCGACGTGGCGGGCAAAGCCAAAGAGCGCGTGCTGACCTTGAAGACGCTCGACAAAACCGGCAAGGAGTTATGGCGACATCAGATCAAAGCCGCCGAACTTCAGTTCCCACAAAACACGAACCAACCGACCGGGGGGAAGTGAGTTGATACAAGCTGTCATCTTCGATATCGACGGGACGCTCGTCGATTCGGTCGATCTCCACGCCCGCGCGTGGCAGGCAGCCTTCCGGCATTTCGGGCGCGAGATTCAGTTTGAAGAAGTGCGCCACCAAATCGGCAAGGGCGGCGACCAGTTGATGCCCGTCTTCTTCTCGGATGACGAACTCGAACGCTTCGGCGACGAAATGGAGAAGTATCGCGGCGAACTCTTCAAGCGCGAGTACATGCCGCGCGTCCGCGCTTTTCCGCAGGTGCGCGAACTCTTCGAGCGTATCAAGGCCGACGGCAAACGTCTCGCCCTCGCCTCGTCCGCGAAGAAGGAAGAACTCAAGACCTACAAAAAGCTCGTCCGCATCGAAGACCTCATCGAAGCGGAAACGTCGGCGGACGACGCTGAAAAGTCGAAGCCACACCCGGACATCTTCCGGGCCACGCTCGACCAACTTGGAGACATCGAAGCGTCTGAAGTCATCGTCGTCGGCGACACGCCCTACGACGCTCAAGCGGCGTCCAAGATCAACCTTCGCACCATCGGTGTCCGCTGCGGCGGCTTTCCCGAACGCGAACTCCGCGACGCGGGCTGCGTCGCTATCTACCAAGACCCTGCCGACCTGCTCGCGCGCTACGACGATTCGCCTATCGCAAAACCCGACGCGGCGCCGGCGCAAACGCAAACCGCCGCCGAACGGAAGCGCAACGGATGACCTATAGCAAGTTGCAATTGCATGTAGCACATGAAAGAGCGGCATCGCCTGGGAGCGCGAGCGTCCCGCTCGCATTGAGCGTTCGGAGAACGCGAACCATTGAACGTGCTCCGAGCACGCTTGCCAGCGGGACGCTCGC
>JBGTHJ010000341.1:0-24889 GCA_041746175.1 Pyrinomonadaceae bacterium
CGAAGCCTGCTCGTCGCCCGCCGCGCCGGCGGCATCGTCACCACCGCCCGCCGCCGCGCCGCTCGTGTAGAGACCTTCGGCGAGTTTGTGCGAGGCGGTTTGGAGGTTGTTGAAGGCGTTGTTCATGCCTTCCGCGCCGCCCTCTTCGAGAGCCTTCCTGGCGTCGGCGAGCGCGGTCTCCATCTGCGTGACGGTCGCGCCGTCGAGCTTCTCTTTGTTCTCGCTGAAGGTCTTTTCGACCTGATAGGTCAGGCCGTCGAGACGATTGCGCGCTTCAATCTCCTCGCGCTTTCTCACGTCTTCGCCCGCGTGCGATTCGGCTTCGCGCATCATGCGGTCGATTTCGTCCTTCGACAACCCCGACGACGACGTGATCGTAATCTTCTGCTCGCGTCCGGTGCCCATGTCTTTGGCCGAGACGTTGACGATGCCGTTGGCGTCAATGTCAAAGGTCACTTCGACCTGCGGCATCCCGCGCGGCGCGGGCGGGATGCCCACAAGATGAAACTTGCCGAGCGTGCGGTTGTCGGAGGCCATCGGTCGCTCGCCCTGCAAGACGTGGACTTCGACCGAGGTCTGATTGTCCGAAGCCGTCGAGAAGATTTCCGACTTCCGCGTCGGAATCGTCGTGTTGCGCTCGATCAGTTTGGTGAACACTCCGCCCAGCGTTTCGATGCCGAGCGAGAGCGGAGTCACGTCGAGCAAGAGGATGTCGGTCTTCTCGCCGGAGAGCACGCCCGCCTGCACCGCCGCGCCGATCGCGACGACTTCATCCGGGTTGACCGACTTGTTCGGCTCTTTGCCGAAGATGCCCTTGACCATTTCCTGCACCTTCGGAATACGCGTCGAACCGCCGACCAGCACCACTTCGTCGATCTTGCTCGCGTCGAGTCCGGCGTCCTTGATGGCCTGTTCGACCGGAGATTTGAGACGCTGCAAAATCGCCTCGATCAACTGCTCGAACTTGGCGCGCGTCAGCTTCATCACGAGGTGCTTCGGGCCGGACTGATCCGCCGTGATAAACGGCAGATTGATCTCGGTCTCCATCGCCGACGAGAGTTCGATCTTGGCTTTCTCCGCCGATTCCTTCAGACGCTGCAAAGCCATCTTGTCGTTCGAGAGGTCGATGCCCTGATCCTTCTTGAACTCGTCGATGATCCACTCGATGAGCCGCTCGTCGATGTCGTCGCCGCCGAGGTGCGTGTCGCCATTCGTCGATTTCACTTCGACGACGCCTTCGCCGACTTCGAGAATCGAGATGTCGAACGTCCCGCCGCCGAAGTCGAAGACGGCGATGGTCTCATCCTTTTTCTTGTCGAGTCCGTAGGCCAAGGCCGCCGCCGTCGGTTCGTTGACGATGCGCATCACTTCGAGGCCGGCGACCTTGCCCGCGTCCTTCGTCGCCTGCCGCTGCGCGTCGTTGAAATACGCCGGGACGGTAATCACCGCCTTGTCGACCTTCTGGCCGAGATAGTCTTCAGCCGACTGCTTCATCTTTTGCAGAATCATCGCCGAAATCTCAGGCGGGCTGTATTCCTTGCCGCCCGCGCTGATGCGCACGTCGCCGCCCGCCGCCTTCACGTCGTAAGGAACCTGCTTTTTTTCTTCCGTCACTTCGTCGAAGCGACGACCCATGAAACGCTTGATCGAGTAAACCGTATTTTCGGGGTTGGTGACCGCCTGCCGTTTGGCGACCTGCCCGACCAGACGGTTTCCATCCTTGGTGAAGGCCACGACGGAGGGCGTCGTCCGCCCGCCTTCCGAATTGGTGATTACCGTCGGCTCGCCGCCCTCCATCACCGCCACCACAGAATTGGTCGTTCCCAAATCGATGCCAATAATCTTGCTCATTGCTTTCTGATTCTCCAATTTGTTATTTGCAGCGCGCCCCGGCAGAGGGTCCCGCGCAGATGCGTCTCGTTATCTTCGTTCACGCCGGAATCCCCCTTGCCAAAGCCTCCGACGGGTCGTGGCGCGACTTGAATGCCGGGCTAGTATAATATTTGAGTGTCTTGCTGTCAACTTTCATAAGCAGACTTTCTCCATCGCTTTGCGGCGTCGCTGGAAGCGTGTAACCTGCTGATTCTGGGGAATTTTCAAGTAGCGTTGGAATCGTTTCGGCCTTCTCCGAAGATGCGCCCCGTCCAGAAAACGTAATGGACGCCGGAGATGAGAGCCGAGGCGAAGACCGTCGTGTAGATGGTCGGGAGGTAGCCCTGTAGCGGCGCGAAACGGGCGGCGACGAGGATGTAGACGATGGCGCCGAGTTGAACGACCGTATTGATTTTGCCGAGCAACGACGGGCGAAAGCCGCGAAATCCGGTGACGATGTTGATCGCCGCCGCGCCGACGACGATGAAAACGTCGCGACTGATGACCGTAGCCGTTACCCAGAACGGAATCGGCAGGTGACGCGGGTGTGGGTCGGGGATAATCGAGGGGAGCGACAGCACGACGAACGAGGTGACGAGCAGGAGTTTGTCGGCGATGGGGTCGAGGATGGTGCCGAGTTGAGATTTCTGGTTGAAGCGGCGCGCGAGCAACCCGTCGAGGCTGTCGGTCACCCCGGCGACCAGAAAAATCGCCAGCGCGAGCACGAACCGCTGATAAAACAATGCCGAGACGAAGACCGGAATCAGCGCCATGCGAATCACGGTCAGGATGTTCGGCAGCGTGACGATACGAGATGACATAAGAGTCTAAAGCCCCACGCCCGGGGACTAAAGTCCGAAGTCGAAACAGGGTATTGGACCTTCAACTCCGGACTCCGGACAGTAGAATTATTCCGTGCGGCGTAGTTCGAGGAGCGAGACTTCCGGAAGACAGCCGTAGCGCAGCGGCAGGACGACCGTCCCGAGTCCGCGCGTGACGTAGATTTGAGTGTCGCCGTGACGCCCCAGACCGCGCAGGATGCGGCGGCGGACTTTGCCGGAAGCGGAACGCTCCGAGCGCCAGGTGACTTGTCCGCCATGCGTGTGGCCGCTCAGAACCAGATCGACTCCGGCGCGTGCGGCGCGGCGCAGAATGACGGGATTGTGTGCGAGCAGGAGTTTCATCTCGGTCGCGCTCGAACCGGCGAGCGCGAGCGGGAGGTCTTCGAGACCGACCATCGTATCGTCAACGCCCGCGAGCCAGAACGATGCGCCGTGCTGCTCGAAACGCATTCCTTCGTTGACGAGCATCCGGATGCCTTCGGCGCGGAAGAGGTCTGTGATGAGCGGGGCATCGACCCAGTTGTCGTGATTGCCGAGCACGGCGTAGACGCCCCAACGCGCACGCAGACGCCCCAACATCTCGGCGCACGGCGCGGCGTATTCGCGTTCGTGCGAGAGGTAGTCGCCGGTCAGCGCGACGATGTCGGGCTGGAGGCTGTTCGCCATTTCGACCGCGCGCTCGATCTGCTCGCGTCCGGTGAACGGGCTGTGGTGGATGTCTGAGAGATGGACGATGCGGAGTCCGTCGAACGCGGCGGGCAGGCGGCGCAGGCGGATGGTCTGGCGCTCGACTTTGAGCAGGTACGGCTCGGCCATCGCGGCGCGCGCCAACTGCACGAGACCGGCGGCCAGCGAGCGAAACGGCTTCGGTCGTGGGGGTGCGACACGTCGGCGTCCTCTCCAGTTCAGGTTACTCAGCATTATTCCTGTGTCCGTTAAAATTTGGGGAAGGTGATAATTCGTCGAACCATTTTGCGCCCGCGCATCCGTTTCGACCAAGTCCGGCGGAGACGTGGGGGCGCATGTGTCCGAAAGCCCGCGCATTATAGTGACCAACGCCGGGCGGCGCAAGCACGCGCGGCGCGGTGCGTCTTCAAGCTAGAACGGCCAGAAGACGGGCACGAGAAGCATCACGACGATAAAGACGGCGATGGTCAGAATCGAGCCGATCTTGACGAAGTCGAAGAAGCGATAGCGTCCCGGCGTGTAGATGAGGACGCACGCGGGTTCGAGCGGCGTCAGAAACGAGCACGACGCGGCGTAGGTGACCGCGACGGCGAAAGTGCGCGGGTTGAGGCCGAGCGCGATGGCGGTCTTGACCGCGATGGGCAGGACGACGAGCGCGGCGGCCTGATTCGACATCGGCTGCGTCAACCCCACCGTCAGCACGAAGAACCCGGCGAGCACGGCGAGCGCGCCGTAGCCGCCAACGTAATGTTGGATGAGGGCGGCGAGATAGGCGTCGGCGCCGGTTTTGACCATCGCCGTGCCGAAGCTGATCATCCCCGCGATGAGCACGACTAGACGCCACTCGATGAAGCCGTACATCTCCTGCGTGCGGACGGCGCGCGTCGCGAGCAGGATCAGCGAGCCGATCAGCACCGCGACCGAGAGCGGCACGAGATGTGTGATCGACAAGAAGAGGAATGTGAGAAAGGCGAGCACCGCCCACTTCCGCTTTTCCGCGCGCCCGCGCACCTCCGACACGTCTTCGAGCAAGAGGAGGTTGCCGTCGGTCGCGAGTTGCTCGACCTTTTCCTGCCGCCCCTGGACGAGCAACACATCGCCGAAGCGCAGGCTGACGGTGCTCATCTTCGACAGCAGCGCGACGCCGTGACGATTGATCGCGAGCACGGTCAGGTCGTAGCGGTCGCGGAAGTTCAAGCCCTTGAGCGTCCGCCCGTTCAAGTCTGAACGACGCAGCACCATCACCTCGAACAGTTCGACGTTGCCCTGCTCAAGATCGCGGTCGCTCAGTTTGAAGTCGGCTTTGATCTCGATGCCCGCCTCCGACTTGACGCGCAGGATGTCCTCTTTGCGACCCTGGACGAGCAGCACGTCGTCGGCGCGGATGTGCTCGCCCGCGCGCGGCGCGATGCGCCCCTGCACGCCGCGCATGATCCCAACGACCATCAGGTCGAGCGTGTCGCTCAGATTCGCATCGGCGAGCGTCTTGCCCGCGAGCGGCGAATCGGGAAGCACCTTGACCTCGGTCATGTACTCGCGGATGTGATACTGCTCGGTGAGCGAATCGGCGTGGCCGCGTGCGGGGAGCATCCGCAACCCGACCAGCAGCATGTAGAGCATCCCGACGCCGACGATGGCGATGCCGACCGGGGTCAACTCGAACATCGAGAAGGGCGCGAGCCGCTGGCCGTTGACCTCCAAACTCGACATCGCGCCCGACACCGCGAGATTGGTCGAAGTTCCGATGAGCGTACAGGTGCCGCCGAGAATCGCGCCGAAGGCGAGCGGCATCAGCAGCTTCGACGGCTGGACGCGCGCGCGCGCCGCGATGCCGAGCACGACGGGGACGAACATCGCGGTCGTCGTCGTGTTCTTCATCACCGACGCCGACATCGCCGCGACGATCATAATCAACGCGGTCAGCCGGAACTCGCTCCCGCCCGCGATGCGTTGCAGGCGGCGTCCGACGACATCGACGACCCCCGTCGTCACCAGCCCGCTCGTCAGGATGAAGAGTCCGGCGATGGTGATGACGATATCGTTGCCGAAACCCGCGAAGGCTTCGCCGACCGTCAGCGTACCCGTCAGCACCAGTCCGAGCACGAGCAGGATGGTCACGATGTCGATGGGGATGCGTTCGGTCGCAAACAGCACGACCGCGATGACGATCAGCGCGAGCACCGTCACGATGGGAATAGTCAGGGAGATGTCTGCATTCATAACGTGCTCTGCTATTATAACCGGCGTTCAGCCGTCGCCTGCGAGTTTGCAATTTCCGGTTTGCGTGTGAGAGGTAAGCATATCCAATCTCGCCGCAATCACAAATTAAAAACGGGCGACGGCGCATTTTTCAGCGACGAATTTTTTCTTCAAGAGGGGATATCATCAATGGAGCAGCCTCGCATCATCGTCATCGAAGATCAGGAAGATTTAGCCGCGCTCTACCGCGCGACTCTCGAACAAGCGGGTTACCGTGTGACCAACGCCTACACGGGCGAAGAGGGCGTCGCCGAGTTTGAAGCGGACGGGGCGGACGCCATTCTCCTCGACATCACGCTGCCGGAGATGCGCGGCGTGCAGGTGCTGCGCGAAATCCGCACCACCTCGCCCAACGTGCCGATCATCATCGCGACGGGTGAAACCAACGACGAGACACGGCAGGAATGCGAAAACCTCGGCGTCCAGGATTACCTCGCCAAGCCCGTCGCGCATGAACAACTGCTCTCGTCTCTCAAACGCGCGCTCGACGGCACGCCGACGGGCGAAGAGTATGAAGTGATTACGCTGCGGCTGCCCGCGCGCGTCGTCGCCGCGCTCGCGCAAATCGACTCGAACCTCGAACGCGCCGTCACCCGACTCATCGACGCCCAAAGCCAGCAGCCAAAGTCTAAAGGCCGGAGTCCGGGAGTCTCGGCCTGACGATTGGAGGCCCGGCATCACATCTCGAACAGTGTTTGCGGGATCGCGTTGGCGGCCTTTTTGGGCGCGCGTTTGGTTTTGGCTTTGGTCGCGCCGGGATGATGCGCGAGGTGTTCGGCATGGAAGCCGAGTTCGCGCAAATGCGCGGCGAACTTGGGCGCGCCGTGCATGGTGATGAGGCGCGTGGCGCGCGACTCGCGTGCGAGACGGACGAGTTCGTCGAAGTCCGCGTGGTCGGAGAGCGGCAGCACCAGATCGACGCCCTTGTACATGTAGGGCGCGCTTTTGCTGAGCGCCCAGCCGGTCAGCATGATGACGAAACGCCGTTCGATGTTGGTCACCATCGCCGCCTTGCGCGTGGAGGGCGGCGTAATCAAGACGCGCCCGTCGAGATTGTCGCGTTCGTACTTTTCGTAGTCGCCGGAAAACTCGACGCCGAGTTCGCGATAAATCTCCGTCACGTTCCACACCGACCCGTGCATCGCGACGCGGTAGCCGCGCCGCAGCAGAAGTTCGAGAGCCTCCTGACTCTTGCCGAGCGGGTAGCCGAGCACGACGGGGACGCGCCCGTCCGCGAGCGCGCCGTCGACCGCCGCGTAGAGTCGCGCGAAGGTTTCCTCGTCCGGCGGGAAACGATAGAGCGGGTCGCCAAAGGTCGACTCCATCACGAGCGTGTCGCACTCGACGATGTGCGCGGTTTCGGCGGCGACGTTGGGGCGCAATTTGAAGTCGCCCGTGTAGACGAGCCGCTCGCCCTCGGCTTCGACGAGAATCATCGCCGAACCGAGACAGTGCCCCGCCGGGACGAACGTCAAAGCGTAACGCCCGAAGTCGCGCCGTTCGCCGTACTGCAATGTCTCGACCTCCGACTCGCCGCAGCGGTGTCGAAAGATGCGCGCCGTCTCCGGCGTCGCGACGATGGCGCGATGCTCCGCGATGTGATCCGCGTGCGCGTGCGAGATGATGCACCGCTCGCGTGGCCCGTCGGCGTCCAACCACAAATCAAGGTCGGGCAGGTACAGCCCGTCACGGTATTCGACTCTTAACAAAATTGATCTCCCCCATTGTCAAAACGCGGCTCGCCCGCGCAGCCAAACGCGCACTTCTCCCGCGCGGCATCTTGCCGTGATGGTATTCATCCGGTATTTTCGGGAGTCGATTCGCCGATATTATAGCGAGTTGCAATAGAATGTCGCACCTAAAAGAGAGTCGCCGCCGCCCGGGAGCGCGAGTCTCCGGCTCGCATTGAGCGTTCGCCGAACGCGAATCATTGCCGCGTGCCCCAAGCACGCCTGCCAGCGGGACGCTGGCGCTCCCAGGGTTCACCCAATTGCAAAGCACCATATAATCTGCGTGGGCGGCCCGTGTCACCGGGCGCGCACGCCACCTTTCAAACCGTCTGACTTTGATGCCCGACGACGCCAAAAAGCTCGCCGACGACGCGCCGCAAGAGTCCGCGTCGCCGGAAACCCCGCCCGAACAGACGCAGAGACGCCGCGCCGTGCGCCGTCTGCTGCGTGTGCAAACTTATTACGCGGTCGCGTTGGCGACGTTTGCGCTGCTCGCGCTGCTCGCGCATTTCAATTCGTATTTCGGCTGGGACTTGCGCGTCTCGCGCGCCGTGCAAACGCTCGCGCTACCGGGTCTGACGGATTTCATGGCGTTCGTCTCGGTGTTCGGCAACGGGTTGACGCCCTACGCGCTCGCGGCCACGACCGCCATCATCTTTTTCTTCTTCCGGCGATACAGCGAAGGGTGGGGCATCGCACTCAGCGCGGGCGGCAGCGCGATTCTCAACACGCTGCTCAAGATGCTCGTCGCGCGCCCGCGCCCCGCCGCCGCGCTCATCACGATCTTCGACGAACGCTCCAGCCTCAGTTTTCCCTCCGGCCACGTGACGTTCTACGTCAGCTATTTCGGCTTTCTCTTTTTCGTCGCCTACGCGCTCATGCGTCCCGGCACACATGCGCGCCGCTTCGCGCTCGCGCTGACCGCGCTGCCCGTCGCGCTCGTCGGACTTTCGCGCGTCTACCTCGGCGCGCACTGGCCGAGCGACGCCCTCGGCGCGTATCTCTGGAGCGGACTCTGGCTCGCCTTCTCGCTCTACATGTACCGCCGCTGGAAAGCGCGCAAGCTGCCGCCGATGCCGCGCGACCCGCCACACCAAACTTTGTAGAAACAAGCGGACGGAGCGCCAAGCCCTCGCCCTCAAACAAGCTGACGACGGCCTATAGCGAGTTGCAATGAATGTAGCATTCAAAAGAGAGTCGCCGTCCGGGAGCGCAAAGCCCCCGGCTCGCATCGAGCGTTCGCCGAACGCGAATACTTGAGCGTGCTCCGAGCACGCTTGCCAGCGGGACGCTGGCGCTCCCGGCACTCACCCAATTGCAAAGCACGTGGTAGTGGTCGCGCCACATCTGCGAACGGCGGCGCGAACGACCATCAGGTCATCCGCGCCGCCGCTTTTCGTGGTCAGATGGGGTGGGTTTTAGTTCTCTTCTTTAGTCGTTTCCGCGCCCTCTTTCTTCTTTTCGGCGTCGGGTTTCTTTTCCTCTTCGGCTTCATCCTTCAAGGTGGCGAGCAGGTCTTTCCACTGGAACCAGCCGTCTTTGCCCTTGATCCATTTCTCGAACCAGTTGAACTCGGCGACCATCTTGACCATCTGGTTGCGCGGGTCGGGGATGCCGTGCGTCGCGCCGGGATAGACGAAGAGTTCGGTCGGGACGTTCAACTTTTTGAGCGCCATGTGGAGTTCTTCGCTCTGCGGGCGGGGCACGCGCGGGTCGCCATCGACGACGTGAATCAGCGTCGGCGTCTTGGCGTTCTTGATGTACTTCAGCGGCGACACTTCCCAGTATTTATCAAAATTGTCGTAGGGCGTGCCGCCGTAATAAAACTCGCGGTTGCGCTGGATGTCGCTCTGCGCGTACATCGAAATCCAGTTGACCGCGCCCGCGCCCGTCGAGATCGCTTTGAAGCGGTCGGTGTGCGTCAGAATCCAGTTCGACCAGTGGCCGCCCGCGCTCCAACCCATGACGCCGAGTTTGTCGCCGTCGACCAACCCCGCCGCGATGAGATGATCGACGCCCATCATGATGTCGTCGTAGCCCTGACGAAAATAGTCGCCGCCGATTTCCATCCGGTGACGCTCGCCGTAGTTGGCCGAGCCGCGATAGTTCGGTTGGAGCGTCATGTAGCCGTTGGCCGCGTAGATGTGCGAGTAGTAGCCGTGACCCGCGTTGAAGCTGAGCACGTCGGCGGCAGCCGGGCCGCCGTGAATCTGGACGATGAGCGGATAGCGTTTGCCCTTTTCGTAGCCGACGGGTTTGGTCACGATTCCCTCGACCATCTTGCCGTCCGACGACTTCCACTCGATCGCCTCGACTTCGCCGAGCGCAAGACCGGCGACCTGCGGATTGGCGTTTGTCAGACGCCGCCACGCGCGACGGTCGGCGACGCGTTCGAGCGACGCGACGGTGAAGACCGTCGCGGGCGTCGCCGGGTCGGAGTAGCTGATGGTGACGACCTTGGTGTCGTCGTCGCGGGTCACAGAGAGCGACGCCTTTTCGTTCGTCAACTGTTTGACTTTGCCGCTCGCCACGTCGAGCGCGAAGAACTGATTGGTCGCGCGCCAGCCCTCGTTGAAGTAGATGGTCTGGCCGTCGTCCGCCCAGATGTCGATCGACGCGCCGCCGTCGAAATCGCCGCCGAGTTTGCGCCACTCGCCGCCCGCCTGCGCGACGGGGCGCAGATAGACGCGCGTGTTGCGGAAGTAGGCGAACTCGTCCGACGCCGAGAAACCGATCATCGAACTATCCGCCGAGAAACGTAACTGGCTCTCGCCGATCTCTTTGTTGTTCGTCAGACGCTCGATTTTGCCGGTCGCGGTTTCGAGCAGGTAGAGGTCGGAATAGATGTTGGCTTCGGTCACCGTCCGCGTGAAGCGGTTGACGGGCGAGCCGCGAAACCCGACCCACTTGTTGTCCTTCGAGAGCGTCACGTCGCTCACGCCGTAGTCGAGGCCGGAGGTCAGCCGCGTCGCTTTCTTCGCGTCGAGGTCGTAGAACCAGAGATGCGTGATGGGCGAATCCTCGTTGCGGACGCGCACGTCGAAACGCTTCTCCTTGCGCTCCTTGTTATCTTTATCGACGGCTTCGGGCGCGAGGAAATAGATGCGTTTGCTATCGTCGGAGAACTGCCACGAAGCGATCGGCGTCGCGTGTTTGAACAACTGTTTCGGCGTTGCCTCGTCGATGCCGGCGACGGGCAGCGTCCACAGTTGCTGGTCGTCGGACTTGCCCGACGAGAAGACGAGCCAACGTCCGTCGCGGCTGAAGGCGTACGCGCCCGTGCCGTCTTTGGCTTCGGTCAGTTTGCGGGCTTCGCCGCCGTCGGGGCGCATCAGATAGATTTGATTCTGCGTCGCGGCGGAGGCGGGCGCGTCACGATTCGACGCGAAGACGAAGAACCGTCCGTCCTTCGACCAGCGCGGCGAAGACTCGTCCTTGTCTCTGGTAAACGTCAACTGCTTCGCCGTCTCGACGCCGCGTTCGAGCGAGACGAGGTAGATGTCCGAAAACCTCTTCCCGGATTTCCAGTGGCTCGAAGACATCGTGTAGAGCGCCCATTTCCCATCGGGGCCGGGCGTGGTCGTGCCGATGGAGCGCATCTCGATGACATCCATGAACGTCATCGGTCGCTTCGTTCCGGCGACGGCAGGAGAAGTCGTCGTCTGCGCCGTTGCGAGGGTGGCCGTCAGCAGCAAACACAACACGACGGCAAACGTCGCTTTCAAACGCGCGGGATAAAAATATTCTGGTGACTTCATGTTTTCCGTTCTTCAAATGCGTCAGCGGTTCACGCCACGAGCGGCGTGCGTGCGCCGTCCGGGTGTCGTCTGATATCCCCGACGGCAGGCTTCTTGATTCGGTTGTATTTCGGTCAGCGCGCCGGCAGCCAGCGCAGGAGCAAACCCAATTTAGAGGTATTGAATACCAAAGCGGTTGCACACGCAAGCGACGAGCGCGGGAGCACGCCCCGCACCGCGACTATCCGGAGCACGCCCCGCACCGCGACTAGCGAAGCGCGTAGACCTCGACCGCGACCGCGCCGCGAATCAGCTCTTCGTAAACTCTGACGAAGCGCGGGCTGTCGCGCACCGCTTCCATCTCGGCTCGGTTCTCGAAATAGGTGCGCCCGCGTTGGAGGATGACGAAGAGCGGGGCATCGGCGCGGGCGGCGTCGAAGCGCGGGTCAGAGATGACGCGCGACCGCAAATCCGTGCGCCCGAACTTCTCCAGATAATACCGGACGACGCCCGGCGTTTCGTGCGCGACGGTCGCGCCCGGCGGCGCGTGTGCGCAAACGTCGCGGATGGCTTCGCGCAACCCGGCGTCATAAAACTCGTCGTGCGGGAAGTAGTAACCCGCGCGTCCGGCGGCGAGCGCGTTGGTGTAGAGCGCGTAATGCGGGCCATGCGCGTAAGCAGTCCACGCGGGCCGCGCAACGAAAAGGGCGACCACCGCGACGCCCGCGACCCGCGACGCCAAGCCGGTGCCGCGCCCGCTCATAAAGCCGACCGTCCACCGCACCAGCGCCATGATGCCGACCGCCGCGATCATGTACGCCCACGGCATCAGCGATAGCGTGTAGCGCAGCCACTTCGCGCCGACCAGCGAATAGGGCACAATCCATAGCACGAACATCAACAGCAGAAACGCCGCGCCCGGCTCGCGCCTCCACCGCCGGAGGATTTCGACCAGCCCGACGCCGAGCGCGCCGAGCGTCGCGAGCGGCAGTTTGATCGACAGAAACAGCGCGTAAAAATAGACGGGCGTGCCCCCGAACGGCGTCTTCGACATCGTGTTCTCGAATAGCTCCGCGCCCATCAGATAGCCCGTGTGCGTGAGCAGTTTCTCGCTCGAATACGCGCCGAGGTACGCCCACGTCTCCGGCAGCAAGACCGCCGGGTTAGCGAGCAAGAAGACGACCAAAAACAGGATATAGAATATCGCCGGGGTCTTGCCGCGCGGCTCGTCAGGCTCGCGCCGGCGCACCCGCACGAAGTGGTGGTAGAGCATGTTCAAACCGAAGTAGTGCGGGAAGTACTTCGACGCCAGCATCAACCCGAACGACGCCGCGCTGAGGAGGTAGTTTCGCCGCTTCGCCGGATAGTCGTCACCGCTCGTCTGTTTCGCGCGCACGTAGAAGTAGAAGGCGAACAGCATGAAGAAGACCAACAGCGTGTCTTCTTTGGCGATGCGGCTGTAGGTGACGGCGTTGATGCCGAAAGCCCACAGCGCGGCGGCGACGAGCGCGGTGCGGCGGTCGAAGAAGGTGGCGGTCAGCAGAAACAGCGGAAAGACCGTGAGCGCGCCGACCAGCACGTTTGGAAAACGGAGCGCGGCTTCGTCGCTGATGCGCGCGGCGTCGGCGCTGCTGTTATCGTTCCACGCCTGCGCCGCACGCATCGACACGAAGATCAGCGTCTTCATCACCATCGGGTGTTCGGCGTTCGGCGCGATGTCGCCGCGACCGTAGGCGCGGACGGCTTCGAGTTTGTTGATTTCGTCTTCCGCGAATCCGACCGCGCCGATGCCGCTCACGCGCAGGCCGAAACCCGCCAGCGCCAGCACGACCAGCGCCACGACCACCACCGCGTATCTCTCAGGCGCGCCCGTCGTCGTCGCGCGTCGCCGCGCGTCCACCATCCTCGATGCCGTCATCGACTTGGCATCGTCTGAAACTATCCCGATGGAATGTGCCATCAACCCCCTCGTCATCTGCTGGAGACTGGAACCCAGCGCCTTCAACAGCACGCGCGTGTGGTGTCGGTAGTTGTCGTTGGGCTAGCCTCTAGCCTTTGGCTTCTAGCCTCTGCTCCTTCACCGCCTTTTCGCTCTCGCCCGCGACATCGCGCAACGACAGTCCGCGCCCGGCGAGCAGCCCGATGCCAATCATCATCCAGAACAACATCCGCGCCTTGCGCACAATCGCCAGCGTGACGCCCGCCGTTTCGCCAAACCGGAGCACGCGCGTGACCAATCCCGTCCCCGCCTCATCGACGCCCGCGCGCAACGGCACGAACTTGAAGAGCATCGTGATGACACGGTTGACCGATTCGAGCACGAACGCGGTCAGGATGGTCGGCGGGGTGTCGCTGATGAAGTGCAATGTGACGAACACCTCCGCGACGCCCATCAGATGAAACGAGGCTTCGAGCAACAGTATCGGCACGAACCGCGACCGGTTGCGCGCGTAAAATCCATAGATGCGGTCTTCGACGGCGCGCACCCGCGCGCGGCGGCGCTCAAATGCACGCCGCCCGACACCCCGCGCCGAAAGTCGCTCCAACATCCCGCTCAAAAATCTCGCCTGCGCCCGCAGCACAAAGAACGCGACGACCAGCGCGACCGACACTCCAGCGAGCACGCCGACGCTCGTCTGGCGCAGCACCGGCGGCAGCGGAAAACTCAACAGCAACGCCGCCGCGCCCGAAAAGATGAACAGCGCGACCGACAGGATGTAGAAAAGATTTTCGACCGCGATGGCCGACAGCCCCGCCACCAGCGGCACACGGTCGCGCACCAGCACGGCCTTCGCCGGCTCGCTGACGACGATGCCGAGCGGCACGAGATTGCCCGCCGTGTCGCCGATCAGATACGCGCTGAAAGCGTGTCGGAACGGCAGCCGGTGCGGGGCTTCAAAACAGAGCATCCACGCTGTCGCGCGCACCGCGAACCGCGCGCCCGAGAGCGCGAGAATCAACCCGAAGCCCGCGCCGATGCCGCGTATGTTCTCCCAAATCTGTCCGACGCCCGCCTTGCGCACGAAGTAGACAAACAGCGCCAGACCGAGCACGGCGAAGAATATTCCGGCGGGCGCGAACTTCCGCGACGCGCTTTTTGGTTTGATGTTTTCACTCATTCCTGATTCGACCGACGCCGAAGATATGACGAACGCCCCGCCCGTCAGAAAAAACCGCACGGGCGCGTCTCTTTCGTTCGTCGATCCGGCATCGCCACACGCGCGCCATTCTACGTGCAAACGCGAATCGCACGTAAGCCACCGTTCCATCTATGCCCGACACCGTACACCGCAACGATGACGGATAAACCCGACAGGTGTGCGCGACACGTCGCCGCTAAACTTTTTCGCGCGGTAGCGTCAACGCTTCAAACGCTCCGGCGAGTTGACCGGAGACGCCCTGATAAGCGATGCTACAACCCTAAAATCTAATCCCAATATCGTGAGCTAAACCGAGATGAGCAAAGCAGCAACCGAACTCCTGAGCGGCAACCCGCTGACCGTTTACTCCGAAGACGAAGAGATGTTTCGCGCCAGCGTGCGCGAGTTCGCGGAGGGCGAAATCAAACCGCTCCGCGAAGAGATGGACGAACAGGGCAAGATGAACCCGTCTATCATCAAGCACCTCTTCGACCTCGGCTTGATGGGCATCGAGACGCCCGAAGAATATGGCGGCGCGGGCGCATCGTTCTTCACCGCGATCATCGGCGTTGAGGAACTATCGCGCGTCGATGCGTCGGTCGGCGTGCTGATGGACGTGCAGAACACGCTCGTCAACAACGCCTTCATCCGCTGGGGCAACGCCGAGCAAAAGAAGAAGTACCTGCCGCGACTGGCCGCCGACACCATCGGCGCCTACGCGCTGAGCGAAGCCGGTTCCGGTTCGGACGCCTTTGCGATGGCGACGCGCGCCGTCGATGCGGGCGACCACTTCCTCATCAACGGCCAGAAACTCTGGATCACCAACGGCGTCGAGGCGGAGATATTCGTCCTCTTCGCCAACGCCAAACCCGAAGACGGCTATCGCGGCATCACCGCCTTCATCGTCGAAAAAGGTTTTGAGGGTTTCAGCGTCGGCAAGAAGGAGAACAAGACCGGCATCCGCGCTTCTTCGACCACCGAGATTATTCTCGATAACTGCCGCGTGCCGAAAGAGAACGTGCTCGGCGAATTCGGCAAGGGTTACAAGGTGTCCATCGAGACCTTGAACGAAGGGCGCATCGGCATCGGCGCGCAGATGATCGGACTCGCGCGCGGCGCGTTCGAGGCCGCGCTCGCCTACACAGGCGAGCGCACACAGTTCGGCAAATCGATCAACCAGTTTCAGGGCGTGCAATTCCAACTCGCCGAACTCGCCACCGAACTCGAAGCCGCGCGCCTGATGGTTTACAACGCCGCGCGCTTGAAGGATGCCGGACGCCCCTTCGTCAAAGAAGCGGCGATGGCGAAACTCTACTCGTCGCGCGCCGCCGAGCACATCGCCTCGAAAGCGATTGAACTCTTCGGCGGCTACGGCTTCGTCAAAGACTACCCGGTCGAGAAGTTCTGGCGCGACTCGAAGATCGGCGCGATCTACGAAGGCACTTCCAACATGCAACTGCAAACCATCGCCAAACTGCTCATCGGAGGCAAGTCGTAACGGGTGCGGGGGGTTGACGGGTGACAAGATCGAACCGCGCGTCTTGTCGCCTTGTCACCCCGCACTTGTCACGCGAAAAAAAATATGACGACATCACGGATCGAAGTTTTTGAGCAGATGATGGCGAGCGACCCGGAGAACGCGCTGGTGTTGTTCGGGCTGGCGAAAGAGTATGAGAAGGCGGGGCGTCACCGGGATGTCGTCGAGACGCTGGCGAAGTATCTCGAAAAGTTCGACGACGAGGGCAACGCCTACGGGATGCTCGCCGTCGCGCACGAAAAACTCGGCGACCGCGAGGCGGCGCGTGCGGCCTACCGGCGCGGCATCGAAGTCGCGTCGGCGCACGGTCACCCCTCGATGGCCGAAGAGTACCGCACGACGCTCGCCGCCGAAGACGACGACTGAGCGCGCCCCCTGCGGTCGATGGATTTTGGAACCACCCGTGACGAGTTGTTGAGAAGATTTGAGCGCCCGAATTAACCGGGCGAGACGAGTCGCAGATTCGGCCAAGTTCTTGACAAAAGCTGCGCTATACGCGCTCCGGCTCGATGAGTTGTCCGGTGCGGCGTGGAGACAATAAATAGCCTGCATCCCACAGCGGGTAGCTAAAGCAAAACCGGTTTAGAACATATCAGGTTGCTTGCCAACTAAACTATCAGACAAGATAATGGCCGACATGGATAACTTTCAGATATTGACCGGAGATAGCTTAACAGTTTTACCAACATTAGCGGCTGAATCCGTACAATGCTGTGTGACATCGCCGCCATATTGGGGGCTACGCGATTATGACCATCCGGCGCAGATTGGAGCCGAGCCAGCACCGGTAGCTTATACCGAAAATCTTGTGGCTATATTTCGGGAAGTCCGTCGGGTTCTACGTGCGGACGGGACAGTTTGGCTTAATGTCGGAGACGGCTATGCGAGAAATGGCGGAACGGGTAACTGTGGTCCGAATGCGATAGTTGGTAATACTAAAAAACTGATCCAGAAACGTAACTGCAAAGTTCCTGATTGCTGGGGACTCAAGGACAGAGATTTGATGGGACTGCCTTGGCGTGTTGCCTTTGCCTTGCAAGCGGACGGGTGGATTTTGAGATCAAAAGTAACATGGATCAAAAAAACCGCCATGCCCGAAAGTGTGAAGAATAGGCCGACAAACGCAACCGAAGAAATTTTTCTGTTTGCGAAATCGCCAACATACTTTTACGACCCTAATGGCTTCAGAGAGGCTAGCGGCGCTAACCTCCGCAACTATTGGATACTTGGACCTGACCCTACTGGGAATGGACACCCAGCCGCATTCCCTCGCGAGTTGGCGCGCCGATGTATTCTGTTAGGGTCGCGTATAGGAGATACCATCTTAGACCCATTCGGTGGCTCTGGAACGACAGGACTGGCGGCAGTCGAATTAGGGAGAAAGGCAATTCTAATTGAACTGAATCCGGCATATGCCCAGACAAGCAAGGAGCGCACAAGGAATGGGACGCAAGCCCGGCTCGAAGCAGTTAATCCTTGAGTTTTTCCTTCGCAATATTGGTAAGGTGCTTGAGTCAAAAGAGATTCAAGTGGCTAGTGGAGGAGCGGTCGAGTGGGCGCGAAGAGTTCGGGAGCTACGCAACGAAGATGGGTATCAAATTCTTTCCTACAAAGACCGCGCCGATTTAAGACCGAACCAGTATCTTCTAGAGACGATTGAGCGAGTACCGGCTTTCTCGCGCGATATATCCAAAGAAACACGCGCTTGGGTGCTTGAGAGAAACGGATATACTTGCCAAATGTGCGGAGTCGCGGCGGGCGATCCTGATCCGTTTGGCGGAAATCGAACTGTGCGCCTGACAATGGGACATATCATCGATAAGTCCAAAGGCGGAAATGATGCACCGCAGAATCTGCGAGCAGTTTGTACAAACTGCAATGAAGGCTTGCAAAATACAGCATTGCCCAAACCAGATCGGATTCATCTGCTTGCACAAATTCGACGAGCGACGATTCAGGATCAAGAAGTTGTGCTTACATGGTTGCTTCAAAAGTTTAATTTGAAAGCTGCGAAGAAACTGGGGTAATAAGCACCAAACGCTGTCTATTTGAAGCAGGAGAGTTAAGAGCATGGCGACCCAAGTAAAGGCGCGCGAGTATCGCGGGGTGAGCCGCGAGCAGATGTTGGAAATCTATCGCGCGATGTTCTTGTCGCGGCGGATCGACGACAAGGAGATTCAGCTCAAAGGGCAGAACAAAATCTTCTTTCAAATCAGCGGCGCGGGGCACGAGGCGGTGCTGGTCGCGGCGGGGATGGCGTTGAAGCCCGGTTACGATTGGTTCTATCCGTACTATCGCGACCGCGCGCTCTGCTTGCAGTTGGGGATGACGCCGCTCGAACAACTTCTTTCGGCGGTCGGCGCGGAAGACGACCCGAACTCGCACGGGCGGCAGATGCCCTCGCACTGGGGACACAAAAAGCTCAACATCGTCTCGCAGTCGTCGCCGACGGGGACGCAGTTTTTGCAGGCCGTCGGTTGCGCCGAGGCGAGCTATCGCGCGACCCTCATCGACGACATCAAGGACCGCGTGACGGGCTTTCGTGGCGACGAAGTGGTGTACGTTTCGACCGGCGACGGGACGACGAGTCAGGGCGAGTTCTGGGAGGCGCTGAACACCGCGAGCAACCTCAAGTTGCCCGTGCTGTTTCTGGTCGAAGACAACGGCTACGCGATCAGCGTCCCGGTCGAGGTACAGACGGCGGGCGGCGACGTGTCGAAGCTCGTCGCGGGTTTTCCAGACCTCTACATCCAGAATTGCGACGGCACTGACCCGGTCGAGTCGCTCGAAACCTTGCAGCGCGCCGTCGCCTATTGCCGCGAACGCAAAGGCCCCGCGCTCGTCCACGCGAAAGTGATTCGCCCCTATTCGCACTCGCTCTCGGACGACGAAAAATCATATCGCTCCGACGAAGAAAGAACGTCGGACGCCGAGCGCGACCCCGTCAAACGCTTCGGCGCGCTGCTGATCGATGAAGGGCTGTTGACGCCGGACGAACTACAGAAGATCAAGGACGAGGTTGACGCGCTGGTCGCGGAAGCGACCGACCTCGCGCTCGCGAGCAAACAGCCAGACCCTTCGACCGCGACCGATTTCGTCTATTCGCCCGACGTTGACCCGACATCTAAAGAGTTCGACAACGAAGCGGGTGCCGAGCTTTCCGGCAACGCAGGCACGATGGTCGATCTCATCAACCGATGCCTCCACGAAGAGATGACGCGCGATGCGTCGATCATCGTTTTCGGCGAAGACGTGGCCGACTGCTCGCGCGAAGAGAATCTGGAAAAAGTTAAGGGCAAGGGCGGCGTCTTCAAAGTGACGGCCAACTTGCAGCGAAATTTCGGCGGGGCGCGGGTCTTTAATTCGCCGCTCGCCGAAGCCAACATCGTCGGGCGCGCCATCGGCATGGCGACGCGCGGCTTGAAGCCCGTCGTCGAGATTCAGTTCTTCGATTACATCTGGCCGGCCTATCATCAAATCCGCAACGAACTCGCGCTGATGCGCTGGCGTTCGGGCGGCGACTGGTCGTGCCCGCTGGTGATCCGCGTGCCCGTCGGCGGCTACTTGAAGGGCGGCGCGGTTTATCATTCGCAGTCGGGCGACACGCTTTTCACGCACATCCCCGGATTGCGCGTCGTCTACCCGTCGAACGCGCTCGATGCCAACGGACTCCTGCGCACCGCGATTCGCATCGACGACCCCGTGCTTTTTCTCGAACACAAACATCTCTACCGGCAGGCGTACAACAAATCGCAGTATCCGCCCGACGGCTTTCTGATTCCCTTCGGCAAAGCCCGCACCGCGCGCGCGGGGACGGACATCACGATCATCACCTACGGCGCGCTCGTCCAACGCTCGCTCGTCGCCGCCAAGCAAGCCGAGCAGCAACAGGGCATCAGCGTCGAAGTCATCGACCTCCGTACGCTCGCGCCCTACGACTGGGAAGCGATTGCCGCGAGCGTCAGGAAAACGAATCGCGTCATCATCGCGCACGAAGACACGCTCTCGTTCGGCTTCGGCGCGGAGATCGCCGCGCGCGTCGGCGACGAACTCTTCGAGTATCTCGACGCGCCCGTCCGCCGCGTCGCCGCGCTCGACACCTTCGTCGCCTACGCCCCCCAACTCGAAGACGCCATCCTCCCCCAGGTCGATGACGTGGCGAAGGCCATCGCCGAACTCAGCGCCTACTAAAACTTTCGGGGAAAAGCGCGCGGCCAGCCGCCGCCGATTCTCACCCGCCGATTCTCACTGTCCTGGTTGCGACGGATGATCGGCGGGCGCGGCGCTCCCACCGACGAAACGGCGAAAACATAATTGTTGACTTCGCTTCGCCGAAAAGACTAATCTCAGTGTGTCGCCCCGACCGCAAGCGCGCCCGCGCCGGTCACACCTTATTTGACACCGGGATTGACACAACCCACCGACTTGAATCTTCCACGTCGGACGCACAGCAAGTCCCACAAAAATTTACGGTACGAAGCGATGTTCAAACGCAAGCTATCCCTCTGCTTGACGCTCTCGCTATTGGTCGTCGTCTCGGCGGCTCCTCGCCGAACGACGGCACAGGAAGCGTCTTTGCCCGAACTCATCCGGCGCGTCAAACCCTCGGTGGTTTCCGTCATCACCCTCAACGAGAATGGCGAAATATTGATGACCGGCAGCGGGTTCTTCATTCGTCCGGGCGAGGTGGTGACGAACCTCCACGTCGTCGCGGGCGGGCACCGCGTCGAGGTTCGTACTTTTGACGGCAAGGGCAAAACCTATGCGGTCGCGGGGCTGCTCGACGTTGACGCGGAGGGCGACCTCGCGCTGCTTAGCATCGACATCGCGCCGGAGCGTTCGCGCACGCTCGACCTCGCGACCGACGGGGTGCCCGAAGAGGGCGAGAAGATTTTCGTCATCGGCAATCCCCTGCGACTCGAAGGCACGGTTTCGGACGGCATCGTCTCGGCGGTGCGCGAAGTGCCGAACCTCGGCAAGATCATCCAGATCACCGCGCCCATCTCGCAGGGCAACAGCGGCAGCCCGGTCTTCAACATGAAGGGTCAGGTGGTCGGCGTCGTGACGATCAAAGTGACCAACGGGCAGAACATCAATCTGGCGATAGCCTCGGCGCGCGTCGGCGAACTCGGCGGCAGCGGCGGCGAAGGCAAGCTGATGAGTTTCGCCGAACTGTCGGCGCGCAGCAACCGCCAGACGCAACGCCCCGAAGCGCAGTCCGATTGGCTCTATCGCAATGGTCTGACATCGCTCTGGCTCGGCAATTACGAGGGCGCGCTCGCTTATTTCGAGAACGCGGTCGGCAAGAATCCAGGACGCGTCGAAGCGTGGATACAGGTCGGCTTCTGCAAGGTCAAACAGGGCAAGACGAACGAAGCCATCAAAGCCTACGAGCGCGCGTTGCGGCTGCGACCGAACTCCGTCGAGGCGCACAACAAACTCGGCGACGCCTTCTATTACGCGGGCTCTTATCAACAAGCCATCGTCGCTTACCAACAGGCGGCGCGGCTCGACCCGCGCATGGCCGAAGTTCTCTACAATCTCGGCATGACCTATCTCGAACTCGGCGACCGCGCCGCCGCCGTCGCCCAGAGCGCCGCCCTCAAACCCCTCGATGCCGCGCTTTATAACAAGCTGCTCGGTGAGATCGAGCGGTAACAAAAGCAGCGCACAGAAGGCGCTAGGGGTCGAACGCGAAAACGGGCGGAAGATGAAGCCGTTGCTTTTTCTTCCGCCCGTTTTCGCGTTCGACCTTCGCGTCGTGTCCCCTGCTCTTTACCCCCTCCGGTTTCACTCGCCGGTTTGACCTGTGAAGACGCTCTTGTCAACTTTGGCGGGGTCGCCGAGGACGACGAAGCGGATGTTGCGCATGTAGAGTTTGGCGACGCGCTGCACGTCCGCCGGAGTGACGGCGCGGAGACGTTCGAGCACCTCGATTGAGTTGCGCCAACCGCCGCCGATTAGTTCGTACTGCGCGAGTTCTCCGGCCTGCGCGGCGTTGGTTTCCTGACTCAGATAATACTTGGTCAAATACTGCTGCGCCTGCGCGGTGATGTCGCCGGAGTCGATGGGTTCACGTTGGAGCCGGGCGATCTCGTCGAGCATCACGCGGACGGCCTGATTCGCGTCAATCGCGGTGACCGAGATGCCGCCCGTGTTCGCCCCGTAGCTGCCGAGAAAGGCGTCGGGCGCATACGAGAGATTGCGGCGCACGCGGACTTCGACGAAAACGCGCCCCTGCAAAATCGACGACGCGATACGCATCGGGTAAATGTCGTCGGAAGTGAGCGGCGGCGCGGTAAACAGTCCCTGCACATAGTTGGTCTTGAGCGTGCGCGCGGTGACTTCGACCGACGGCGTGGCGAAGGCGAGTTGGGGCAGCGGCTTCGGGTTGTAGTCGCCGCGCGGCAACGCACCGAACGACGCGGCGATGCGCCGCCGGACTTGTTGCGCGTCGAGATCGCCGACGACGACCAGCAGCAGCCGCGAGGTCTGCATCGCTTCTTTGTGGAAACGACGCACGTCGTCGAGCGTCAAGCGGCTGACCGTCTCGGTCGTGCCCTGCGGGTTGTTGAGATAAGGATGTCCGGCGTAGGCGTGGCGGGCGATCAACTCCTGCAAGTGTGATTCGGGCGCGTCGAGATTATTGCTCAGTCCGACGACGAAGCGGTTCTTGACGCGCTCGAAATCATCGGGCGCGAGCGTCGGGCGCAAGGCCACGTCGGTGAAAATTTCCCACGAGCGGTCGAAGTTGGCGCGCGTCGAGCCGAGCGTCAGCGCGGAGTAATCGTAGTTGATGCCGTAGCTGATGCCGGTGCCGAGCCGCGCGAGTTCGGCGCGCATCCGCTGGCGCGGAAAGTTCCGGCTCGACTCTGACAGCAGGTCGAGCATCAACGGTTCGACGCCCGCATTCTGCGCCGAGACGTTGCGCGCCCCGCCGCGCAGAAACAGACCGGCGACGACCGTCTGGCTGCCCTCGCGACGTTTGACCAGAACCTTCAGCCCGTTGATGTCGAACTCGGTGACGAGCGCGGCGGCGTTCGTCGCGGCGGCGCTCCGCGACACGGAGTATTGCTTGGCGTCGATGGCGTTGCCCGCGTCCGATTTACCCGGCTGCTGCTGCGGTGCGGCGGGCGGCTGCTTTTGAAATGCTGACGCGGGAACGGTGGCGAGCAACAGCGCGAGACAGAGCGCAGGCCATCCGCGCCGGAGCGACGGCCAGCCGTGTCTCGCGTGGCGGGCGGCGTTCGTCGTCGGCGTCGTCGTGGCGGCAGCAGAGGCGGCATCGTGCGGCGTGCGGCGTAGCGTGATGTTTGTGTTTCTCATTTTCCCTGCCGTGCGGCTCTGGCCTGTGGCTGGCCGATCAAGTCTTCGGGCGTCAGTTGCGATTGACGCGCGGCTTCTTCGGACATCAGCGCCAGCCCGACGTGCGGCTTGCCCTGGATGTAGTTGGCAACGTAGCGGCTGATGTCTGCGCGCGAGGTGGCGCGGAGGTTCTTCTGGTAGCCGCGAAAGTATTCGAGACCGGTCGAAGCCCACCAGAACGAGAGCGTGTGCGCGTAATCGCTCAACTTCTCGCGGCTATAAAGATCGTCGGCTTCGAGCAGGGCTTTCGCGCTCTCAAGTTGCATGTCGGTGTAATAGTTCGGATCGTCGAAGCGCGCCACTTCGTCGTAGAGCGCGCGGAGCGCGGCGCGTGCCTTGTCGGGCGTGGTCTGCGCGAAGAGGCTGATGGGGCCGACGTTGCGTTGCGTGAAATAGCCGAAGCCGACGCCCGTCACGAGTCCGGTATCGACGAGCGCGCGTTGGAAACGCGAATCCGGCTGCCGGAGGATGAACGAGAATACGTCCGCCGCGTAGGTCGCCGGGTTATCTTTGCTGATTGACGGGCCGTGCCAGCCGATTTGGATGATGACGTTGTTGACGGGCTGCGTGATGATCGCGCCTTCGCTTTTGACGAGCGGCGGGTGCTCGACCGGCGGGTGCTTGACGAACGGGTCATCGGCGCGCGGCCAGTCGGCGAATAAATCCTCCGCCATTTTGAACACCTGCTCGGGTTCGACATCGCCCGTCACGACGATGGCCGAATTGTTCGGCACATAGTAACGGCTCTGGATGAGACGCATCATGTCGGTCGTCGCCGTGCCGACGGTTTGACGATTGCCGATGGGACTCTTGCGGCTCGGATACTTGTAGAATAGCCGGTCGTTCATCTGCCGTCCGAGATAGAAGAACGGGTTCGACTCTTTCTCGTTGATCTCGCCGATGACGACTTCGCGTTCCTGCTCGAACTGCCGCTCGTCAAACAGCGGGTAGCGCACCGAGTCGCGCATGAAGCGCATCGCGACGGGCAGGTTCGGGCTGGTCGTCGTGAAGTAATAGTTGACGAGTTCTTCGGTCGTCGAACCGTTATAGACGATGCCGAGTTGGTCGATGCTCTTGACGTAATCTTCCTGATCGCGGACGGCGCGATTAGCCTTGAAGAACATGTGTTCGTAGAGATGCGAAAGGCCGTTGAGTTCGGGCGGCTCGGTGTAGGAACCGTTCTTGACCGCGAGTTCGATGGTCACAAGCGGCACGGAATGGTCTTCGAGCACGATGATCTCAAGCCCGTTTGCCAGCACGTGATTCGCGAGTTGGGCCTGCGGAACGGCGCTCGCGACGACGGGCGGAGTTGTCACCCGCGCGGGGGTCGTCCGCGACGAACCGCGTGGCCGTCGCTTCTGCGCGGCGGGCGTCGTCAAAGACGTTGCGACGAACGACAGAATGAGCGCGAAGACAAAGAAATGACGTTTCAATAGCTTTTCCTTCATCAGATACCGTATCCGAAATTTTGTCGTGGAATCGTCCGCAGAGAACACATGAGAGCGGCGCTTCATGAAGATGATCTACCCGCGTGTGATTCGTTTCATTTGAGGCGAATCATAGCACGCCGGTTGCTCGCCTCGAAACGCCGGAACAGCAAAAGGGGGACAAGAGTGGAACAAGGCTAAAAGGGGAAAGAAGAAAAGCGGCGTTGACGGCTTTCCCCGCTTCGCTCCCCTTGCAAGCTCTTCCCTTTTCAGAAACTGCGGGGGCTGGCGTA
>JBGTHJ010000342.1:0-15484 GCA_041746175.1 Pyrinomonadaceae bacterium
GTGTTCGCTGGCGTCCGCGCCGTGTGCCCTGCCGCCGTTGTGCTGCGGCGCGTGGGCGACGACGGGTTCGAGCGTCTCTTCAAAATAGTTGTGAATCGCGCCGCCGCTCAGCGCGTAAGGCACGCCGACCAACCCGCCCACCGTCGAGAGCACCGCCAGCACGATCAGCGGCACGGTCATCACCCACGGCGACTCGTGCGGGATGAACGTGCCGTGGTGATGCGCGTCAGCGCCAGCGTGAGCGTGATCGGTTTGCGCGGCGTGCGCGTCGTCGTGATGGGCTGCGTCGTCGTTGTGGGCGTGGGCATCTTGTGCACCGGCATGACTTCCTCCGGCGTGCGCGTCGGCAAAACGCTCTGTGCCCCAAAAGGTCATGACCATCAGGCGCGTCATGTAGATGGCGGTCAGCAGCGCGGTGATCGCCCCGACGCCCCACAGAATTTTCCCCGCCGCCCCCGGAATCGCGGTGGCGTCGGTGCTCCACGTCTTCCAGAGGATTTCGTCTTTCGAGAAGAAGCCCGCGAAGATGGGGATGCCGCTGATGGCGAGCCAACCCGTGAGCATCGTCGCGAACGTGATCGGCATGAACTTCTTCAGCCCGCCCATGCGGCGCATGTCTTGCTCGTGGTGCATTCCGTGGATGACCGAGCCTGAGCCGAGAAAGAGCAAAGCCTTGAAGAAGGCGTGCGTCATGACGTGGAAGATCGCCGCGACGAACGCGCCGACGCCGCACGCCAGCATCATGTAACCGAGTTGCGAGACGGTCGAATAGGCGAGAACTTTTTTGATGTCGTTCTGCGCGATGCCGATTGTCGCGGCGAAGATCGCGGTCGCCGCGCCGATGACCGCGACGATAAACATCGCGGTCGGTGCGTGCGTGTAAATCTGCGAGCAGCGCACGATCATGTAGACGCCCGCCGTCACCATCGTCGCGGCGTGAATCAGCGCGGAAACGGGCGTCGGCCCGGCCATCGCATCCGGCAGCCAGACGAACAGCGGAATCTGCGCCGACTTGCCCGTCGCGCCGATAAACAGCAGGACGGCGGCGGACGTGATGCCGCCCGCGATAATCGCGCCCGTCGTGAACGGATCGACCGGCATCGCGCCGATTAGCCGGAGCGCGCTTTCGACCCCCTCCTGCGGCTTGTCGAAGAAACTGATCGAACCCGTCAGAAAGAAGACGAGCATGATGCCGAGCACGACGCCCCAGTCGCCGACGCGGTTGGCGACGAAGGCTTTCTTCGCCGCGTCGCCAGCCTCTTGGCGGTCGAAGTAGTAGCCGATGAGGAGGTACGAGCAGAGTCCGACGCCCTCCCAGCCGACGAACATCAACAGCAGGTTGTCCGCCAGCACCAGCGTCAGCATCATGAACATGAACAGGTTGAGGTAGGCGAAGAACCGGTAGAAACCCTTGTCGCCGTGCATGTAGCCGGTGGCGAAAACGTGGATCAGCAGCCCGACGAAAGTGATGAAGCAAGCGTAAATCCCGCTCAACCTGTCCATCGCGAAACCGTAGTCGGCGCGAAAACCGCCGACCTCGATCCACGTCCAGAGGTGGCTGAAGACAGGCGTCGCCGCGTCGTTGGTCAAGGCCGCCCCGCCCACCGACGTAAACGCGATGATGAAACTGACGACCACCGACACGCCGATCGACGCGCACGCTACCGCCCCGATAAACGCCTCGCTCCGCAGCCGTCGCCCGACGAGCCAGTTGATCGCCGCTCCAACGAGCGGCGCAAAGACGACGACTGATAGCCAATGGTTTGTCATAGGAATCGATTCACTGATTCGCGGCGATGCGTCGGAGTAATGCGTCGTCGCGAGTCAATCTTAAAATTTCAAAACGCTCGCGTCGTCCACGTCGATTGATTCGCGGTTGCGGAAGACGGTGATGATGATGCCGAGTCCGACCGCCGCCTCCGCCGCCGCCACCGTCATCACGATGAAGACGAACAGTTGACCCGTCACATCGTTGAAGTAGCTCGAAAACGCGACGAAGGTCAGGTTCACGGCGTTGAGCATCAACTCGATGCACATGAACATCGCGATCGCGTTGCGTTTGATGATGACGCCGACGACGCCGATGGTGAACAGCACCGCCGAAAGCGCCAGATACCATGACAGAGGAATCATAACCTTTACTCTTCTTCGACCCGTTGCTTCTTCGCGTCGAGCTTGCGGATCGCTTCCTGCGCCATTGCGCGCCCGACCGCCTCGGTGCTGAACTCCGCGTTCGCGCCTTCACCCGCGATGCGTAAATTGATGGGAGCGGCGAGCGCGCCCGGCGTCGAGTCGCCGCCGGTAATCGCCGCCGTCGGCGTCGCCATGCGGTCTCGTCGCGCCAGCGACATCGCGCCGACAATCGCCATCAGGATGAGCGCCGACGTTACTTCAAACGGCAGCAGATACTCAGTAAATAGACCCGTGCCGATGGAACTGGTCGAGCCGACGTTGGACGCCGCTGCGTTGATGGTTTCCGATACGGACGCCCCGACGAAATAGAGGATGAACGCCGCTTCACCCGCGAGCAACGCCGCCAGCACGATGCCGATTGGAACCAGTGCGCGCAGGCGCAGCGGACGATTCACTTCTTCCTCGACGTTCAACAGCATGATGACGAACACGACCAGCACCATGATCGCCCCCGCGTAGACGATGACCTGCACGGCGGCGATGAACGGCGCGGCCAGCGTCAGGTATAAAGCCGCGAGCGCGATAAACACTCCGATTAGCGAAATCGCGCCGTAGAGCGGATTGCGCTGAACCACCACCGAGATCGCGCACCCGATAGCCATGCCCGCGAAGAGGATGAAGAGAAGTCCGGTTATCATAGATTTAGTGACCGGTGACGGATGACAAGTGATCGGCAATCATCTGGATAAGCTTGACACCCATCACCCGTCACCGCGCGTCACGAAAAGAAGAACATCACCGTCGCCGTCAGCACGACGTTCAGGATCGCGACGGGCAGCAGGAACCTCCAACCGAAGTTCATCAGTTGGTCGAAACGAAAGCGCGGAAGCGTGCCGCGCAGCCAGATATACAGGAACAGAAAAAAGACGATCTTGCCGAGGAAATAGACGACACCGAGCCACGGAAACTGCGCCACGCCGGGGCCGTTGAAGCCGCCGAGAAACAGCGTCGTCGCGAGCACCGAGACGGTGAACATGTTGACGTATTCGGCCATGAAAAAGAGCGCGAACTTCAGCGCGCTATACTCGGTGTGGAATCCCGCGACGAGTTCGGTTTCGGCTTCCGGCAGGTCGAACGGGACGCGGTTAGTTTCCGCGATGGCCGAAATTAGATAGATGATGAAACCGAGCGGCTGATAGATGATGTTCCAGTTGAGTCCGAACCATCCCGACTGCTGTTCGACGATGCCGTAGAGGTCGAGCGTGCCCGACATCAACACCACGCCGACCAGCGACAACCCCAACGATAACTCGTACGAGATCATCTGCGCCGCCGCCCGCAACGCGCCCATCAAACTGTACTTGCTGTTCGACGACCAGCCCGCCAGCGCGATGCCGTAGACGCCGATTGACGTGATGCCCAGCACGTAGAGCAGCGCGATGTCGAAGCGTGCGATGACGAGCGGGAACGAAATGTCGGTGAAGGGAATCGTCACGACGGGGCCGAACGGATAGACGATAATCGTCATCAGCGCGGCGGTGATGGCGATAATCGGCGCGAGAAAATAGACGAGCTTGGTCGCCTTATCCGGCACGATCTCTTCTTTGAGGATGAACTTCAGGAGGTCTGCGAAGGGTTGCAGCACGCCACCCGGCCCTACGCGGTTCGGCCCCAGCCGTCCTTGAATGAACGCCAGGATGCGGCGCTCGGCCAGCACCGTGTAGGCCACGATCATCAACACCACGACGAACGCGACGTTGATCCCGATCAGCTTCAGCCCCGCATTAACGTATGGGTTTGTCCAGTCCATATCATTCAAGGATGACGGATGACGGATGATGGATGAACAGGGAAAATAAAACCGGTTTTGTTTTACTCAGCCTTCATCTCTCATCCGGCAGCCTTGTCTTCAGTCTCCCGCAATCGCCATTTTCTCGCGGCGCAGGGTAGTGTCGATCGTGATCTGGTAGAGCGGCGAAACGAGCACGTCGGGCGGTTCGGGGTTGCCCGCGGCCAGGAGGTGGAACTGTGGAACTTTGCCGGTCAGCGTGCTGATTTTGAAAAGCTCATGCCCGACTTCGGGCGTTTCCGTCAGCTTCTCCGCCGTCTCGTCGAGACCTTCGACCGCCTGCCGCAACGCTTCCAACTCGCGCGAAATATCGCGGCTGCCCACACCCGCGTGCTTCGCCTGCACGGGCTTCGACTCGTCTTTCAAGAGCGGATAGCGCAAACCCTCGTAAGCCGCGACGTGCTTCGCCATATCGAGAAACGCCGCGCTCGCCGACATCTGGTAACCGAAATCGACGCCGAGCGCCGCCGCCAGCAGCGACGTGATGACCCAATCCGGCTTCGCTTGATGAACGGGCGGAATCGATTGCCGGACGCGCTGCACAAAGCCGTCGTTGTTGGTAAACGTGCCGTCGGTTTCGGCGTAGGAAGCCGCCGGGAGAACCACATCGGCGTGCGCGGTCGTCGCGGTTTGGAAAAGCTCTTGCACGACGAGGAAGTCGAGTTTTGAGAGCGCGTCTTCGCGTCCGTGCAAAGTTTCGGGCAGGAAACTGCCCGCCATGTACAGCGCGCGAAGTTCCGTGCCCGCCGCGTCGAGCATCCGCGCGGGCGTCAGTTCGCCGCTCTGCGAGTCGCCCATCAAGCCGATGTCGTGGACGCCGATGCTGTTGTTGAAAAGCGGGAGCGGGTGGAACAGGAATCGACGGCCTTCCCGCGCGCCGAGCGTCGCGGGCAGTTGCGCGAGCGCGGCTTGCGCTGACGCACTCAACTCGCCGCCAAACATCACCACGATGTCGCCTGCGGTTTCATCGAGAAGGTGCCGCACGCTCTCAAACTCCGACGCTTCGACGCCCATCTTGCGCGCGGCCACTTCGCCGCCGCCGTCCCGCGCCGCGAGCGCAACCACCGCCGCGTCTTCCGCACCCGGACGAATGTGGACGAACTGTGCGGCCTGCTGCTTCAAACGAATCGGGACGCGGTTGATGATGATGAGTTTCGCGCCGCCGTTGCGCACCGCCTGCCGAATCTGACGCGCTGTCAGGGGCTGCAACTCCTCCGGTTCGCCGCCGATGAGCAGGATGGTTTGGGCGTGACGAATCTCTTTGTGTGTGGCGAGCGGCGCGCTCAAGTTCTCGAAGAACGGCACGAGCGAAAACGCTTCGGTCGCGGTGTAACTGTTCGTGCCGATGACTTCGCGCGCAAACCGCAGCAGCGCGTAGTTGGCCTCGTTCGTGATGCGCGGGCTGCCGATAACGCCGATGGCGTCCGCCCCGTGCTCGTCGCGCAGCGCGTTGAGTTTTTCCGCGACAAACTCGATCGCGTCGTCCCACGTCGCGGGGATCAGTTTGCCGCCCTTGCGGTAACGAATCAGCGGCGTGCGCAGACGTTCTTCGTGATTGATAAACGGATGCGCGAAGCGACCCTTGATGCAGAGAAACTCGCCGTTGATGCCGTTGACGTAACGGTCGCGCGCGACGACGCGCATCACTTCGCCCGCGCGCGAGCCGATGCTTAGCTGGCAACCATCCGAACAAAAGTTGCACGTCGAAGTTGTCCGCGACAATTCCCACGGGCGCGTCTGGTGTCGATAGGTCGCGTCGAGCAGCGTCCCCGTCGGGCACACTTCGATGCAGTTGCCGCACTGCGAACAGTTGAGCCAGCCGCCGTAGGTGCCGATGACCGTACCCGCGCCGCGCCCGCCCGCTTCGATGGCATCCTCACCCATCCACTCGTCACAGACACGCGTGCAACGCTTGCACAGGATGCAACGCTGCGGGTCGTTGGCGACGATGGGCGAGAGGAATTTTTCAGGGTAGTAATTTTTCTTCTCGGTGAAGCGTTCTTCGAGTCCGCCCCAGTCGAACACCATCTCCTGCAACTCGCACTCGCCGCCCCGGTCGCAGACGGGACAGTCGAGCGGGTGATTGGCGAGCAGAAACTCGACCATTCCGCGTTGCGCCTTCTCGATCTCTTCGCTCGCGGTCGTGACGATCATCCCGTCCGTACAGGTAATCGTGCACGACGTTTGCAACTTCGGCATCTTCTCGATGCGCACCAGACACATCCGGCACGACGCCTGTAGCGCGAGGTCGGCGTAGTAGCAGAACGACGGAATCGCCGCGCCCTTTTCGCGGCACACGTCGATGAGCCGCGCGCCTTTTTCGACCTCGTGCTGCTGGCCGTTGATGGTGACTTTGACTAGTTCGTTTGACATGTTCGACAAAATCCGTCTCGGGTGCTAAATCGCTACAATGAACCCATCGCCCGCTCTAAAGCGTCGGTAGACCATCCTTCATGTCGCCGTCGCCGTTTGCTAGCGGAAGCAGGTGACGGCGGAAGTCTTCGGGGAACTTTTTGATGGCTGACTGGATCGGCCACGCGGCGGCGTCGCCGAGCGGGCAGAACGACTTGCCTTCGATGTTGTCGCAGAGGTCGAGCAACAACTGCGCATCGTCGGGGCGACCTTCACCGCGCGCGATGCGTTTGAAAACCTTGACGAGCCAGTCCGTGCCCTCGCGACAGGGCGTGCACCAGCCGCACGATTCGTGTTTGTAAAACTCCGTCAGGTTCTTGGTCGATTCAAAAATATCGACCGTCTCATCCATCACGATGAAGCCGCCGGAGCCGACCATCGAACCCGCGACGACGAGTCCCTCGTAATCCATCCGCACGTCTTTGCCGATGATGTCGGAGGCGGGCATCACGTAAACGCTCGAACCGCCCGGAATCACGGCTTTCAAATTCTTCCCGCCGGTCATCCCGCCGCAATCTTCCATGATGAACTTTTCCATGTCGTCGTAGCCCATCGGAAGTTCGTAGACGCCCGGTCGGTTGACGTGGCCGGAGACCGCCCAGAGTTTCGTGCCGCCGCTCTTTTCCGTCCCCAGCTTTTGATAAGCCGCGCCGCCCAACTTGATGATATCGGGCACGGCGGTCAACGTCTCGACGTTGTTGACGACCGTCGGGCAGCCGTAGAGTCCGGCGACGGCGGGGAAGGGCGGCTTCATGCGCGGATGGCCGCGCAAGCCTTCGAGCGAATTGAGCAGCGCGGTCTCTTCGCCGCAAATGTACGCCCCCGCGCCCGTGTGCGTGTAGACCTCGCACGCGAAATCGGTGTCGAGAATTTTGTCGCCGACGAGACCCGCCGCGCGGGCTTCATCGATGGCGGCGTCCATGATGTCGATAAGATATTTGTATTCGCCGCGTGTGTAGATGTAGCACGCCTTCGAGCCGAGCGCGTAGGCCGCGATCAACATGCCTTCGATGAGCATGTGCGGGTCGCGCTCCATCAGGTAGCGATCCTTGAACGTGCCCGGTTCGGATTCGTCGGCGTTGCAGACGACGTACTTCGGCTTCGGCGAATCCTTCGGCACGAAACCCCACTTCATCCCCGTCGGGAAGCCCGCGCCGCCGCGCCCGCGCAACGCGGACTTTTTGACCTCCGCGATCACGTCGTCCGGCGACATCCCCGCCAGCACCCTCTTCAACGCTTCATAACCGCCGTTTCGCCTGTAGACTTCGAGCGTGTGCGAGCCGTCGAGCGAGACGCGCGCAAGCTGGAGTGGTTCGCAACCGATAGCACCGATGAACATAAGTTTAAGCTGATCGTAAATCGTGAATCGTGACAAAAATCTGCGCCGCGTGCATCGCGCCTACGACTTGAAGACGTACTCGTCGCGTTCGCAGGTTGACAGAATCTCGTCGACTTTTTCGGGCGTCAGGTTTTCGTGAAAGTCGAATCTAATCTGCATCATCGGCGCGGTGCCGCACGAGCCGAGACATTCGACTTCGGACAAGGTGAAACGCCCGTCGGCGGTCGTCTCGCCGGGCTTGATGCCGAGTCGCTGCGCGCAGTGTTCGGTGATCTTGTCCGCCCCCACGATTTTGCACGAGAGCGTCCGGCACACCTGCACGTGATACTTGCCGACCGGCTCGGTGTTGATCATCGAATAGAAGGTCGCGACCTCCCAGATATCCGTGATGCGGACGCCGAGACGGTCGGCCAGATAAGCCACGCCCGGCGGGTCGAGCCACCCGCCGCGCTCGCGCTGGACGATGAACATCAGAGGCAAAATCGCCGAACGCCTGACCGGATACTTGGCGAGATGTCGGTCCATCTCCGCCTCGACCTCCGCCGAAAAGACGGCGATCTCCGCCGGGACTTTGGCCTCCTGCGGCAACGGGTTGTGTGGCGTAAACTGCTGGCTCATAAGTTCAGTTGCGGGCGACAAGTGACTGGGCGACAGGACAACTGTTTTTCTCTCTCGTGACCTGTCAACACGACCACCCGTCACGGTGTTACCTGTCGATTTCTCCGAGCACGATGTCTATCGAACCGATGATGGCGACCACGTCGGCGAGCATCTCGCCCTCGACCATGTGCGGGAGGGCGGAGAGATTGACGAAGCTTGGGCCGCGAAAGTGGACGCGCGCGGGTTTCGGCCCGCCGTCGGATTTGACGTAGACGCCGAGCTCGCCCTTCGAGGCTTCAATCGCGTGGTAGATTTCGCCCGCCGGGACGTTGAAACCTTCGGCGACGATCAGGAAGTGATGGATGAGCGCATCCATGTGCGTCTTCATCGCCTCGCGGTCGGGCAGCACGACCTTGGGCGCGTCGGCCTTGACCGGGCCGGGTTTGAGTCGTCCCGCCGCCTGCTTGACGATCTTGAGCGACTCGGTCATCTCGCGCATCCGCACCATGTAACGCGCCCACACGTCGCCGCCCGGCTCGACCGGAATCTCGAAATCATAAGTTTCGTAACCCGTGTAAGGGTTCGTCCGCCGCACATCGACGCCGACGCCGCTGCCGCGCAAACTCGGCCCGCTCAGTCCTAAATCAATCGCGTCTTCCGCCGTAATGCGCCCGACGCCCTGCGTGCGGTTCTGGAAAATCGTGTTGCCTGAGAGCAGCGTGTGGAACTCTTCGAGCGCAGCGGGAAAGGCATCCGTAAACTGTTTGACGCGCCGCTCGAATCCGGCGGGCAAGTCCATCATCAACCCCCCGATGCGAAAGTACGAGGGAGTCAGACGCCCGCCCGAAGCCGCCTCGATCATGTTCAGAATCTTCTCGCGCTCGCGGAAACAGTAGAAGAAAACCGTCATCGCGCCGATGTCGAGCGCGTGCGTGCCGAGCCAGACGAGGTGCGACGCGATGCGCTGCAACTCGCACATCAACACGCGAATCACCTGCGCGCGTTCGGGTATCTCCAGTCCAAGCAACTTCTCGACCGCCATTACGTAAGCCAGATTGTTGCCGAGCGGGTTGAGATAATCCATCCGGTCGGTGATGACGATCCCCTGCTGATATTTTTTGTACTCGAACAGCTTCTCCATGCCCGTGTGGAGATAACCGATGTCGGGCGTGCACTTGATGACCATTTCGCCGTCGAGCACCAGTTCGAGCCGGAGCACGCCATGCGTCGAGGGGTGCTGCGGCCCCATCGAGATCGTCATCTGCGTGTCGAGCGGACGGTCGACGACTTCAAACTGTGGCGGAATGTTGGTGGTCGTAGCGCTCATAAAAAATCAGTGGCGGCGGGCGACGGGTGCAATCAAGAGAATTGAAGCGCGCGATGAATGCTTGGATTTCTCCTGGCACCTGCTGGCGCCTGTTACTAAGTTAGACTGTACGGTTCATAGCCGCGCAGCGGAAAATCTTTGCGGAGCGCGTGCCCTTGCCAATCGTCGGGCAAGAGGATGCGGCGCAAGTCCGGGTGTCCGTCGAAGATGATGCCGAAGAGGTCGAATGTTTCGCGTTCGTGCCAGTTGGCGGTGCGCCACACGCCGCTGACGCTCGGCACATGCGTGTCGGCTTCGTCGAGCAACACTTTCAGGCGCAGGCGGTGGTACTTGGTCGTCGAAAAAAGATGGTAGTTGACCTCGAAGCGCGGTTCTTCTTCCATCCCGCGATCCGCCCCGCAGATGTCCGAGAGGAAGTTGAAATCGAATTCCGGCGTGGTCTTGAAAAACGAGCACGCCTCGACGATGTGCTCGCGCGGGACGACCAAGGTCAATTCGCCGAACGCGCGGATGACCTCGCTGACCCACTGCGGTTTTTGCTCGGTCGAAAGGGCTTCGAGGGAAGACGGCGCGACGCCGCCCGCGAAGGGTGTCGCTGCCGCCGCGTCGTCGATCTGTTTCTCGCGCTCGATGTCTCTGGACATAAGATTTCCGTGACGTTAAACGGTAACAGGACAAAAGCGTTTCGACGGTTGCCGGTTACGATGAGCGGCGGCGTTCGTGCCGCGAGGCGATGGTGTAGGGAAGCGGAAGCGGGTTCTCTTGCGCCGCCGCTTCGTTGGTTGCGGAGAGGCCGGTGCTCGGCAGCGTTCCCGGCGGGACGGCTTCGCGCGCGTCGGCTTCGAGTACGTCGCGACGGTCGCGCAGCGTCTCCTTCATCACCTTGTCCTGCAACATCATCACCGCGTGAATCAGCATCTCCGGGCGCGGCGGGCAACCCGGAATATAAACGTCAACCGGCACCACCTTATCGACGCCCTGCACGATGGCATAGTTATCGAAGACGCCGCCCGACGTGGCGCACGCGCCCATCGAAATCACCCACTTCGGTTCGGGCATCTGGTCGTAGATGCGGCGCAGGACGGGAGCCATTTTACGCGACACGCGACCGGAGACGATCATCACGTCGGCCTGTCGCGGGCTGGCGCGGAACACCTCGGAGCCGAACCGCGCCAGGTCGTTGCGCGAACTCGTCGCGTTCATCATCTCGATGGCGCAGCAGGCGAGTCCGAAAGTCGCGGGCCACAAACTCGACTTGCGCGCCCAGTTGACCAGCGCATCGAGCTTAGTCGTCAAAACTTCCGGCAGCGCCTCGGCGATCACATTTTCCAGACCCATTGTTTATTCCTCCACTCTCACGCGGCGCGTGCCGCCGTGACGCGCTCGCGTTGGCGCGTCTCTTGGGCCGCGAGCGCGTGCGCTTCAGCCCCGGCCTCAACCCGCGCGCGTTCGCTCCACTCGAACAGCCCCTTCTTCAAAACGTAGACGTAGCCGACCAGCAGCAGCGCGATAAACAACATCATCTCGACGTAAATAAGCGTGCCCAGACCGTTCTGCGTGAGCGTCTTGAAAACCACCGCCCACGGCATCATGAAAATCAGCTCGATGTCGAAGAGGATGAAAATCATCGCGATCAAATAGAATTTGACCGAGAACCGTTCGCGCGCCGACCCGACCGGGTCTTTGCCGCACTCGTAAGGCATCAACTTGGTACGCGTGCGCTTGCGCTGGCCGACCAGTTGCGATAGCAGGATGTTCCCGGCGGCGAATCCAAACGCCACCCCGAACATCAAAAGGATGGGCAAATAGGCGCTTAAATCAAACACACTTGCCTCCCGTCAGCGCTTCGCTGATGAATGGCTCAGAGCGCCATCACGGAGTTTGAGAATCATGGTACAAGCCGTATCCTAGTCGATACGGGGATGGGTGTCAAGCCGTTCAAAATGAGCACAAAAGGCTGTTTTGCAAGGAGATTGACCGCCTTTCAGGGGCTGTGATACTGTGCTCTGCAAGCGGCTTCGGAACAACCTGATGTGTTCAAATTCGACCCCGGCAAACGGCTAACCTGAAACGTCTGTGATTACCGGATTCAACACCGACATCGAGTTCGACGGAATCACCTACCACGTACAGACGGAAGACAAGGGGCTGGACAACCCACTGATTCTCTCGCTGGTGTATGTGGGAGGCGCGATACTCGCCAGCAAGCGCGCGCCCTATACCGACCTCGTCGGCTCCGGTTTCGATGAAAGCATTCTCACCGAACGACTCAACCGCCAGCACAAATTAATCTGCGCCGCCGTCCGCTCCGGGCGTATCGAAGACCTCAAGCGGTTGAGCGACGGCGATGCGCCCGCCGTCGCGCGTCGCGCCAAAAAGCCGAAGGTTGAACGCGCCGTCAAGCCACAATCCGAGACGGCTGAGCAAACACACGACGCCGCCGACGAGGTCGTCGCGCCGGCTCGCGTTGAGCCGAAATCGTCGGTGGTGGTTGAAGCCAAACCGTCGCCTCCACCGTCGCCTCCGGGTGACGCGCAATCGTCGCCCGCCGGTAGTTTCGAGCCGTCGATACTCGACCTGGTGGTTGACTACAACGACCCCATCGGAGATGAAGGAGTCAACAGCCGGACGCCACCCGCGCCGCTGCCGCCCCCAACTGAACAGCCGCCGCCGCCGCCGCAACCGACGGAGACGCTGCCCCGTCAAGTGCTGGAAGAGGTTGCCGGAGCGGTGGCGTCTGCGGTGGAAGAAGATCAGGCGCTCTATCTGGCGTTGCTCGACGACGAAGGGGATTTTCGCGCTGGCGAACTTGTGACGGTGCGTATTCGCGTCGGGCGCGGCAAGTACGGGCAAGCGCCGGTTTCGGAGGCATCTGTGACGGTCAAAGTTTTAGGGACGACCTTTCGCCCGCTGATCTTATCAACGTTGACGGACGATAACGGCATCGCGGTAGTACGCGCGCTCTTGCCGCGTTTCACTTCGGGACGCGCGGCCATACTTATCCGCGCCGTCGTCGATGGTGAAGACACGGAGTTGCGCCGCATCATCCATCAGGGATGAACGGGGGAAGGGAGAAATAGTTTGCGAATTGAAATCAACGGCGAACCCCGCGAGGTGCCCGACGACAGCACGCTCGACGCGCTCGTCGAACAACTCGCGCTCGCGCCTGAGCGGCTCGCCATCGAACTCAATCGCGAGGTCGTGCGACGCGCCGAGTGGCCTCTGCGGACGCTCGCCGAAGGCGACCGCGTTGAGATTGTTCACTTCGTCGGCGGCGGCGAAAAATGACCCCGCCGCTCAGCGCGTCGAGTCGAAATTGCGGGCGGCGATTTTTGTTTGGGCGCGTTCAGGTGTAAATTCAACGGGCGACAACTTTATACAAATTCCACGAAGTCACGAAAAATTTCCGGTACGATTTTGACTACGACCATGACGACACTCGCTACGCCGACAACAGACACCTTCGAGATTGCGGGACGCGTTTTCAACTCGCGGCTCATCGTCGGGACGGGGAAGTATCGCAGTTTCGTCGAGATGCAAGCGGCGCATCGCGCGTCGGGCGCGGAGATGGTGACGGTCGCGGTACGCCGGGTGCCGCTCGACCGCAGCGCCGAGTCATTTCTCGACCACCTCGACCCCGCGCTGACGATTCTGCCCAACACCGCCGGGTGCTACACGGCTGAGGAAGCCATCCGCACGGCGCGTCTGGCGCGCGAAGCGTTGAGTACAGACCTCGTCAAGCTCGAAGTTATCGGCGACCAGACGACGCTTTTCCCCGACAACGAGCAGACGCTCGAAGCCGCGCGCGTACTCGTCAAAGAAGGCTTCGTCGTGCTCCCATATTTCACCGACGACCTCATCATGGCGAAGAAACTTTTAGACGCGGGGTGTCCGGCGGTGATGCCGCTGGCCGCTCCCATCGGTTCGGGATTGGGCGTGCAGAATCCGGCGAACCTCGCCATCATGCGCGAGCAGTTGCCGGAGGCGACGATCATCGTTGATGCGGGCGTCGGCACGGCGAGCGACGCCGCGATTGCGATGGAACTCGGCGCAGATGCGGTGTTGATGAATACCGCGATTGCCGAGGCACACAACTCCGAACAAATGGCGACCGCGATGCGACTCGCCATCCAAGCCGGACGGCTCGCTTATCGCGCCGGGCGGATGCCGCGCCGCCTCTACGCCAGCGCGTCGAGTCCGCTCGCGGGCGTCGTCCGTTAAGGCGGAACCCACCACACCGGCGCGAACAAAAAAGCTTCACGCCGGAGCGCGTCGAAAATCTGTCCGGGGCGCAGAGTGAAGTCTTCTCTGCGCCTTTCGTTTAGCCTCGCGCCTTTGCGTGATACCTCTGCGCGCCGGTCATCGCGAGACGAAAAGCTCGAACCGCTTTCGCAGAGATTCGCGGGCGCGCTGCTGTTGCGCGGGGCGGGCGTGCCGGTTTGAAAATCCGACATGTTGTGATTCGTGTCGGCGCAGCCGTTCAGTTTTCTGAGCACGCCGTTGGTGTTGCTCAGAGCCGCCGTCGGAGCGTCGCCCTCGGCGCACGCGACGCTGCTGTTGCCGTAGCCGACCAGATCGACGACTCCGACGCTTGATAAAGGACACGCTCCATTGAGCGGCGTCGCGACATTGACGAGCGCGACTTTGCCCGCCGTCGCGCTCAAATTTATCTTCGTTGCGGGGTCGCTGTCGGGCGTCGGCAGCGGCGCACCGCACGCGCTCCCCGCACAACTCGTCCCCGCCGCTTGTCGCACCAGAAAATAACCGCCCGGCTGAATCATCCCCGTCTGAATCGTCGTCGATTGCCAGTTGCCGGTGTTGGTCGAACTGCTGTACTGCACAGACCAGCCCGCGAGATCGACGGCGGTCGCCCCACGATTAAACAGTTCAATGAAATCATTCTGGAACGGCGCGCCCGTGTTGCCGCCGCCGCCGTAAACCTGACTGATGACGACGTTGGCAACGGGTGAAGGCGTCGGCGTTGGAACCGGCGTCGGCGTGGGTGCCGGAGTCGGATTTGGAGTCGGAGAAGGTGAGGGTGACGGTGACGGAGTAGGGCTTGGACTCGGCGTCGGGTCAGGTGAAGGAGTTGGACTCGGTTCAGGTAACGGCGAGGGTGACGGAGTTGGCGTCGGCGTCGGAGAAGGCGAGGGTGACGGAAAAGGTGTTGGCGTCGGAGTGGGTTCGGGTGTTGGCGTCGGAGACGGCGACGGAGACACCGTTGGCGATGGTGTCGGCGATGGTGTCGGTGAGGGAGAGGGTGAGGGTGTCGGAGGACTCGCGAGATTTTGCGGGTCACTCGGAGCGCGGAGTCGAAAATCGGTTGCGTTGTCGCCGGAATCCTGCGCGCTGCCCGAGTCGCCGCCGGGGAGACGCTCGTAGCTGCGATTCGTGTCGGTGGTGAGCGGCGGCAGGGGCGCGCCCTCTTTGAAGCTTGAACCGGCGCTCATCCCGGCTTGATCGATAACGGTGTCGTCGGCGAGCGTGATGGCGACGCCGCCGTCGTCCGTGATACCGACGCCGTAGGTTTGGTCGCCCGCGACCGTGTCGCTGTAGACGCTCGCGCGGGTGGCGAGGAAGTGACCGCGCGGGAGCAGCATCACGCCGGTGTTGATCGTCAGACGCGTGGTGACGCCGCCCGAAGCGTTCGAGCCTTTGAGCTTCCAACCGCCGATGTCGATGGCTTCGTCGCTGGCGTTATAAAGTTCAACAAACTCGTCGTTCGCGCCGCTCGCGCCGCGCGTCCGAAACTCGCTGATGACGACTGCGGGCAGAGGGTGCGGCGTCGGGTTTGGGGTGGGGGAGGGTGACGGAGTCGGAAGCG
>JBGTHJ010000343.1:0-1711 GCA_041746175.1 Pyrinomonadaceae bacterium
AGTTTGCCGCCGCCACCACCACCGCCGCCGCCGGGAACCGCCGACCGGGTCGAGCAGATGAGCGTCATGCGCAAGAAGATCGCCGAGCACATGACGCTGTCGCAGCGCACGTCGGCGCACGTCGCGACCTTCTACGAAATCGACATGACGCGTATCGCCAAACTGCGCGACCGCCACAAACCCGAGTTCCTCCAGCGCACGGGGACGAAGCTTACATACATGCCGTTCATCTTTCAGGCCATCACGACGGCCATCAGAAAGTTTCCCATCTTCAACGCGCAGGTCAGCGGCGACCAGATCGTCTACAAAAACGACATCAACCTCGGCATGGCCGTCGCGCTCGATTGGGGCTTGATCGTCCCCGTCATCAAACGCGCCGACGACCTCTCGATTTCGGGTCTGGCACGCGCCGCCAACGACCTCGCCGACCGCGCCCGCGCCAAACAACTCAAGCCCGACGAAGTGGCGGGCGGCACGTTCACCGTCACCAATCCCGGCGTCTTCGGCGGGTTGTTCGGCACGCCCATCATCAACCAACCGCAGGTCGCGATTCTCGGCGTCGGCACGATTGAGAAACGCCCCAAGGTCGTCACCAACGAAGAGGGCGACGACTACATTGCGATACGCACAATGGCCTATTTCGCGCTCAGCTTTGACCATCGCATCATCGACGGGGCGGACGCCGAACGCTTCCTCTCCTACGTCAAAGAGTTGCTCGAAGCCGGGCGGTTCACCGTCTGACACGCCGGTCGCGCATCGGAAAACGAAAAGGCCGCATCCCGTCGGAAAAGGGAGGCGGCTTTTTCTTTGTGGCGGTTGCCGCCGGTCGGTGTCGGCGGTATCAAACGGGCATCAAACGGGCATCAAACGGGCGTAATATTGCAATCCGGTGGCGATTGGATAATAAATCAAGCGACCGGCGTGTTTCTCCCCGAATGCGCTTGACGCGCCGTGTGCGTTTGTTGACAATGCGAATCGTTTAATGGTTACCCCAAACAGCAACCTCGCAAGAAATTGTTTGTCGCAACTTGGAGAAGGGTTGGCAGCGAGCACGTTTAGGAAGCTCGCCCGCGCTCCCGAACAGCGACGACTTGCGAATGGAAGGCGCGGGAATAGTCCCGACGGTTTTCGCATATGGAGATAAAAATAATGACAGACAATAGCTCGACAAGAATCAGACTCGTGACGTTTGCATCCGCGCTCGTGCTCGCACTTTCGTCGTTTGCGTTCGCGCAGGACAGCATGAGCGGTCAGACCTCTTCGACCTCGACACGGACGGTGGCGAGCGGCGAGAAGGTCAAGGTCAAGGGTTTGGTCACGGCGCGCGACTTCGACTCGAACACCATCACGGTGCGCGATGAGAACGGCGTCAGCACGCGCGTGCAGTTGTCCGACGCGACACGCGTCCGGCAGAAGGGCGGCTTCTTCGGCGGCGGCAAAAATTATGCGCAGACCAACATCTTGCGCGGCTTGCGCGTCGAGGTCGAAGGGCGCGGCGACGCGGCGGGCAATCTCGCGGCGACGAAAGTCGAATTCAACGGCGGCGACTTAAAGGTCGCACAGAGTTTGGAAGCCCGCGTCGATCCGGTCGAGAACCGCGTCAACACGGCGGAGACGCGCATCGGACAGGTTGAACAGAACGCGCAGCGCCTGTCAGGGCAGTTGGACGAGTTGGCGGCGATCTCGAACGCGGCGCGCGGCGGCGCGGCTG
>JBGTHJ010000344.1:0-2816 GCA_041746175.1 Pyrinomonadaceae bacterium
GACCCGGCGCGGCGTCTGGAAACTTTGCGCGCGGCGGGACGCGCACGGATGCCTTTTACGACGGGGCTGCTCGTCGGCATCGGCGAAACCCGCACGGCGCGCGAAGAGACGCTCCGGTCAATCGCCGCGATTGCGCGCGAGTTCGGTCACATCCAAGAGGTCATCGTGCAACCGTTCACGCCGCACGCGGGAACGTCGATGGCGAACGCAACCGCGCCGCGTCTCGAAGAACTGCGCGATGCGGTCGAGATGGCACGCGCGATTCTCCCCCCCGAAGTGACCGTGCAAATTCCTCCCAACATCGCGCCGCGCGTCGTCGAACTCGTACGTGCGGGGGCGCGCGACCTCGGCGGCATCTCGCCCGACGGCGACCGCATCAACCCCGGCGAGCGCTGGCTGGCGGCGCAATCTTATGCCGCCGCGTTGCGCCCGCACGGTTTCATCCTGCGCCCGCGTCTCGCCATTTACGAGCGGTTCATTTCGCCATACTGGGTGTCGTCAGAAACGCTCCGGGCGGTGGGACGCGTGCGCGAGCGGCTGCCAAACTTGCCGCTCGCCTACGTCCCGGGCGCGTCGACGGCGGGAGCATCGGCAGATGTCTGACATCGAAGGATTCATCCTCGCGGGCGGCGCATCGAGCCGGATGGGGACAGACAAAGCGCGGCTCGTGCTCGACGGCAAAAGCATGGTCGCGCGCATCGCCGAGTCGATGACTTTCATCACCACGCATCTCAGCATCGTTAGCGCGCGTCCCACCGACGCGCAATACGGTCTGCCGGTGGTCGCGGACATTCACAGAGATTGCGGCGCGCTCGGCGGGCTTCATGCGTCACTCGCGCACGCACGCGCATCGTGGGTGTTGGTCGTCTCGTGCGACCTGCCTTTCGTGACGGGGCGACTCTTCGCGCGTCTCGCCACGTTGCGCGACGCGGCGACGGAGGCGGTCGCACCCGTGCAGTCCGACGGCAGACTCCAACCGCTCTGCGCGCTCTACGCGCGCGAGCCGTGTCTCGGCGTCGCGGAGGATTTACTCGGCGCGGGCGAGTTGCGACCGCGCGTGCTACTGAAGAAAATGCGAACCCGATTCGTCGTCCCCGATGAGCTATCAGACCTCGACGGCGCGGCGCGCTTCTTCGTCAACGTCAACACCCCCGACGATTACGCGCACGCCCGCACGCAAGTTGAAATATTAAAAACATCGGACGTTGCTTGATGAATCCTGCTAATATGTTGGTTCGTCAGTTGTTCACACATCGTTCATAATCGACTTATGGCACCTCGACCTCGACCCGGACGAAAGTTATTAAAGGCGCTACTCCCTGTCCTGCTGCTCACGGCCATCACTGTGACGGGGCTGGTCGCGTGGCTCGTCTACAAAGCATCGAGTCCGCCGCGTCGACCCTATCTCGTCACCCCGGAGAGATTTGCGCTGCTGAGCGACCGTGGATTGAAGGCGACCGATGAGACGTGGACGAACCGCGACGGAACAACGACGCGCGGCTGGCTGTTGCGCGGAGCGGAGGGCGCGCCCGCCGTCGTCCTGCTCCATCGCTACGGCACAGACCGCTCGTGGTTTCTCAACCTCGGCGTCAAGCTCAACGAAGCAACCAACTTCACAATCCTCTGGCCCGACCAGCGTGGTCACGGCGAGACGCCGCCCGTCGAACGAACTTCTTTCGGTGCGCGCGAAGCCAACGATGCACAATCGGCGATCGATTATTTGCGCACGCTCAAAACCGCTCAAGGACGTGCGCTCGTCGGCAACAACGTCGGATTGTACGGCGTCGAGTTGGGAGCCTACGCCGCGCTGCTCGCCGCCGCGCACGACCCGGCAAAAGTGAAGTCGATCGTGCTCGACTCGGTGCCCGCCTCGCCCGCCGCACTCTTGAGCGCGGTCGTCAAAGAGAACACGGGACTCAACAACGACCTGCTCGGACGGCTGACGAATTACGGCGCACACATCTATTACCTCGGCGGTTTTGAGAACACCCCGGCCTGTGAAGTCGCCGCCACCCTCACCGGCACTCCCACACTCCTGCTAACGGGCGCGGACGCCGGTTACCTGCGCGACTCGACCATCGCCCTCGCTGCCTGCTTCCCAAAACAACCGAACGTCGAAATCATCAGCGACCTGCCGCTCACCGGCTACAATCTCGCCTCCGCCCCCGGCGCGCAAGGCGAAGCCTACGACCGCCGCATGATCGACTTCTTCGACCGCACGCTACGATAGACAGACCCCTACGCCCGTTTCGCTGGGGGTTAGCCCACTCCCAACGACGCCGAGCGCGCAGCGCATCCGGACTTCTCATCGCGCACGCGCGGCGATGAGCGCAAGCGTCCCGTTGTCGCCGATGATTTCCGCTTCGAGCGCGGGGTATTCGGTCAACTGCCCCGCATGTTCGACCGGGACGAGAACGAGCACAGTGGTTTTGTTTTCGCGCGCGGCGTCGGCAATTTGGAACGCGCCTTCAAATTTAAGAGGTTCGCCCGCCGCGTCGTAAGCGAGTCTTCCAGATGCGTAAAACTCCGCCGTCCGTTCAATCGTGTGAAGTTGATAGACGCGCGCAGCGCCGTAGCCGCGCGTCTCGGCTCGCAGCAACAGTTCGCGCACCGACTCGCGATTCGCCACCGGCACAATCGCGCACGCCACTAACAACACAACCGTCAAAAAGGTGACGACAACCAACGCCGCTACGCTCTCGACGCGCCGGCGCGTCTGTGCCAGCACGAACACGCCCGCGCCCGCCACCGGCATCGCGACGACCAGCACGCAGGCCGCCGACACCTGCCCCGCACGTAACCCGTAAGCGAGGCCG
>JBGTHJ010000345.1:0-6865 GCA_041746175.1 Pyrinomonadaceae bacterium
CGCCGTTGCGCCGAACCATCCGGTCTTTCTCCAGCGCGTTGACGGTCACGTCAGTTGGGCGAACTCGGCGGCGTTGCAGAAGGCGGGCATCACGCGCGCGACGGGCGCGCCGGAGGGCGGCGAAATCTTACGCGATGCGGCGGGCGAGCCGACCGGCATCTTGAAAGAGACGGCGGCGGAGTTGGTCGAGCGCATCGTGCCTGATGCGACGGTTGACGAGGCGCGCGAGGCCGTCTCACGCGCGCTCGCCGAAGCGACGCTACGGCATCACGTCGATACAGGACAACTCCGGCTACGAGACGACGAAGCTCTATCGCGAACTGTTGCGCGCGGGCAAACTGACGGTGCGCGTCTCGGAGTGGCAGGATTTTGAAGACACGGTTGCAGAACTAACGCGGCAGCGCGCGGAGTTCGCCGCGTTCAAAGACGATCCCGCGCGGCTGCGTCTCGGCGCGCTCAAGGGTTACGTCGATGGGACGCTCGGCTCGCGCACGTCGGCGATGCTCGCGCCGTTCGCGGACGACCCCGCCAACAGCGGCATCCCGCGTCGCCCGCCCGAAGAACTGACTAAAATGATCGTCGAACGCGACGCCGCAGATTTTCAAATCACGCTCCACGCCATCGGCGACCGCGCGAACCGCATGGCGCTCGATGGGTTCGCGGCGGCGAAAAATCGTCAGCCGACGACGACCGACAAGTCGTCTTCGAGCGCAGTGAAGATGCCGCCGCGTCACCGCATCGAGCACGCGCAGGTCATCGCGCCGACCGACTTCGCGCGGTTCCGTGAACTCGGCGTCATCGCTTCGATGCAGCCGTCGCACGCGATTTCGGACAAGCGTTGGGCGCAAGCCCGGCTCGGCGAATACCGCGTGCTCGGCGCGTATGCGTGGCACGCGATGCGGTCGCACGGCGTCCACGTCGCCTTCGGCACGGACTGGCCGGTCGAGCCGATCAATCCGTATCTCGGTCTCTACGCGGCGGTCACGCGACGGAGCACGGACGGCGACCCGCCCGGCGGCTGGTGGCCGCAGGAACGTCTCTCCATCGCCGACGCGATTCGCTGTTACACGACCGGCGCGGCCTATGCCTCGTTCGAGGAAGCCGACAAGGGACAGATTGCCGAAGGGATGCTCGCCGACCTCGTCGTCCACACGCGCGACCTGCTGACGATCAAGCCCGAAGAGATTTTGCAGACCGAAGCCGACATCACCATCTTCGACGGCAAAGTTGTTTACGAGCGCGGCAAGTAAGGGACGGCTCGACCGGCGGGTTGAACGAATTTGCGGAAACCCGCACGCAGCAAGGGTGTCGCCGGTGTTTGAGTAAGGACTTGCGCCCTTACTCCGTGCGGGCTTCCGCAACCAGGCGCATTTGCGTAAGTACTACTTTCAATCGCTGAGCCGGTGCGCCGCTGCGCCGATGGAGCATTTCTTCCCGGTGAGGCATGGTAAACGACATGATTGATAGCACATTTCGCAGCCGGTTCGTCGTCGCGGTCTTCGTCATTCTCTGGTGTTTCGCCGGACACGCGGATGTGGCGCGGGCGGCGTGGCGCGGGGCGGGCAATGTGGTCAGCGTCGTGCGGCAGGCGGACGGCGCGACGCTGGTATTGTCGAGCGGGGCGCGCGTTTCGATCAGTTTCGTGTCGCCCGATGCGGTGCGCGTGCGGCTCGCGCCGCGCGGCGTGTTCGAGCGTGATTTTTCCTACGCGGTCGAAGAAAAGCAGCGCGCAGGGATGAGGGCGACGGTGCGCGAAACCGCCCGCGACGTAATCGAGATTTCCGGCGCGCTGGCGGGGGGGGCGAAGGTCGTCGTGCGGCGTCGTCCGTTTCTCGTCAGCGTCTACGACGCGCAGGGGCAACTAGTCGCGGAGGACGACCCGGCGCGCCCCGCCTCGTTTGACCCGGAGACGGGCGCGGTCGAAACGTCGAAGCGACGCGCGGCGACCGAAATTTATTACGGGTTCGGCGAGAAGGCTCTGCCCGCCGCGCGGCACGGGCGGACGATGGTCATGTGGAACTTCGATACCTACGGCTATCCGCCCGGCCTCGACCCCGTTTACCAGTCGATTCCCTTCTTCATCGCGTTGCGGCAGGGACGCGCCTACGGCGTCTTCTTCGACAACACGCACCGTTCCTATTTCGACATGGGACAGACCGCGCCGGAGCGTTACACGTTCGGCGCGGCGGGCGGCGAGTTGAACTATTACGTCTTCACGGGCGGCGCGGAGCGAACGCCGAAGAACGTCGTCCGCGATTACACCGGGTTGACGGGGCGGATGCCGTTGCCGCCCGCGTGGTCGCTCGGCTATCAACAGTCGCGCTATTCGTACTATCCCGAATCAAAAGTCCGCGACATCGCGCGCAACTTCCGCGAGCGGCGCATCCCCGCCGACGTGCTCTATTTCGACATCGACTACATGGAAGGCTACCGCGTCTTTACGTGGGACAAAACCAACTTCCCCGACCCGCCCAAGCTCTTGCGCGACCTGCGTCGCGACGGCTTCAACACCGTCGTCATCATCGACCCCGGCATCAAGGTTGACGAAAACTATGCGGTCTATCGAGAGGGGCGCGCGCGCGGGATGTTTCATCAGACGGCGGACGGCAAAGAGTTTCACGGCAACGTCTGGCCGGGCGTCTGCGCGTTCCCCGACTTCACAGACCCGCGCGCCCGCGAATGGTTCGGCGCGCTATACAAAAAGAATCTCGACGAGGGCGTCACCGGATTCTGGAACGACATGAACGAACCCGGCATCTTCGCGCCCGACACGCGCCCCGCGCAGCCCGGCATCTATCACGACCCGATGAGCACCTTTCCGCTCACGGTGCGTCACGCGGGCGACGGACAGCCCGGCGATCACGCGCGCTACCACAACGTCTACGGGATGCAGATGGCGCGCTCGACTTTTGAGGGCTTGCGCAAGCTTCGACCGGAGACGCGTCCCTTCGTCCTGACGCGCGCGGGCTATGCCGGAATCCAACGCTTCTCCGCCGTCTGGACGGGCGACAATGTTTCGAGTTGGGAACACCTCCAACTCTCGATCCCGATGCTGACCGGGAGGAGCGTCTCCGGGATTCCGTTCGTCGGTGCGGACGTGGGCGGCTTTACCGGCGGCCCGACGCCCGAACTCTACACGCGCTGGCTGCAAGCCGCATCGCTGACGCCCTTCTTCCGCTCGCACGTCGGCAAAGGCTCGCCCGACCAGGAGCCGTGGTCGCACGGCGCGGAGCACGAAAAAATCAACCGCGCGTCGATTGAGTTGCGTTATCGCCTGCTGCCCTACATCTACACGCTGTTCCGCGAGCACGAACAGACGGGCGCGCCCGTGATGCGCCCGCTGTGGTTCGAGTACCCGTCGGACTTCGTGACCTACGAGACGCAGCACTCGCTCGCACAGTACATGCTCGGCGGCGACCTGCTCGTCGCGCCGGTGCTGTGGCCGGGCGCGGCCAAGCGCGGCGTCTATTTTCCCAAAGGTGACGCATGGGTCGATTGGTGGACGGGCAAAGTTTACGAGGGCGCGGGAAAGCACGTCGATGTCGATGCGCCGCTCGACCGTCTGCCGCTGTTCGTGCGCGTCGGCGCGGCGATCCCCGTCCAGCCCGTTATTCAACACACCGGCGAGATGCCGCGCGCCCCGCTCTCGTTAACGATTGCGCGCGGCGCGGACGGCGCGAGCAGTTTTTACGAGGACGCGGGCGAAGGCTACGATTACCGGCGCGGCGCGTTTCGCACGACGACCATCACGCAGACGGGCACGACGCTCCGGCTCGCGCGCACCGGCGCGTACAACGTCTCGCGCCCGCTCGCAATCATCGAGATGATCAACGTTCAGACGCGTCCACGCGCCGTCAGCATCGACGGGCGCGCCGTCGAAAAATTCAACTACGACGAAACGACGAAACGTCTCACCGTCCCGCTGCCGCCGGAGAACGTCGCCGAAATCATCGTCACGCCATAAACACCGGCGGCACCAAAAACACCCAACCCCGGCGGGTTTGATCTAAATGACAGTTCCCGATTTCACGAAGAAGACGGCGGACGTGGTGGTCGTCGGCGGCGGTGTGGTCGGGGCGAGCGTGGCCTACCATCTCGCGGAGAGGGGCTGCACGAGCGTCGTGGTCGTCGAGCGTGAGGCGCGGCAGGGTTTGGGTTCGACGGGGCCCGCGACGGGCGGCGTCCGCGCGCAATTCGCCTCGCCCATCAACATCCTGATGTCGCTCTACTCGATTGATTTCATCTCGCACTTCGAGGAAGCGACCGGCCACGCCGCCGGCTACGAACCGGCGGGTTACCTGTTCGTCGCAACCAGCGCGCGGCATCTCGCATATCTCAAGTCGTGTCGCGAACTCCAGATCAAGCACGGTCTCGCCAACGTCGAACTCGTCAGCGCCCAGGACATCGCGGAGATGCTGCCGCAGATGCGCGCCGACGATGTGGTCGGCGGTTCTTTCTGCCGGACGGACGGCTTCGTTTCGCCGCTCGGCATCATGCGCGGATTCACCGAACGCGCGTGCGAGCGCGGTGTCGAACTCTGGCTCGACACGGAGGTGACGGGGATTGAAACCGACGCGGACGGCGTGGCGTGCGTCGAGACTACGCGCGGACGTGTCTCGACACGCGCGGTCGTCAACGCGGCGGGCGCGTGGGCGGCGGAAATCGGGCGTCTGGTGGGCGTCGAAATTCCGGTCACACCGCTGCGCAGGCAAATCGTCAGCACTAAAAGCGTCAACGCGCTGTCCGGCACGCTGCCGATGGTCATCGACATGACCGACGGCTTCCACTTCCGCCCGCGCGCCGCCACCGATGCGCCCGGCTTCCTGCTCGCGTGGCCCGACCCCACGGAGTCGCCCGGATTCAAAACCAACTTCGACCCCGGCTTCACCGATAAGATTCGACGACGTGCACAGGAGCGCGTGCCATGTCTGGCGGAAGCGGAAGTTGATGCGGGGGGTTGCCGCGCCGGTCTCTACGAGATGACGCCCGATCACCACGCCATCATCGGCGAGTCGCCCGCGCTGCGCGGTCTGTTTCTCGCCAACGGCTTCAGCGGTCACGGCGTCATGCATTCGCCCGCCACCGGACGTCTCGTCTCCGAACTGATACTCGACGGCGCGGCGCGCCTGCTCGACATCGCGCCGCTCGCCGCGACGAGATTCGCCGCCGGACGACTCCTCGACGAACCGGCGTTGCTCTAGCGGATTCGACTCATCCGTGTTCGGAATCGCGGCCACGAAATTCGGAGAAGGTGTTGCGCGGCACCGGCGCGGGACGCTCGCGAAACTCCGCGAGGGCATTATTTGTCGCGAGCACCCACGGGATACCGTAATCGGAGATGTTGTTTTGTGGGAGGTGGAAATAACCGGGCGTGAATCGCGTCGGGCTGCCGGGTCTGGACGCGACGGAAGTGTCCCGGTTTATTTTGAATCGAGCATGACGACTTCGGCGTCAACCACGCGCGCGAGATATTCGCCGTCGCGCATCACCCACGCGATGCGACGCCCCTGCCGCGCCTGCTCCGCCCACACGCTTTTTTTCTTCGGGTTCTGTTCGACGAGCACCGCGCCGCCGTCGAGTTTGACGTAACGCAACCCCGACCGCGCGAAACGTGCGACGCCGCGTCCCCCGGAAAACAATTTCTCGAACGCGACGAGAACGACTTTGGCGGCGGGGCGGTCGCCGGGGCGGTCGCCGGGGGGCGCGGATTCGTCACGGCTTCGCGCCGGGGGGATAATGGTGGTGGTGGGGGTAGCGGCGGCGGCGTGGCGGCGCGTCATGGATAAGGCTCCGGTTAAATCGTGGCGCGTTTGGCGAGCAATCGCTGGACGAGTTCGAGCAGGTCTTTGGCGCGGAAGGGTTTGGAGATGTAGGCGTCGAAACCCACATCGAGGGCGCGGCGGCGATCCTGGTCGGAAGCGAAGGCGGTGACGGCGACGCACGGGAGCGAGCGCGTACGTGCGTCGGCGCGGAGTTCGCGGAGCACGCTCCAACCGTCGAGCACGGGCATCGAGAGATCGATGAGCGCCACGTCCGGCAACTCAGCGCGCACCGCCGCGAGGCACTCGCGCCCGTCGCGCGCTTCGCGGATGCGATAACCGTCGGATTGCAGCATCAGTCGCAGCAGTTCCCGGTTGTCGTCATAATCGTCGGCGATGAGGATGCTGGCGTGCATTGTTTGAATCTGTATCTAGCTCAGAAATTTGTCGGCCACTAAATGCCCCCACATGATAATTCCAAAATCAAAAATCGCAAGTCCAAAATCGCCGGAAGGTCTGCTTGACACTGTTCCGCGTGCCCGTCCATAATCCGCGCGGCACTGTTACGGGGGCAGTGTTTGCTGTCATAACCACAGAGCGACGACGCCGCGCACGCAACCCGCAACGACTGCGGCCTTACGTCTCAAACACGCCTGCAACGGAGGAAAACCAAGGTGTCGAGTGAAGAAATCGAGCAGAGTCTGCGCGGCGAACTAGATGATTACATCAACGGGCGGTTGAACAGTTTGCGCGACGATATCATGCGTTTGCAAAGCCAGTTTAACGAAGCCTTCACGCGACTGTCGGAGCGTCTGGAGAGCGAGTTGGGCGCGGACAATGCGGTCGCTGTCTCTATCGCCGAGCATGTGCGTGCCGCTCGCAATTCCGGCATCGAAGCCGCCGCCGCCGAATCGACGCGCGCTAAAGCGTCGAGCGATCTGGCGATTCTCAAAGCCGCCGTCGACGAGATTAACGAACAACGCTCGCAGGCCGCCATCCTCAACGCGCTCGTCGATCGCGCCGCTGCGTTTGCGCCGCGCATCGCCTTTTTCGTCATCAAGCAGGAACGCATCACGGGCTGGCGCGCGCGCGGGTTGGCGGGCACG